>SHUX01000100.1 GCA_009694475.1 Thermoleophilia bacterium
ACGACGGTCGAGCGATTCCATCGTGAAAGCCTACGATGCCGCGCCACACAATGCCCCAAGCAGGAGTAGCGGAGGTAGGACTCGAACCTACGACACGCGGATTATGATTCCGCTGCTCTAACCAACTGAGCTACTCCGCCGAACGGCGTGGATCCTAGCCGATGACTGGTGACACCGACACCGCTACGCGGCGATCTACGCTGCGTGACACTGCGCGGCGAACATCGACCGTGAGGCCGCTGGCTGCACCGCCTGATTGCCAAGAAACTCCCCGAGCACGCGACGATTGCCGGACCCGTCCGGGATCAGCATGTCCTGGCCATCCAGTGGCGCTGGCGTGCCACCGAGGTTGCAGCGGAGGCGACGCGAGGCACGTTGATCGACGTACACCAGTTCGAACAGTTGTGCGAACGTCAGATCGGTTGCGAAGGCGCCGTTGATCGAGCCAGCGACCGCGCGTAACCGCAAGATGCCGCCGGGGCTAAGCACCTTGGAGCGCAGTGCTTGGATGATGGCTTGCTGGCGCTGGCCCCGCGAGACATCTGAGTCGGACGGGTCGAGAATATTTTTGCGGACGCGTGAGTAGGCGAGCGCCTCGGTGCCGTTGAGGGTGATCCTGCCCGCGGGAAACTTGACCAGCGTGGCCTCGAAGATCGAGCGAATGCTGTGGGGATTGTTGATCGTGATGCCACCCAACGCATCGACCAATCCGATCAGGCCATTGAAATCGAGGACGACGACATGGTCGATCTGGAGCCCGGTATAGGCCGCCACCGTTTGGAGCGCTAGGGCCGCGCCACCGCGAGCGTAAGCCGCATTGATCTTGGTATCGCCATAGCCGGGAACGGCGACACGAAGGTCGCGTGGGATCGCCAGCGTCGCGACGAGTTGCTGTTGCGGATCGAAGCGGATCACCTGCAGCGTGTCCGAGTTGGCCCGCTCGTCGACGCCGATCACGAGAATCGCGGTGGGGTCCGAAAGGATCGAGCCCGCCGGGGAGAGCGCAGTGCGGGCCCGTGGATCGAGTCGATCGTTGGCCTGCAAGATCGAACTACGCATAGCCAAAAGACTAAGAGCGAGCCAGACGAAGAGGAGAAAGAGCACGATCGCGGCAATCGCGATCACCCAGAACTTCAGCGAGCGCGGCTGGCGACGGCGCGGCCTCCAGCCAGGGCCGGAGCGAAGGCGAAAACGCGGCGGCACGATCGGTGGTGGCGTACCGGCAGCCGGCAACTCGATCGCACCACGTCGCTCAGGTGCGACGGCAGGCGCAGCGTTCGACGCGCCGAATTCTTGATTCGGTTCGACCTTGCCACCCTGATACTTCTTGTACGGTCGATCAGACATCAGTTCACAGGGTATTCCCTGATACGACCGCGTACCCTCCCCGTATGCCCGGACACCTCACCATCTGCCCGACACCGATTGGCAACCTCGATGATCTGACGCCGCGCGTGCGGGCCGCATTCGCCGCCTGTGACCTGGTTGCCTGCGAGGACACACGCCGTACCGGGCTCCTGCTCCACAACCTTGGGATCACCGTGCGCATGCTCTCGATCGAGGCTCATCGCGAAGATGCGCAGGTACCAGAACTCCTGCGACGACTTCAGGCAGGCGAGCATGTGTGCCTTGCGACCGATGCCGGGATGCCACTCGTCTCGGACCCGGGCGGTGCCGTTGTCCGCGCGGTGATCGCTGCTGGAATTGCCGTCGAGGTGTTGCCGGGCGCTGATGCCGTGACCACGGCCCTCGTCGCCTCGGGTCTGCCGGCTGACCGCTTCGCCTTCATCGGGTTTCTCCCGCGCGGCTCGACCGCGATCGGTAAGACGCTCGAGACGGCCGATGCGTGGGGCATCACCCTGGTTGCCTTCGAGTCGCCAAATCGCCTGCCGAGCACGCTCGCGGTAGTGGCCGAGCGCTCTCCCGATCGGCGTGTTGCCGTCTGCCGCGAGTTGACGAAGCTGCATGAGGAAATCGCACGTGGAACGGCAACCGAACTCGCAGCACAGTTTGCGGTGGCTCCCAAGGGTGAGATCACGATCGTGCTGGAGGCCGTGGTCGCAGCGACCGCAGAGACGACCGCGATTGAAGAGGCGTTGGCCGAGCTCCGCGAACGTGGGCTGGGCGCGAAGGACGCAGCACGCCTCGTGGCTGGGCTGACCGGCAAGTCCACGCGCGACCTCTATCGCCCGTAGGTGCCGGGGAAAATGGGAGGCAGCCGATACCCTATTGGTGTGCAGCCGACCTTTTTGACCACGCCGATCTATTACGTCAACGCGCAGCCGCACCTCGGCCACGCCTATACCACGATCGCCGCCGACGTCTACGCGCGGCATATGCGCCAGCGCGGCGAGGATGTCTTCTTCCTGACCGGGACCGATGAGCACGGCGATAAGAACGCACGCGTGGCGGCCGAACTCGGTCTAACACCACAGGCTTTCGTCGATCGCAATAGCGCGAACTTCCTACGCATGACCGATGACGTCCGCGCCACGCAAGACTTCTTCATTCGCACGACTGACGAAGGCCACATGACCTTCGTGCAGGATTTTCTGCAGACCTTGAAAGACAATGGTCACGTGTATGAGGGCACCTACGAAGGGCTCTACTGCACGGGCTGCGAGGCGTTCTACAAGGAAGAGGAGCTGCAGGAAGGGCTCTGTCCCGACCACGGCACCAAGCCCGAATGGCTCCAAGAGTCCAACTGGTTCTTTCGCCTCAGCGCGTTTCAAGAACCATTGCTCGCGCATTACGACGCCAACCCTAACTTTGTCAGCCCGCAGTCGCGCTTCAATGAGGCCCGCGCCTTCATCGCTGGCGGTCTCGAGGACGTGTCGCTGTCGCGCGCCTCGATCGACTGGGGTGTACCGCTGCCGTGGGCACCCGATCAGACCTGTTACGTCTGGTTCGACGCGCTACTCAACTACGCCTCTGCCCTCACCTACGCACAACCCGGCGAGGATCTGACGGCGCGTTACTGGCCGCCGCGCTGGCAGTTGCTTGCGAAGGACATCCTCAAGTTCCACGCGGTGATCTGGCCCGCCATGCTGATGGGAGCCAACCGCGTGCTGCCACAGCGACTGATGATCCACGGCTACCTGACTGTGCGCGATACGAAGATGTCCAAGTCGCTCGGCAACGTGCTCGATCCATTCGCCGTGATCGAGCGCTACGGCGTTGATGCGTTGCGTTACTACCTGTTGCGTGACGTCCGCTTCGGCAGCGACGGTGGCATCTCGTACGACGCTGTGCACGAGCGCTACCACGCGGAACTCGCGAACGACCTCGGCAATCTCGTCAATCGCGTCACCGCGATGATCGAGAAGTATCGCGGTGGTATCGTGCCCAGCGCGGCCTGCGATGCCACGATCGCAACGGCGATTGAGGCTGCCTGCGCGGCCGTCGCCACCCATATCCAAGAACTCGAATTGACCGAGGCACTCGATGCTGCGTGGCTCGTGGTGCGCGACCTCAACCGCTTCGTCGAGGAGCAGGCCCCCTGGACGCTCGCCAAGGATCCAACGCGGGCCACCGAACTCGATGCGGTGCTCTACACGCTTGCTGATGGCACGCGAGCGACGGCGATTTTGCTCGCGGCCGTGCTGCCCGACAGTGCGCCACGCATCCTGACTGCGCTCGGCGCACCGAACGACGTCGCCTGGACGTTGGCCGCACCAAATCTGCTGACGGCCGGTGTCGCCGTCACTCCCGCCGGCCCGCTCTTCCCGCGCATCGAGGAACCACTCGGGGGCGATGTCGTCTGATCGATACGCATACCCATCTGACGAGTTGCCCCGACGCTGCGCTCGAGGTGATCGCCCGTGCCCGTGCAATCGGCGTCCAGCAGATGGTCACGATCGGCTCCAACGCCGAGGAGATGGCGGCGGTGACGCCATTGCTCTCCGAGCCCGGCATCTACACGACGGCGGGACTCCATCCAAATAGTGCCAACCAGTGGAGCGACGAGTTGGAGACGCAGATCCGCGAGCGCGCCCAGCACCCGCGCTGCGTGGCGATCGGCGAGACCGGCCTCGACTACTTTCGCGACCATGTCACCCCCGAGGCGCAACTGATCGCCTTCTGTCACCAGCTCGAGCTCGCCCGCGAACTCGACAAGACGATCGTGATCCACTGCCGCGATGCCGACGACGATTGCTTTCGCCTGCTGGTTGCCGAGGGACCCGAGCGCGTGATCCTGCATTGCTTCGCAGTGCCACACCGACTCGACGAGGCGCTTGCGAATGGCTGGTGGTGCTCGTTTGCCGGCAACGTCACCTACCCGAAGGCGACAGATCTGCTGCATGCCGCAGCACGCTGCCCCGCCGATCGGATCCTGCTTGAGACTGACGCGCCCTATCTAACACCCGTGCCACACCGCGGCACGCCGAACGAACCAGCCTTCGTAATCGACACACTCCGGGCCGTCGCGTCCGCACGTCGTATTGACGCCGACGAACTCGCCGAGCAGGTGATGCGCAATGCCGCTGAGGCCTACGGTCTAGCGCCATGACCCGCTTCGGGCAGAACTTCCTGCGCGATCCAAACCTGGCCCGCGTGGCAGTTGATCGAGCCGGAGTTCTGGCCACCGACGTGGTACTCGAAGTCGGCCCCGGCAAAGGCATTCTGACGACTGTGCTGGCCGAGACGGCAGCGACGGTGCAGGCAATTGAGATTGACCGTGAGCTCGAACCACTTTTGGCGCCCGTCCTGGCAGCGCACCCCAACGTCTTGTTGACCTGGGGCGATGCGATGCGGGTGTCGTTCGGCGACCTGGCCCCTGCTCCCACCGCCTTCGTGGCGAACCTGCCGTACAACGTTGCCACGCCACTTGTCTTGCGCAGCATCCTCGAGCTCCCCGCTGTTGACCGCTGGTGCGTGATGGTGCAGCGCGAAATCGCCGACCGGATGTTCGCAGTGCCCTCGACGCCCGCGTACGGCGCCGTCAGCGTGCTGATGCGACTGGCCTGCGAGCGCACAGATCTCCACCCCGTCGGCCGCGAGGTCTTCGATCCGCCGCCGCGCGTCGACTCGGCGCTGTTGGCCTTTCGTCGCCGTGCCGACTGGCTCGAGCGAGCGCCCGACTGGGAGCGCATCGTCCACCTCGTCCACGCGGGCTTCGCGCACCGCCGCAAGACGCTCGCCAATGGCATCGCGATGGCGAAGATCGCCACGCGCCCGGAGACCGAACAGGTGCTAGCCGAGCTCGGGTACGACGTCCGGATTCGTGGCGAGGCGATTGAGCCCGAGGGTTGGCTCCCGCTGCTCGCCGCATTGACAGCAGTGAGGCCGCATGACTGCTGATCCGACGATCGTCCGTGCCTGCGCCAAGGTCAATCTCGTGCTGCGTGTCGGTGCCAAGCGCCCTGACGGCTACCACGAACTCGTGACGCTGATCGCGCGCGTCAGTCTCGCCGATGTCCTCCTGATCGACACGGCCACCCAGACGACGGTGACCTGCCCAGGATTGCCCGGCGGCGATACCTTGGTGACGCGCGCACTCGAATTGCTCTGCGAGGCCGCGGGCTATGACGAGGGCTTCACTGTCCACATCGATAAGCGCATTCCTCACGGCGCCGGACTTGGTGGCGGATCGGCCGACGCGGCCGCCGTACTGCGGTTCGCGAACGATCTCCTGCCGACACCGCTGATCCCCAGTGAACTGGCTCGCATCGCCGCCCTGATCGGCTCGGACGTTCCTGCCCTGCTCCACGACGAGGCCACCTTGGCGCGTGGGCGCGGCGAACACGTCGAGGTACTGGGCGAGCTGCCCCGCGCCTACCTCGTGCTGGCCCATCCCGGCCAACCGCTTGCGACGCGTGATGTCTACGCCGCGTATCGCCCGGACGACCGCCCGCTGCCCCGCACGGTTGCCCTTCCGACAACACTCGACGAGCTCGTAAACGTGATCGAGAACGACCTTGCCGTGCCGGCCGAACAGCTCGAGCCGGCCTGTCGGGCGATACGCGACGAGCTCATGTTTGCCGGTGCGTTGGCCGCAACCGTCTCTGGTTCTGGCTCCGCCGTATTCGGAATCTTCCCAACGGAGGAGGAAGCAGAGACCGCCAGCGCGAATCTAGTCTACGCAAAATGGAACGTGACGAGCACTCTGGGGATCCGGTGAAGCGGATCGACGTAGACCCCGCCGACGTTCGCGTCGTGCAGTCAGAGACGTGGTCGTACACGTCGTCACCGCCCACGGGTGCTGCACCCACCCCGTTTCTTCGTCGCCACCGCGCCAAGCTCGCGCTCGCGATCGCGATCGTCGAACTGATCGCCCTCGGCTTCGGCCCTGGTGACGTTCTGCGCCAGTGGCTTGTGCTGCTCGTCGTGGCGATCGGTGCGGTGTTCCTCCATGTCGTGTTCGCGCGCTATCTCCCCTATAGCCTGCGCCAGCTGACGTGGATCTTCGCGCTAACCCAAGCCCTCGTCGCGCTGTTCCCGATCTTCCTTGGTGTTGGCGTCGTGATCATTGTGATCCTGCTCGTCTTTGCCGTCTTGGCTGGTCTTGCCCTACTGCTTGGCGATCGGCGCTAACCCAGATGCGCCGACTTGCAGTCTTCGCACTGGTGGCTTTTGCCTGCATGGGTTCGAGCGCATTGGCCGGCAATCTGTCGGGCAAGACCGTCGTGATCGATCCAGGCCACAACGGTGGTAATACCAGCCATCATGAGATCACCGGCAAGCAGGTTTGGGCCGGCACGCTCTGGAAGGACTGCGACGCCGATGGTGCCTCCACCGACAGCGGCTACAGCGAGGCTCAACACAACTGGGATGTTGCGGTCTTGGTACGTTCGCTATTGCGGGCACAAGGAGCCCGCGTCGTCCTGACACGCACGTCGAATACCGGCGCTGG
>SHUX01000101.1 GCA_009694475.1 Thermoleophilia bacterium
GGTGGCCTGACAACACGCGAGTTGCTGCGAGCGGTCCGCACGGTGACGACCGAACTTGACGTCGCGGCTTTCGATCTCGTCGAAGTATCGCCCCCCTACGACCACGCTGCGATTACCGCGATGGCCGGCCACCGCACGCTTCTCGAAGGGCTCAATGGCATGGCAATGCGGCGCGCGGGGCGTCCGGCACAGCACGAACGCCCGTGATCACGCCCTTCGTCGCCTATGCCGATCTGCACGACGATGCGCTCGTCGGCGCACTGCTCGACCTCGCGACGCAACCAGACGACGAGCTGCTCGCGGCCGAAACGGCACGTGCCGCACTCGCCCTCGAGGTCTCGTTTGCCGAGGCGCTCGCCAGGGCCGTGCTCGAATCTGAAGGCCCCTTCGCCGTCGCCGCTCGTCGAGGCCTGACGGCGTCTGATCCACGCGTTGGCATCGCCCGCACCGAATTGGAACGCCTCGGCGTCCTCGCCCATGGCGACGCTGCTCGCATTCTCGCCCGTCACGGTCTCGATGACGCCCTCAGCGCTCAGCGTGGCCTCGACCACCCAACTGCCACTCCTCCCGCTGCCGCCGCACTGCTGCAGGCACTTACGAGCGCTGGCGACTGGGGTCGCCACGCCGACGCGCTGGTCGCGTTTCATGCCGGCGAGGGCCTCGGCGAATTGGCCACGCACCGCGTCTTGCGCTGGCTCGATGGCGAACTCGTCGGGATCGCCGACCCCGACACGATTTCCCTCGACGAGCTTGTGGGGTATGAGGCCGAACGCGCCCCGCTGCTCGAGGATCTCGCCGCCTTCATTGCCGGCCAGCCCGCCAACGACGCGTTGCTCTACGGCCTACCTGGTACCGGAAAGTCGGCGGCCGTGCGTGCCTGCGCTGCCGCCTTTGCCGACAACGGGGTGCGCCTAATCCAGGTCGAGCGCGACCAGCTCGACTCACTCGAGGACGCACTGCTGGCGTTGCGTGGTGAGGGTCCGAAGACGATCCTCTTTCTCGACGATCTCGTCGTCGACGATGCCGACCGTCTCGACCGGGCCCTGCGCGCCACGCTGGATGGTGGCGTTGCGCAGCGCCCTCAGAACGTCGTGGTCTGGGCCACTTCGAATCGACTCAACCTGCTGCACTCCTCACACTCCGAGCGTTCCGACGACGTCGATGCCGCTGAGACCGTGGGCGAGAAGGCCGCGCTGGCCGCCCGCTTTGGCCGGCGCATCCGTTTCGAGCGCCAGGATCGAGCGGCCTACCTCGCCATCTGCCAGCGTCTCGTTCGCGATCGCCTCGGCGAACTACCCGCAACACTCGACGACGATGCAATGCGCTTCGCCGTACAGGGCCACGGACTCTCTGCGCGCACAGCACGCCAGTTCGCCGACGCCTACCGGTCCTAGCCTTTCGGGCAACGGAAGAGTTCGGTGGCGGGTGACACAGGGACGTCCAGTGGCTTTGCAGCCTTGACCAAAAGCATTGAGCCTACGCTCGCACCACGGTGGTGCGGACGTACTCGCGGAGCGCAGCACGCATCTCCTCGGGCGCCACAGCACCCGGATGGAGCAGCACGTGAAGCGCAAGACCGTCGATCAATGTCGCATACGTTAGTGCCCAAAGGCCAGCATCGATCGGCTCAAACGTGTGATCCTGATGCAGCTCTTTGACGACGCGCTCGATGCGCCGACGCCACCCGTCGTAGAGCACGGCATACCGTTCGGCCAGCGCTGGGGTCCGGGCCGCCCGCGCCTCTAACTCTGTCCAGACGCGTTGCTCGGCGATCGCCTCAGGTGTATCCGGAACGTTCGCTTCGCCGATCCGAATCAAGACCTCCAAGGGATCATCGATGCCCTGCACAGCGGCGTCGATTCGCCGCGCCACACGCTCGGCAGCCTCCTGCAATGCGGCAGCCAAAACCTGATCTTTGGTGGCAAACCAGTGCGTGATCGTCCCGGTCGACACCTGTAGTTCGGCCGCCAGTCCCCGCATTGTCGTCGCCTCGTAGCCATCACGAGCAATCACCGCAATCGCGGCGTTGATGATCTCGCCGCGTCGTAATTCCTCGACCGAGAGTCGCGGCATCGCGTGCTCAGGCCTGCTTCGGCCACGCGGCGACGGGGCTCGTGCCGCGCTTGCGCATCTCGTTGACCAGCACGACCTTCTGGATCTCGCTCGTGCCCTCCCAGATGCGGTCGACGCGCAGATCGCGATAGAAGCGCTCGACGGCGTTCTCGCGCATATAGCCACGACCACCCAAGACCTGGACGCACGAGTCGACGACACGATTCGCCATCTCCGAGGCGAACAACTTGATCGCAGCCGCCTTCGCATGCAACGTCTTCGGATCAAGCGTGCCCTGCGTCACCTCCCACGCCACCTGGTAGGTAAAGGCGCGGGCGGCTGCGAGATCCGCAACGGCCTCGGCGAGTGGAAACGAGACGCCTTGAAACTCGATGATGCGCTCGCCAAACTGCTCGCGCTCAACGGCGTAGCCAAAGGCATCCTCGAGGCAGCGCTCGGCTCCACCAAGGCAGCGCGCCGCAATCATCAGGCGCTCCTCCATAAACCACTCCTTGGTCAGGTTGTAACCCTCGCCGACCTCACCCAGCACACGATCGGCGCTGACCTCGACGTCGTGGTAGCGGAAGATCGGATGCTCGTAGACGAAATGGTGCATGTAGCGGGGACGGCGGTACTCCTCGACGCCGTCCTGGTCGCGGTCGATCAAGAGCGAGACGGGGCCCTCGCCCGGGACATCGGCCACCACGATCTGATAATCAGCGACGTCCCCAACCGTCACATACCACTTCTCGCCGTTGAGCACAAAGCCGTCGCCCTTGCGGACAGCCGTCGTCGCCAACACCGACGGATCCGAGCCGGCGTTCTCCTCCGTGATCGCGTAACACGAACGGCGCTTGCCGGCGATCTCGGGGATCAAGAAGCGTTCACGCTGCTCCGGTGTGCAGTACTTGAGCACGTTGGCGGGGCGCCAGACGATGTCCCAGAGTGCATTCGTCGAGCGGCCGAGTTGCTCTTGCGACAACACCTGCTCGAACAATGAGAGGCCCTGGCCACCCCACTCCTCGCGCATATTGACGGCGTTGAGCTTGGCGTCGATGATCGCCTGATAGGCGTCCTTCAACTCCGCCGGCGACAGGCCGTCCTGTTCGTCACAGGGGATTTCGAGCGGCAGCAACACGTCGTCGCAGAGCGTGCGCGAACGCTGCTGAATCTCGATTTCACGGGCATTGAGCGAGAGGTTCATAGTGGTCTCTTTCGGCCTAGACGCGCGGGAACATGTCGCGGGAGATGATCAGACGCATGATGTCCGACGTCCCCTCCCAGAGTTCTTCGAGCTTGGCGTCGCGCAGCCACTTCTCGGCTGGATACTCGCGCGAGTAGGCGTAGCCGCCAAGCGTCTGGCAGCAGGCCCAGGCCGAGAACCAACAGGCCTCGGAGGCGGCCAACTTCGCCATCGCGGCCTCGGCACTAAACGGCTTACCCGCGTCGGCTAGCGCCGCTGCGTGATGTGCCATCAGCCGTGCCTGGTCGATCTTCATCCGCGCGTCGACGAGCCGAAACGAGACGGCCTGATTGGTGTGGATCGCAGAGCCGAACGCCTTGCGCTCCTTGGCGTACTCGACCGCATAGTCGAGCGATGCGCGCCCCATCCCAACCTCGCCCGCTGCAAGCAGCACGCGCGACTCGTCGAACTTCTTCATCAGTCCACTAAAGCCCTGGCCCTCGTCGCCGATACGACGGTCTTCCGGCAAGAAGACGTCCTGGAAGAAGATCTCGTGTGTCGGAATGCAGCGTTGGCCGAGTTTATGCAGCTTGTTGCCGACCGTGAAGCCCTCGTCACCGGCCTCGACAACGAAGGCCGTAATGCCCTTCGAGCGTGTGCCCGGGGCGACGGTTGCGAAGACGAGGTAGTACGCGGCCACGCCGGCGTTCGAGATCCAGGTCTTGGAGCCATTCAGCAGGTAGCCACCCTCGACGGGTTTGGCGTGCGTCGTGATCGCGCTGGCATCGGAGCCGGCCTCGGGCTCGGTCGTTGCGAGCGCGCCGAGCTTGGGCTTGGGACCACACAGCGGCGGCACCCAGCGCGCCTTCTGCGCGTCGGTGCCGAGCTCGACAATGACGCCCGCGAAGAACGAGGCCGAGCCGATGAAGTTGCCAATCGGCGCGTCGCCGTACGTCAGCTCCTCATGGATCAGGCAGGCGGTGGTCAGATCGGTGATGCCGCCACCGCCGTATTCCTCGGGTAGATCGTAGGAGGTGAGCCCGATTTCAGAGGCCTTGTTGAAGGGCTCCCAAGGCGTCTCCTCCGTCTCGTCGTAGTGCGCAGCGACGGGGCGGATCTCTTGCTGGGCAAACGAGCGTGCGAGCGCAACAAGCTCCTCTTGAAGATCACGCGGCGTAACAGACATCGACAACTCCTCCCCCTTCAACAAAACAGACGTGCGAATATTCGCACAGGTGTTATGTATTCCGCAAGCGCCGAGTGTTTATTGGTGGCGGACATGACAAGTGCGCACTTGTCGTGTCCGCCACGTCATGGCAAAAGTGACTGGATGACCGGGCGCCGCACGACCGGGATCAGTATCAATGCCCCAAGCGCAAAGATGACACCCGAGAGAACGTAGGACGGACGCACACCAATCAACTCGATCGCCGGGCCGGCAACTGCCAATCCAAGCGTGAACGAGATAGTCGCCGTCACCTCGGCCACCGCAAAGACCCGCGACCGCAAATGATCCGGCACAGCGCGCTGCAGTAGCGTCTGGCGCGCAACGTTGACACACCCCGAAGCGGCGCCACCAATCACACTGACGATCAGAATCGGCACAAACCACGGACTCAGCCCCATAAAGGCAATCATCACGCCGTCAATCAGCATGCCAATCAGCAGGATCTTCGCCTCGATCCGCCGCTCACCCAACCAGCGGCCGATCCCCCACGAACCAATCAGCATGCCCGCACCCCAACACGAGATCAACGCGGCAAACCCAACCGCACCAACATCGAAGATCTTGGCCAGAGGCGCGTCCGAAACCATTGCCCAACCAACGACGCTGTAGGCGACCACCTCAGCCAACACGATGAGACGCAACAGGCGGATCTGCCACACAATCCGCAATCCCTCGCTAAAGCGCACCTTTTGCCGTCGCTCTGCACCCGCCGGGCGCTGCTCCTGAAAGCGACCACGCACACTCCAGACCAGCACAGCAGAGACCAAGAACGAAACTGCGTTGATACCAAACGCCGTGCCAGCACCAACCCCACCGACGAGCACACCACCGATCAGTGGTCCAACGGTGATACCAAGGGCGAAGGCCTGCGAGACGAGCCCGTTCGCCCAGGCAAGATCTTCGTCCGCCGCCAAGTTCGGAATCGCCGCCTGCGACGCTGGCAAAAACGGCATTTCCGCAGCCGTCGCGAGCAGCGCCAAGGCAATCAGCATCCACGGCTTATCCGCAAAAACCAGGGCTGCAAAGACCACGGCCGCACCGATATCGGAGACGATCATCACCTTGCGCCGGTCAAAGGAATCGCCCAGCCAGCCACCGATCGGCGTCAGGATTCCCATCGCCGCGAACGTGGCAAGAAAGACCGCCGAAACCCAGACAGCCGAGTTCGTGATCTCGTAGATCTGGAACGTCAGCGCGATCATCGCGACCTGCGACCCCGTCACCGAGATCGCACGCGCAACGCTCAGGCGTCGAATTGCTGCACGGGTGCTGACCACGTGGTCAGGGTACGGGATCGAGGTGGGTGCGCGAATCAGGTGACATTCGAAACACCAAAGCGGACGGGCAGAGCCGCGTCTCGCCTACCATAAGGGCATGGCTGTTGATGTCACCGAGGCCGACTTCCAACGCGAAGTCATCGAGGCCTCCCACAACGTTCCCGTCGTCGTCGATTTCTGGGCCGACTGGTGTGGGCCCTGCAAGCAGCTCGCACCCATCATCGAGGCCGCCGTCGCCTCCCGTGGTGGGGCGATCAAGCTCGTTAAGGTCGACACCGAAGCCAACGCACAACTCGCTGCGAGCTTCAAAATCCAGAACATCCCCGCCGTCAAGGCGTTCCGCAATGGCCAGGTCATCAACGAGTTCGTCGGACTGCTGCAGCCCTCACACGTTGAGGCCTTCCTCGACACGCTCATGCCAGCCGAGACCGCGACCGAAGCCGAGGTCGCCGTCGAGGCGAACGACGAGGAATCGCTACGTGCCGTGCTCGCCGAGGATGATCAGAACGTTGATGCCGCAATGGCGCTCGCCCGGATCCTGCTCGCCCGTGGCGAGACCGTCGAGGCAATTGCGGTTCTCGAACCGGCCCGCCATGCACCCCAGGCCGATGGTTTGCTGGCCTGCGCCGAGATCGTGCTGACGCCCGACCTGGATCCCGAACTCGCCCGCGCGCTCGAATCACTCGCCCGCGACCCGGAGGGTTCGTTGCAGGCAATGCTCGACGTGGTGCCAGGAGCAGACGATGCACGCAAGGACCGCGTCCGTCGGGTGATGATCGGCATCTTCGCCGAACGCGCCGTCGACGATCCGATCGTCCTCACCTATCGAAAACGGCTTGCTTCGGCGTTGTACTAGCGCCGCGCTCCCGGTAGCATCCCGACGTGATCGCGCAGACCGTAACGGACGAGACCTTTCAGCGTGACGTCTTCGACGCCTCGTTCGAACGCCCCATCGTGGTCGTCTTGCATGCCGGTGAGCAAGACCCAAGCGCAACCTATGTGACCGACCTTGCCGAGGCGATCGAAGACCACGGCCTCGCCTGCACGCTCGTCTCAATCGATGCCGAGCAGAACCCTCAGGCCACGGCCGTCTT
>SHUX01000102.1 GCA_009694475.1 Thermoleophilia bacterium
GCTGCCGGTGCGAAGCGTTCGCGCCCGTGGTCGGTCAGTGGTCGCAGCGCGTCCTCGGGCCAGCGGTTCGCGTCGCGCTTGTCGGCAATCGCATGACGGACGAGGATGACGTCCATCGTTCGATGTTACCCCTCGAGGTCGAGAGTGGCGAGGGCGGCGAGGCAGACGGCCTCGTCCTCCTCGCTGAGCGCGCCCGAGATGCCGAGCGCACCGATCTGGACGCCGTCCTTGCGCACGGAGACGCCACCGGCGAAGACGATCATGCGGCCACCGATGGTCTTATCAAAGCCCCAGTCGCCGTTGCCGGGCAGGCTGACGTCGGCCATCTCGCCGGTGCGGCAGTTCCAGAGCGCGGACGAATAGGCCTTGTCAACGGCGATAAAGTAGGCACCGAGAGCACTGCCGTCCATGCGAGCGCTGGCGACGGGGTTGCCGGCGCGGTCGGCGACGACGATCGACATCAGGTGTCCCTGGCGGACAGACTCTTCGCGGGCTGCAGCGATGATCTGCAAGGCGAGGTCGGTGCCAATGTCATGTCCTGCGATGAGTCCGTCCACGCTGCCTCCTCATGCTCAGCCGGCGCGATGTGGCCGGCTGAGAAGTGGACCCGGGCGGGATCGAACCGCCGACCTCCTGGGTGCGATCCAGGCGCGCTCCCAACTGCGCTACGGGCCCGTGAGGGAGCAGAATACCCGAATTACGACGATCGGCGGCGCGGGCTGTCCTACGCGGAGAAGTCAACCTTGACGGGTTCGCGATCGCTCGGCACGTCGAGCTCGAAGAGGTCGCGCGTCTCGAAGTTAAACGGACCGGCAACTAGGGCACCGGGGAACTGCTGCATCTTTGTCAAATACGTCTGCACATTGCCGTTGTAGAGGCGGCGGGCGGCAGCGATCTGATCCTCCGTGTTCGACAACTCGACCTGGAGTTGCGTGAACGACTCGACTGCACGCAACTGCGGGTAGGCCTCCGCGATTGCGAACAGGCCTCCGAGCGCCTGGCTGAGGAAGCCCTCAGCGACGCCGCTCTCGCCAGCATTCTTTGCACTCATCGCAGCGGCACGGGCGTTGCTGACCTTCTCGAAGGCCTCGCTCTCGTGCGAGGCATAGCCCTTAACGGTCTCGACGAGGTTCGGGATCAGGTCGTGGCGGCGCTTGAGTTGGACATCGATGGTGCTCCAGGCCTCGTCGCAACGGTTACGTGCCTGAACGAGACCGTTGTACGTGCCCGCAACGATCACGGCGAGAACGATGACGATGACGACGATGACGATGACAGCGATCACGGAGAATCTCCCTTAGAGACAGCAGACGTGCAAGTACTCATCACTCTACCGTGCTTTTCAGTCATTTGCTGGGTTGCTCGGTTAGTTGCGACAGCAATCACCGGCGCCATCAACTCTGCGACGAAGATCCTAGGAGGACATGACAAGTGCGCACTTGTCATGTCCTCCTAGGATCCCGGGTGGGTCTGGATGGCGCATGGTCAATTGGTACCGTCGCTAGTCGAGGCGGCGCACCAGTTCGAGCAGGCTGGCAACCCCGAGGGCAATTGGTGGCACTGCGATCCACTCGTCTTCGCGGTGAGCGAAGTCGCCGCGCGTGATGCCGATGCCGACCGCTGGGATATCGCGTGCAAATGCCGCATTAGCGTCGGTCGAGGCGAAGATCTCATCGGCAGGGCCCAACCCGACGGTAGTGCGTGCCGCTCGAGCCGCCTCGACCAACGGGTCGTTCGGGCGGTTCGAGCCACCAGGCCGATTGCCGACGAGACGAATCTCTACGCTCACATCGCTGGGCAGCGCGGCAGCCAATGCGCGCTCCACGCGGGCGCGGGCAGCGTCGACAACCTGCGGATCGCCGTGGCGAATATCGGCCACCATCGTGGCCGATTGCGCGATCGCATTGACAGTCGTACCGCCCTCGATCACACCAATGTTGAAAGCCGCGGGTGGAGCTGCTGCAAGTGCTCGCTCGCCAGCCTCAATCAGAGCATGAATTGCGCTACCGCGCCCACGGTCGCTCCACGAGTGTCCACCAGGACCCGAGAACTCGGCACGTAGGCGCATTGAGGCGACACCACCGACGGCGAGGCAGTCAATGCCGTGGCCCTCGACGGCGATCAGGGTGCGGATCGACTCCGTATCCAACAGCGCGGTCACCCCCCGAAGGTTGCCAAGCCCCTCCTCACAAACCGTCGCGACGAACAGCACGGGTCGGGTCGGCGGTGTCGCCGCGCACACACGCGCCACGTGCAGCATCGCCGCAACCCCGAGTGCGTTATCACCGATGCCCGGACCCGTCAGCCGAACACCATCGCGCACCACCGGGATCTCCGTCAGGTCAGGAAAGACAGTGTCGAGGTGGGCGACCAAGGCGAGTGCTGGACCATCCCCGCCACTGCGTGCGATGACATTACCTGCGGCATCGATCGTCGACGGCAAACCGGCTCTGGACAGTAGTTCTGACACGAGCGCAGCACGCTCGGACTCCGCAAAGGTGGGGGCAGGAACCGCGCAGATCGCGATTGCCTCGTCAACAATCCGCGCCAACGCATTTTCGCTCAACGGAGCGGCTTTAGGCATGTGGGCAGCGTACTGCGCCTGTCACAATTCGTCGTCAATCCCAGCAGATTCGACGGGTGCGCGGTAGACTTCCCAGCGTCGCAGCAGGAAAAACCGTCCAAGGAGGTCTCTATGTCGGACGACCAGACGCTGTTCGCCTCGATCATCGAGGAACATCTCGCACTCAAGCGCAAGAACTCTGGTCTTGAGCAGGATATGCCGCTCGAAGAGTTTATTCCCGCCGATCCGTTCGACAATCACGCGCTCTTCAAGACCGAAGACAGCGCGCGGATCGAAGAGGAAGAGACGGGCGAGCACCCCGCCGTCCGCCTCGACTGGGAGACAAACACCACGGCCGATGCGACCGAAGAGACCGGCTGGTCCGACACGCAGGCCTCGGGAGAGTTCGACTGGGAGACATAGGGCGCTAGCCGCGTGGGCCGGCGACCTTGAGCTCTTGGATCGTGTTGCCA
This sequence comes from Thermoleophilia bacterium, assembly GCA_009694475.1. Lineage (GTDB taxonomy): Bacteria > Actinomycetota > Thermoleophilia > Gaiellales > F1-60-MAGs149 > F1-60-MAGs149. Next base: position 3,037 of record SHUX01000102.1, read on the forward strand.
CCGTCGACGACAAACGGCTGGCCTGTCACATACGACGCCTCCGCACTGGCGAGAAAGGCGACGACTGCCGCGACCTCAACGGGGCTGCCGGGACGCCCAATCGGCGTATGACTCCCGGCCACGATCTCGTCGGGCAGAGCCGACCCCGTCTGGATCCAGCCGGGCGCGACAGAGTTGCAGGTGATGCCGTTGCGTCCCTCCTCGACTGCCGTTGCTCGCATCAGTCCATCAACACCACTTTTGGCCGTGCCGTACGCGCTACTGCCAGCGATGGCGACCATCGAACCGGTAACGCTCGAGACCATCACAATCCGCCCGTACTGATTGCGACGCATGTGGGGGATTGCCGCGCGCGTAGTGTAGACCGCAGTCATCAGCGTGATCTGCAACTGGCGCTCCCAGTCGGCGAGCGGCTGGTCCGTGAACAATCCCTCGGGTAGCGCCTCGCCGGTCTGGGTCATGCCAGCGTTGTTGACGAGGATATCGAGGCGACCGAGCGTCGCGGCTGCGGCATCAACAAGAGCGGTTGCGACTTCGGCGTGCGAGAGGTCGCCAATGATGCCCGTTGCAACCGCCCCGAGTTCGCGTAGTTCTGCCGCACGCTGATGGGCGCGTTCTGTCGTTGCCGCGAGGACAACCGCTGCTCCCTGCTGCACGAGTAGTCGTGCCGTCGCGAACCCAATCCCATCGGCCGATCCGGCACCGGTGATCAGGGCGGTCCGTCCGCTGAGGTCGAAGGCTCGTTGCATCCACGCACCGTAATCGGTTCGGTGCCACAACACTATCGTCACGGCTGGGCGACATGGCGTTCGGCAGGGGTCGGGTAGTATCTCGGACGCAGTTCGGGTGCCGCGTGCACCATGCTGCCGTCCTGGGGCCATAGCTCAGCTGGGAGAGCACCTGCTTTGCAAGCAGGGGGTCGTCGGTTCGATCCCGACTGGCTCCACTTTGGGGAGTGCAGCGTGCTGGGCGCTGCTGCAGCCGCGACACTAGACTGCAGACATGAGCGACGCCACCCGACAATGGCCCGCAGACATTACGCGCCTAGAGCGTCGAGCGTTGGGGAAAGCCGTCCGCGCAACCCTGCCACTCGCAGGACTCGCCGAGACCGGTTCTGCGCTCGTTGGGCGTGACGCCGTCGCGCTGATTGGCGAGCAGGATGCGGGGCGCCTCGAGTGGCTGGTGCCGATTCGGTATGGCCGCATGCTGCGCTCGCCCTTCACCTTCTATCGCGGCACCGCTGCTCTGATGGCGCACGATCTCGCCTTCGCGCCATCGTCTGGCCTGACCGTTCAACTCTGTGGCGACGCGCATCTGCTCAACTTTGGTGTCTACGGATCACCCGAGCGCGCACTCATCTTCGACCTTAACGACTTTGACGAGACGCTACCGGGCCCCTTTGAGTGGGACGTCAAGCGCCTTGTTGCGAGTGTCGTGGTTGCCGCACGAGACCGCGGCTTTAAGCCGAAACGCCAACGTGAGATCGCGTTTGCAACGGCCGAGCGCTACCGCACGGCGATGCGCGAATTTGCTGATTTGACGGCGCTTGAGACATGGCACCGTCAACTTGAGGTCGACGTCGCCTTGCAGTCGGTCGCGGATGACGACTGGCGTGCGTACGCTGTCTCTGTCGCCGAACGCGCGCGGGAAAGACCATCTCCATGCGGTCGCGCGTTTTACGGAGGTTGTCGATGGACAGCGGCGCATCGTGGCCGAGCCGCCATTGATCGTGCCACTCACCGATGTCACCCACCTGCTCGGCGACGATCCGACCGGGCTCGTGCGAGAAGCCTTTCTCGAGTACCGGGCGTCCGTCCGTGACGACGTCAAGGTTTTGCTCGATCGCTACACGTACGTCGATTCGGCGCTCAAAGTTGTTGGTGTCGGCTCTGTCGGCACGCGCTGCGTGATCGTGTTGATGCAGGGTGTTGACGAGAATGATCTGCTGTTTCTCCAGGTTAAAGAGGCGAGGTCCTCTGCCCTCGAGCCGTATCTCACCGCGTCGCACTATGAGAACCCTGGCCAGCGAGTGGTTGCCGGCCAGCGGCTGATGCAGTCGGCTAGTGATGCGTTTCTCGGCTGGGCGACTGGTCCGCAGGGACGTCATTACTACTGGCGACAACTGCGTGACTGGAAGGGCTCGGCGGATGTTGAGAAGATGAGTGAGCGGTTGCTCTTGCGCTACGGCCAGGTCTGCGCGTGGACACTGGCGAAGGCTCATGCGCGCTCGGGCGATGGCGTCGCGATCGCCGCGTATCTTGGCTCGCCCAACCGCTTTGAGAGCGCACTCACCAGCTTTGCTACTGCCTACGCCGACCAGAACAAGCAGGACTACTCCGCTCTCCAAGCGGCAGTTGCGGATGGTCGCATTACTGCGCAAGACGACGCACAGTCGGCCATCTAAACGCAGCCAGCGAGGCATTGACGCGGGTTGTTACCGCCACGGGTGAGCAGAAATGACTGAGGGGGCAGCGCCGGAGCACCACCCCCTCAGGGCTCACAGAGCGTAGGGTCTGGTTAGACCGTGGCTGCCGACGAGCGTGTTGCCTTAGTCGGATCGAAGATCATCCACTGTGCGGCAATCACAGCAACCTCCAGCACCAACGAGATGATCAGATGCGTCGTGCCGTGGAGTACGGTCGCGCTGCCGAGGCCGATAATCACAGCGATCAGAATGACCCATAACCACGGCGACTTCGTACCGGTGTTCTCGGAGATCTTGTTGAGCCAGATAAACGAGAGAATCAACCACGAGAGAATCAACCCCGGGATGTAGAAAACGAAGAACAGCAGGACGAGCCAAGGGTTCTTGCCGGCGAGCCGAGCCCAACGCGTGATGTTGAGCAGTGGTACGAAGGCAAACCACCCGTTCGAAACGCCAGCGGCGTTGCAGAGGTTCATCAGGCGAATGCCGACGATGATGTACCCAATAAACGAGATAAGCACATATGTTGTGACTTCAGTGGGACCCATAGTTTCCAACCCTCCATTGGGGAACGTGCGGATTATTCCCATTTAAATAGTCTGCGCAGAGGTGAAGTCCCGCCTCTGGCAGGGACGTATTCGGTAGCATCGGTTTGTCATGCTCCATGGAAACGACATCCAATGTGTGATTTGCCGACGCAATCTCCTGACGGGCGAGCAGGCCGTCACCTATACCGAGCCGCGTTCCTCCTCGACGGTGCAGGTCTGTTCGCTGTGCGTGGAGCGAGCCGACAAGAATGGCTGGCAACGCCACGACGAGCCGATTTCGCTCGTAATTCCCGTCGAATCTGCTGATCGCACGGTGCGGACACTGAAGGCACAGGTCAATACGCTCCAGTCGCAACTCGAGACGACCGTTGAGCGGCTTGAAGACACCCGCGGCGATTCCTCGGATCGCGAAGCCGAGCTTGAGACGCTGGCCGCACGCCTCGCCGATGCCGAGGCCGAGGGGGCGGCCGTTCGAGTTGCGCTTGCAGAGGCGGAGCGGCGCCTAGAGCAACTCCAGCACGACGTTGACGAGTCGCAGACCGCGCAGGCAACGATCTTGCGTGCGCGGCGCCGGGAGTCCGACGAGGTCTATCTCGCGGGCATTGCCGCGGAGGTCTTCAATCGTTCCCCACAGGCCGCGACGATTGGGTTGCTCGTGGGGCTCCACGGGACACCGACCGTCCGCATCGATGTGGTCGGTGTCGCGCTTCCCCGCCCGGTACTGATCGCCTTCGCCTGGGGCGAGG
>SHUX01000103.1 GCA_009694475.1 Thermoleophilia bacterium
AACGAGCACGCCCGCCAATCCGACAAGTGCCATTGCAATCAACTGCACGAGCAACGCATAGACGAGCACCTGGAAGAAACCAGTTGCGTTCCAGATTGAGTAGATAAAGACGATGTACGACGCAATCAACGAGATCACGAGCGCGAGCCACGGGCACCCGCGAGAGTTGACCTTGGTGACACCCTGTGGCAGCACGCCATCAAAGGACATGGCGAAAATGGCACGTGTCTGCTGCAAGGTCGAGATGTACATCAAGAGCGGCCAGAAGACCATGTACAAAACAAAGATGATCACCGCGAAGGCGACATTGCCGACACCGATTGAACTCAGGTAAAAGATCGACGTACCAGGGCCAGCGATTCCCTCAGGAAGCCCGTTGGCTTGGGCTGCGCGGAGGAAGTCACTGCCGTAGCCACGGAAAAAGATCGCAGTGAAAATCGCGACCACGATCAGCGGGATAATGCCGCCGAGCGCCATGTTGCGAGCTGTCTTCGTAGAAGAGGCCTGACGCAACTCACCACCGACAAAAGTGGACCAGTAGCTGAAGATCGCCGTGGTTGCGAAGACTGCAACGATTGGAATCGTCGCCGAGAAGGAGAATGCTGGCGCAACATCGATACCAGCATCTGTGGCTGCCTTAATCGTGCCGTTATACGAGTCGCTATTACCCGTGAAGGTCGATGCAAAGGTGTTGAAATTCGTGATGAAATCTGCCTTCGACTGGAACAGTGCGACCACGCCACAAATCACGAGTGCAAGGGTCACCATCACAAAGAACACATTCTGAATCCGTAGCAGGGTCTTCCAACCGGCCAACTGCATCAGGCCCGAGATAATGTAGATAATTGCGCCAAAGAAGAGGAGCCAACCCTTCGACGAACTCACTGTTGATCCAAATTCGACGAGCCCAGGGTAGCCGCCAATCAAACCGACAGCCGAGCAAAGCGGAGCGATGCCGGCAGTCGTAATGGCGAGTGCAAAGAAGGCATTCGAAAGCAACCCCGCTGTTGTCATGCAAAAGACGGACACGTAGCCGATAGCCGGATGGATCACGCGGCTGACGAGCATGTAGTCGCCGCCCGACCGGGGAATCATCTGCGTGAGGTAGCCGAAGGCGTAAGAAAACGCGAGCGACATCGGCACCACAAGCAGCATCGCTAGATACGGACTGCCACCAGGACCAACCGTCAGCGCAAATAGCAATACCGCTGCCATCGTCTGCGTTGGGTGCCCTGGAATCAGGTTCATAATCAAGGACGACCGTGGTGGCACGCCACGCACGAGTCCTGTGGCGGAGCGCGTAAAGAGCCCGCCGCTGTCGCTCGTCCCGTGGGACGGAGCATCGGTTGTACTCACTGAACTACCTCCCCTACATTCGTTGTGGACCTGGATGTGATCCCGATCATCCGACTACCAACTGGTGTCTCCGCACCTCGTGGTCGCCGAGCGTGATGACAGCGCCGTGGATGTGGCCGCTGTTGTACTCGGAGCCCGTGTTGATTGCGAGCGTCCGTCCGATCTTCACGATTCCTCGTGATTCGTGGATGTGTCCATGGAGCGCGAGTAATGGTTGGTATTCCTCAATAATCTGCCGAACTGCGGTCGAGCCGACGGGCACTGGATTTGGCTGCCCACTGACATAACGGAGCGTCAGATCGTCGTTCATCTCATTAGCGGTGTCGAGACCGCTGGCCTTAGGTGGTACGTGCAGATTGAAGATTGCATTCGTCGGATCTTCTAGCTGCTCGGCCAGCCCCTGGATCATCGTGTAGAGCTCGTCCTCGGGAACTTCGCGCGGGCTCGACCACGGTGTGGGATTCGCGTACGCAACGGAAATCATCTCGTGTGGACCGACACGAACGACACGACCATCACAGGCCTGGACATGCTTCGCCGACTCAAGCACGGGATCACATGACCATGGATCATCGTTGCCTGGCATGACGTAGACCGCGATGCCATGTGCAGCCATGCGCTCGTCGGCCAAGTCGATCCACCGCTGCAGTTCGTCGACCATCACTCGCTCAAAGATCCGATCACGCGCGCGTTCGTCGATGCGCGCGTCAGCGATTTCGGCAGCATCGGCGATCCATGGGTACATCCCGTTGAAGCGGATCGCATCGACCAGTTGGGCGAGACCCTCTGCGTCCTGAGCGGTGCGTTCTTCGCCGAGAAATTCTGTGCGATATCCGCCGTCAGGACGGTGTTCGATCGGCACGACTGCCTTACCCGTCAGATCGCCGCCCATAATCAGCGCCTCGACCTCGTAGAACCGGCCTGCACCGAGGAACTTACGCCAACAGCGTTCGGATCCGTGCAAGTCGGAGGCGTAATAGAGCGAAACTGTTTTGGCCGACGACTTCTGCTTCGACTTGCGGGTTAGTAGTCCCACTGCTCTCCTACGCAAACGTTTGCGTTGATCTCCGTGAAACGATGCTAGAGACTCGGTCGGACAGAGTCAAGCCTCACATGAGATTATGGAATTAGCACGACCCGGCCAGCCTGGCCGGATGCTGTTAGCTCGACTGCTTCGTTGATCTGGTCGAGTGGCAGCACATGCGTGACCAACGGATCGAGGTCAACCCGCCCGCGCGCAACAAGCCGCGCCAGCGCGGGAATCTGAAGCGCAGGAACGACTCCACCCATGTTGGAACCAAGAATGGTGTGCTCGAACTGCGTCGCGTTGTAGACGTCAAAACCCGCTTTGACGCCCATCGCTGGCTGGCCGATCAAGACCGTCGTGCCGCCATCGCGAACACTGCGAAATGCCTGATCAACTACGTCTGGATACCCCAAAGCCTCAAAGGCAAAATCGACTCCCCCGGGAACAATCTCGCGGATCTGCTCGGCCGGATCACCTTCTGCTGGATCGATCACATGCGTGGCCCCAAGGCGAAGTGCAAACGCACGTTTTTCCGCCAGCGTGTCGACCGCAATGATCGGGTCAGCGGTAACAAGCCGCGCGCCGATCACGGCCGAGAGCCCGACACCACCGCACGCATAAACTGCCACCGAATCACCTGGTCTCACGTTGCCACGCCGCGTCACAGACATAATTCCCGTCGTCACACCACACCCTAAGAGGCAGCCCACCTGAGGGTCGAGTGTCTGCTCGACCGTCAACGCGCCGTTGGCGGGAACCACCGCGTGCGACGCAAAGCTCGAAACGTACGCCAGGTGATGGATGCGCGTCGATCCGTCAGACAACCGCGTCGTACCGTCGCGTAGAAATCCAGAGTCAAGCCCGCCGGCTGCATCGAGACACAGGTTCGCTCGTCCCTCAAGACAGAATCGACACGCCCCACACGCGGGCGAAAAGGTCAGCACCACGCGCTCGCCAATTCGAGACTCTGGAACGTCTTCGCCGACAGCCTCGATGACGCCTGCACCCTCATGTCCCAAGACGATTGGCAACGGCGCGGGCCACTTGCCATCGATGTACGAAAGGTCACTGCGGCAGATGCCAGTGGCCTCAATACGCACGAGGACCTCACCGCGTTTCGGTGGATCGAGCGTGAGCTCTTCAATCGTCATGGGCTGATTTGCCGCCCGCATGACTGCCGCTTTAATCTTCATCTCAACCTCCGGTTGGTGCCGTCGTCGATGACCGTGGAACGATAATTGGCAGCGTCGGAATCTCGATATCTCGTGGCGCCTTGCCATCGATCTGATCAATCAGCGCGCCCGTCGCAACCCGGCCCAGTTCGGCCATCGGCATGCGGATCGACGTAACCGGAACGCCAACGTAGTCCAGGAGAGGATCGTCGTCGTAGCAAATCAGCGACATCTCGTCGGGAATCCTGATACCTGCGTGTTGCGCTGTGGCAACAAATCCAATCGCGTGGCTGAGCGCAGACACAAAAACTGCCGTTGGCCGATGCTTGGCAGCAAAAATCGCTTTCGCTGCCTCGCTCGCACTAGCCTCCGTATAATCCGCAACCCAACGAACGGGAGCAGGGTCACCAGCAGCAAGCACCGTCTCGCGGAAAGCCTCGGACCGCCGTCGATCACTGTCGAATGCTGGGGGGCCTGTGATCTGACCAAAATGATGATGCCCCAGTGCTAGGAGGTGCTCGGCGGCCATCCTCCCAGCGTCTGCCTCTCGCATCGCCACGTTGCGTCCGCTGCCCGGATGGACGTGATCAACAAACACATGGGGTAATGACGCTTGGTCCACAAAATCAAGAATTGGCCCACCAATCGATGCACTGGCGACGAGCATGCCGTCGATCCGCCCCTCATCCACGAGCCGCTCCCATGCCCGCTCTGTGATCACGCCATCATCTTCCGCGATCACGACGACGTAGCCGAGTTCCCACGCCCGAGCCGCTGCCGCGCGCGCCATGTCGGCCATGACAGGGTTCGAAAGACTGCGCACCAAAAGGCCGAGCGTCGTCGTGGTGCTCGTCTTCAAGCCGCGCGCCAACGCGTTAGGGCGGTACTTTAACTCGGCTGCGGCTGCATGCACACGCTGCCGGGTCTCATCCCGCACCTTCGAATCAACACTCCCGTTGAGCACACGCGAGGCAGTCGACACATGGACACCCGCGCGTGTCGCAACGTCGACGAGCCGGGGTGGTGGCTTGGTGGACATCGACTGATCGTAACGCTAACGATTGCCTAAGGTATTCGCACGGTCTACGGTTGAGAAATACTCGAACCAGGCGTGCATCTTCCAGCGGTACGTCAGGCATCCAGAAAGCCCCCCATGACCGAACGCCAGTGGCAGAACGTGGTGATTGAAAACGCCGAACTGCGCTGCACATTTCTTCCTGCCAAGGGCGGCGAGATCACGTCGCTGTACCACAAACAGCGGGAGGTAGAACTGCTTGCGACGCTCCGTGACGTACCCCTCAACGACGACACGCATGGCCTCGTGGAGCCGGGAGTGCCGGAGCAGGCATTCAACCGTTGGTATGCCGGTGGTTGGCAAGAGCTACTGCCGAACGGCGATGCACCATGCACCGTCGACGGAATTGAACACTCGTTTCATGGCGAATCATGGGGGCGAGCATGGCGCGTTGTTGCTCAGACCAGCGACAGCATCACCATGACTGTCGATCTCAACTGGCCGCCACTTCGTCTGCAACGAACAGTCACGCTGGGGTCAGAACCAACAGCGATTCTGATCTCCGAAGAGTTGACGAACACGGGCCCCAAGGCCGCCCGAATACTGTGGGGGCACCACCCCGCCTTCGGCGCACCACTTGTTGCCGAAGGCGCAACGATCATCGCGCCAATCGCACAGATGGAGACGGTCTTCTGCGATGCGACCTCTCGATTGACGTCTGCAAACGACCTCACATGGCCGCAGGCGTATGACAAAGACGGCGCAAGCGTCGACGTCTCCCAGGTACAAGGTACCGATACTCAGGCCCATGACCTCTGTCTCCTGCACGGTTTTTCTGAGGGAACGGTCGGTATCCATAATCCCCTGCTTGGCCTTGACGTGACGCTCTCTTTTGACGCAACGCTCTTTCCGTGGCTGTGGATTTGGCAACTCTACGGCGGCGCAGAAGAAGCACCATTTGCTGGCGCGTACTGCCTCGCGCTAGAACCGTGGAGTGGACCACCAACGCTCACCCGTGCGATCGCCGACGACAGCGCCCTCGTCCTCGCACCGAACGAAAGTCGATCCACAACATTGAGCCTAACGATCGAACCGTCACAGCAGGAATGAACGCCGTGAAACACCAACACTCGCTAAGGAGATTCTCGTCTTGAACACCGCCTCTGTATCCGACTTACGCAAACTCGCAACCGGCCTCGATCATCCCGAAGGCATTGCGCTTGCCCCCGACGGCATGATCTGGTGCGGCGGCGAGGCGGGGCAGATCTACCGCATTGAACCGAACAGCGGCACGGTCACTGAAATTGCCAACACCGGTGGCTTTATCCTCGGAGTGTGTCTAGACGGTGGCGGCTATGTCTATGCCTGTAGCTTGGCCGAGGAGGCCATCGTAACGCGCATCGATCCGACAACGGGCAACGTGACGCCGTACTGCACATCCGCCGATGGTCTGCCACTCGAAACGCCAAACTGGGCAGCCTTTGCAAGTGATGGCACGCTCTGGCTTACCGATTCGGGTACGGAAGTTCTCGATGTCTGCAATGGGCGTCTGATCCGTATTCCTCCTGGTGGTGGCGATGCCGTCGTGGTTCCAATCCCTGCGCTGCACTTCCCAAATGGCCTCTGTGTGAACGCAGAGGGCCAACCTTTTTTCGTTGAGACACTGACCCCCCGCCTATCGACGGTTCTCGATGGCACGGTCGTCGTACTCGCCGATCTCCCGAACCATTCACCCGACGGGCTGGCTCTCTGTGCCGACGGAAGCTTTCTTGTCGCCTGCTACTACCCCTTCCGCATTCTTCACGTTCCCAGCGAAGGTGGCTCATTCCGCGTCGTACTCGACGACCCAACTGGTATTCACATGCCGATGCCGACGAACGTCGCATTCTTCGGGCCCAACCTCGACACACTTGCAATCGCCTCACTCGGCGGCCAAGTCGTGAATGCCATCGAGCTCGGCGTGTCGGGAGCGCCGCTCCAGTACCCAACGTTCGCCGTCCAGAACTAAGATCTCATCACACCTCGACGATCGATAACGACCTACAGGTCGAGCCCGATGCGGTCGCCCTTGGCGCGCGACACGCAGATCATCATCGAGACCTGTTCGGCTTGTTCTTCGTCGGTCAATACCTCGTCGCGATGGTCGGCCTCGCCAAATGTGATGTCGGTCTCGCAGGTGCCGCA
>SHUX01000104.1 GCA_009694475.1 Thermoleophilia bacterium
TTGGCGAGGAGGCAAAGCGGGTCACTGGCGAGACGATTCCCGCACCGATGCCGGATCGTCGGATCGTCGTCTTGCGCGAGCCGATCGGTGTCACGGTGGGCATTACGCCATGGAACTTTCCGTCGGCCATGCCGACCCGTAAGGCCGCGCCGGCGCTCGCTGCGGGCTGCTCGATGGTGCTCAAGCCAGCCGAGCAGACACCACTGTCGGCGCTCGCGGTGATGGTTCTCGCCGAGCGGGTTGGGCTGCCGGCAGGTGTGCTCAGCGTGGTCACGGGCGATGCTGAGGATGCACCGAACATCGGTGGCGAGATGACGAGCAATCCGATCGTTCGCAAGCTCTCGTTTACCGGCTCGACGGAGGTCGGCAAGCTCTTGATGGGGCAGTGTGCGAAGACGATCAAGAAGGTCTCGCTCGAGTTGGGTGGCAACGCCCCGTTCCTCGTCTTCGACGACGCTGATCTGGATGACGTGACTGCGGCAATGATGATCGCCAAGTTCCGCAACTCGGGACAGACGTGTATCAGTGCTAACCGTGTACTCGTCCAGGACGGCATCCACGACGCCTTCGTGGAGCGCATGGTCGAGCTCGCCTCGGGGATCACGGTCGCGCCGGGCTTCGACCCGGCTGCACAGATTGGACCGCTGATCGACCAGCCTGCGCTCGACAAGGTGCTGGCGCATGTTGGCGATGCTGTTGAGCGTGGTGGCGACGTATTGGTCGGAGGCGGCATTCATGAACAGGGCCGCACGTTCTTCTCTCCGACGATCATCACAGGCGCCGATATGGATTGGCAGATGTCGAACGAGGAGACCTTCGGTCCAGTCGCTGCGATCCATCGCTTTAGCGATGAGGCCGCTGCAATCCGCACGGCGAATGCGACGCCGTTCGGTCTCGCTGCATACCTCTTTAGCCAGGATCACGCCCGGATCTGGAGGGTGTCCGAGGGTCTCGAGTACGGGATGATCGCGATCAACACGGGCTTCATCTCGACCGAGGTCGCGCCGTTCGGTGGGATCAAGGAATCCGGGATTGGTCGTGAGGGATCGCAGCACGGCCTCGACGACTTTCTCGAGTACAAGTACCTTGCCTGGGCGGGTGTGCGCGGATGAGCGGCAAGCGCGTGATCATCGTGACTGGCGGCACGCAAGGCATTGGTCGCGCGATCGTTGAGGGGCTCCTTGCCGATGGTGCGGCGGTGGTGATCGCCGATCTCGCTGGTGCCGAAGAGGCTGCCGCCGAGCTGGGTGGCAATACGCTGGGAGTACGCGTGGATATCTCGAACCCGGAGGACTGCGCGCAGATGGCTGCGGCCACGCTTGAACACCTCGGCCGCATCGACGGGCTTGTCAACAACGCGGGCATCTTCACCTCGCTCGTGCCGACGCCGATGGAGGAGATCGACATCGACGAGTGGCGCAAGGTGATGGACGTCAACGTGCTTGGGCTGCACCTGGCAACGAGGGCTGTCGTGCCCGCAATGCGTAAGGTTGGTGGCGGCCGCATCGTCAATATCTCCTCGGGTACCTCATTCAAGGGCGTTCCGTTTCTCTTGCATTACGTCGCGTCGAAGGGCGCCGTATTGGCAATGACGAAGGCGCTGGCCAAGGAGCTCGGCGGAGACGGCATTCTCGTTAACTGCGTGGCGCCGGGCTTCACGATGTCGGATGGGGTGCAGGGCAACCCCGTGCAGATCCAAGCGTTGCAGGAGATCTCGGTGGGTGCGCGGGTGATCAAGCGCGACCAGTACCCTGAAGACGTCGTCGGAGCAGTTGTGTTTTTCTGCGCGCCGGGCTCCAGTTTCATCACGGGCCAATCACTCGTCGTTGATGGTGGAGCGTTCTTCAACTGATGTCGGTGCTGCAGGTGCAGGTGGTCGATGCGGCGGCAGGCGCGGATCTTTCGTGCTCTGGCCCTACGGTGGTGTACGACGCTGCTACCAACTCGGCCACCTTCGCTGCGGATGGCTCGGCGCTTATGGGAGCGGCTGGACGCTTTGTGGTCTGGTCGCTTGTCGCTGAGGTTGCGCACGACGCACTGCTCGCAGCGACGGTCGACGTTGCGGATGGCGCGCACTTGATGCGCTGCGATCGCGTCGACTTTCCTGCCGACGGCGTTGCCTTTCTGCACACGCATCAAGGACCCGGCATTCGCGTCCAGGTCGAGGGACTATTTGCGGTCGAGACCGAGGGGATGCGCCAGGAGATCGAGACGTGGGGCGCCTGGTTCGAGGCCGGACCCGAGCCGGTCTATGCCGAGGTGCGGGGCGACGAGCCCGCCGCCTTTGTGCGTGTGATGCTCCTGCCATTCGCACTCCATGGCTCACCGTCGATCCGCTACGTCCGTGACGAGGACCGTGAGAAGCCGAAGAGCCAGCGGTACACGGTCTTTCTCGACGAGCCGTTGGCATGACGCGGCTCGGCGGTCACGTCGTTGCCGACCAGCTGGTCGCGCAGGGCGTCGACACCGTCTTTGGTGTGCCTGGTGAGTCGTTTTTGACGGTGCTTGACGGGCTCTGGGAGCATCGCGATCGCGTTCGCTTTGTAACCGCGCGTCACGAGGCGACGGCGTCGCATATGGCCGAGGCGTGGGGCAAGTTGACGGGCCGTCCCGGTATCTGTCTGGCGACGCGTGGGCCTGGTGCGACGCAGGCGGCGATCGGGGTCCACACGGCCTTCCAGGATTCGACGCCAATGATCCTGCTGCTCGGTCAGGTGCAACGCGATCACCTCGGGCGCGAGGCCTTTCAGGAAGTTGATTTCGAGGCGATGTTTGCGCCACTTGCCAAATGGGCGAAGCAGATTGAGAGCGCCGACGACATTCCTGCGGTGATGGCGCAGGCCTTTGAGATAGCGCTCGCCGATCGGCCTGGCCCGGTCGTGTTGGCCTTGCCGGAGGACATGCAGCGCGACCTCACCGACGCGCCCGACGCACCACGAGTCGAGCTCGCTTGGCGGATGCCGGAGAACGCCGCGCTGGCCGAATTGCACGGCTGGTTGGCTGAGGCGGAGCGTCCGCTGATCATCGTGGGTGGGCCTCGGTGGGATCAGGCCACCGCTGACACGCTGGCGGCTTGGGCTGGGGCGTCAGGCCTTCCCGTCGCCGCGCAGTTTCGACGCCAGGATCGGCTCGACAACACGGCCGCTGCCTATGTCGGCGATCTTGGTCTTGGGTGCAATCCGAAGCTCGCTGCGCGGGTGGCTGAGAGCGACTGTGTCGTTCTGCTCGGCGGACGCTTTGGCGACATCGCGAGCGGAGGCTATACGCGGCTCGAGGTCCCCAAGCCCAGCGCTGGCCGACTGGTGCACGTTCATCCCGAACCAACCGAGCTTGGCAAGGTCTATCGCGCAGACCTCGATCTCTGTGCGGCCGCCCCTCTCGTCGTGCAGGGCCTTGCCCGCCTCGGCATACTGCCGTCAGCCATGCGTCAGGCGTGGGCCGACGAGCTGCGCTCCGACTATCTGCAATGGAGCGAGCCGACGTCGCGCGAGCTGATTGGCGTCGATCTCGCCTCGGTCGTCACGCACCTGCGTGAGGCCCTGCCTGACGACGCCGTCATCACCAACGGTGCCGGCAACTACACGGTCTGGATCCACCGCTACTATCGGCACCGCGCATTTGGCACGCAGCTCGCACCGACCAGTGGTGCGATGGGCTACGGCATTCCGGCCGCGATCGCTGCCGCGCTGCACGATCGCTCGCGCACCGTGGTGGCCTTTGCGGGCGACGGTTGCTTTCAGATGGCTGGCCACGAGTTAGCGACTGCCATCCAGGAGCAGCTGCGCCTCGTCGTGCTGGTCTGCGACAACGGCATGCTTGGCACGATTCGCATGCATCAAGAACGCTCCTACCCCGGCCACGTCGAGGGCACGACGCTTGTCAATCCCGACTTCGTGCGGCTCGCCGAGGCGTATGGCTGCCACGCCGAACGTGTCGATCGCGATGGTGACTTCCCTGCCGCCTTCGCGCGTGCGTTGGCCGCCGAGCGGACGGCACTGATCCACCTGGTCTGCGATCCGCAGGCGATTACGCCTGGTGGGCTGCTGGCCTAGTCCGTTACGTCGCTGAGTACTGGATTCCTATGACATGCTCATTCCATGAGCGAGGCCATCAGGATCTACGCGTTGCAGTGCGGGGGCGACCTTCAGGATGTGGGGATCTTCGACCCCCAGCATTCACAGGCGGGCGAGGCGCTCTACAACCCGTATTACATGTACGTCATCATCCACCCGCAAGGGAACGTACTGCTCGATACGGGTGCGCATCCGACGCTGCGGACCGACCCGCGTTCGCGACTCGGTGACATGGCGGATGTCTTCGAGGCGTTACTTGCGCCCGACGACACTGTGCCTGGCTGCCTTTCACGCATCGGTTTGACGCCCGAGGACATCAGCGTGGTCGTGCAGTCCCACCTGCACTTCGACCATGCGGGCGGTCTCGAGCACCTTGTGCACGCACCGGTCTATATCCAGCAGGCCGAACTCGACTTCGCCTTTGATCGCACGCATGATCAGGCAGAGATCTATCTTGTTGACGACTTCGCCGCGGGCGTCGACTGGCGTCCTGTGACAGGCACGCACGATGTCTTCGGCGATGGGGCGCTCGTGCTGCATGCGACGCCGGGCCATACTGCTGGGCACCAGTCGCTCTGGGTCAACACGCCGAGTCAGCCAATCTTTCTGCTTTGTGATGCGGCGTATCTGATCGCCCCAATGCGCGGCCGGCGCCTGCCCGGCGTGCTTTGGAGTGGGGATGCGATGCTGGCCTCGTGGGACCGGATCGAGGCGATCGAGCGTGAGACCGGTGCGCGTCTGATCGCAACGCACGAACTCGACTACGAGACCGCCGTGCCCAAGCCACCCGACGGTTGGGGGTAATCGCTGACCGGCAGTGGGTGCCCGCACGGACGCGTGCTCTGCTGGTGGCGTAACGTGGCAGACACGAGGTGTCGCCGCGCTCTACGATGCGCGTGCGATGTTTACGCCGATTCGTCCCCCCGTTGAGATCATGTCCGCCACCGATATCGCGCGCCTCGACACGGCCTGGCGCGAGATCATCTCGACCATGGGTGTGCAGTTCGAGCACCCCGAGGCGCTCGCGATCCTCGCCGAGGCGGGCCAGCGGGTCGAGGGCGAGACGGTCTACTTCGACGCGGATTGGGTGGCGGGTAAGGTCGCTGAGGCTCCCTCCAGCTTCGTCTGGGAGGGGCGCAATACCGAGCGATCAATCCCGATCGGTTCGGGGGTGATGTCCTTCGTGCCGGCCTATGGCGCTCCGTTTGTGCGCCGTGCGGGTCAGCGCGCAACGGCGACGCTTGTCGATCTCAGCGACCTCGTGGCGCTCGTGCAGGACGCACCCGAGCTCGATTCGGCGGGTGGTGTCGTCTGCGAACCGCAGGACGTGCCGATTGAGTATCGGCATCTGCACCTCGTGCGCACGCTCGCCGTCGGATCAGACAAGCCGTTTATGGCCGCCGTCTCGTCCAAACAGGCGGCCGAGGACAGTGTGCAAATGGCAGAGATCGTGTTCCAAGGCCTCGCTGGTCGGACGGTGATGACCGCGATCCTCAATTCGAATTCGCCGCTGCGCTGGGATGGCCGTATGACAGACGCGATGCTGGTTTTGGCTAAGCACAATCAGGCGGCAATTGTGATGCCAGGCGCCATGCTCGGCGCGATGGCTCCCGTCACGCTTGCCGGCGGCATGGCACTGCTGTTGGCCGAGGCCTTTGCGGCGATTGCTCTGATTCAGGTTGTGCGCCCAGGCGCACCCGTCTTGTTGGGTGGTGGGCTGCCCGTCACCGACATGCAGTCGGGTGCGGCCGGGTTTGCCGGGCCAGAGATTGGGATCAGCCTGCTCGTTGGTGGCCAGCTTGCTCGCCACTATGGCCTGCCATGGCGCGCACTTGGCGGTGCCTTGACGACGAGCCAGACGCTGGATGCTCAGGCCGGCTGGGAGGCGATGCAGGTGATGAGCGCGGCCTTTGCCGCGCAGGCGGATGTCGTGATGCACGCCGCTGGCTGGCTCGACGCCGGGCTCGTGACGGGCTTCGAGAAGGTGATCGCCGATCTCGATCTGATCGCCTCGTTACAGGTTGAATACGGCCCCTTCATCGTTGACGACGACACGCTTGCGCTAGATGCGATTCGCGAGGTTGGTCCGGCCGGCCATTTCTTCGGTGTCCAGCACACGATGGAGCGATTTCGCACCTGCTTCCATCGTGCCGAACTCGCTTCGACGGCGAACTTTGATCGCTGGACGCGGGCAGGTGGACTGACGGCCGAGCAGCGAGCCGAGGAGATCTGGCGCAACCGCCTCGAGGCGCACGTGCCGCCACCGATCGACGAGACGATCCTGCGCGAACTCGATGCCTACATCGCGCGGCGCACGAGCGAACTCGGCTAGGTCTCAGCGTCCGGCCAGCAGATAGCCGACGGTTTCGACGAGGTCGCTGTCTTGGCCAGCCGCCGTGCCGGCGCCGGCACCAAGCTCCTCAACCAGACGGCAGGCGGCGCGCAACTCACTGAGGCGGGCAGCGTAGGCCACCGCGTCTGCGACGTTCTCGTCGTGGCCCTCGAGGGCGTAGAGCGGAGCAAACGGTGCGAGCCGATCGAGCAGGGCACGCGCACCCGTAACCGTCAGGTATGGGGTCTCGGACCAGAGGCACTGATAGAGCGCATCGCCGAGGAACAACACGCGATCTTCTGGCTCCCAGATCAC
>SHUX01000105.1 GCA_009694475.1 Thermoleophilia bacterium
ATCCTTGGCGGCCGTGGGTCGCGTCCGTTGCGGCACCTCGTCGAGCGTCAGCCGATGGGCGCGTGGCGTGCATTGACGGGGCTCGTGACGACGCAAGGCCATACGGGTGTGCTCTCGCTCGCCGACGCCTGTCGTCTGGCTGCGACTGCCTGGGACGAACCGTTTACGGCCTTCACGGAGCAACAGAGCGACTGGGGTGAGCGCAATCTTGCGCGCGCTTGGGCAGCCGGCGTCGTGCCGACGCTCCTGCCGTAGGTCAGTCGACCCAGAGGCGAACGTCGCCCAGGCCATCACTCGCAACCTCGGCCATCTGGCCTGGCTCGAGGTGTTGGGCGGGGATGATCGCCCCGAGCAGGATTACGTCGCCCGGCTGCAGCTCGATGCCGTTGCGTTCGCTGGCAGCGGACAGCCACGTCAGTGCGTTTAGTGGATCGCCGAGCACTTCGGTGGCGCCCATAAAGCCGTCGGTCTGGCCATCGACCTGGAGCTTGACGTCGCACTCCTTGATCGTCATCGGATCCATCGTCGTGTTCCACGGACCGAAGATGCTGCCGTACTGGAGGGTGCCGTCGGCAACGAGCGTAGGCAATCCGATCTCGTCGGGGCCACCACGCTTCTGCACGATCTCGATTGCGATCGCAATTGCCTCAATTGCTGCAGCCGCTTCTTGGCGCGAGACGGGGCCAGCCAGCGGCGAACGGAGCCGCACGGCGAGCTCGGCTTCGACTCCGAGTCCCTTCCCTTCGGGGCTCTTTAGCTCTGCCTCGCCGACGTATGAGTGCTGGCCAAGGAGTCCCGCCAAGACGGGCTCGGTGGCACCCATCTTCGCCTGCGCCGCATCGTTGGTAAACCCAACCTTCCAGCCAATGCGCGGACCGCCACCCGCTGCACTAAGCAGCTCGAGGAAGGCGCGGTGGACAGCGTAGGCCTCGGCTAGATCGCGTGGCGCGATCTCTGGATCGAGCAGGGCAATACGGTTCTCTTGGCGTGCCACAAGGAGACCTTGCGCGGCAGCGGCGATGCGGTCATTCATGGGGCGGAGCGTACCGCGTCTCAACGGTTCGACTATGGCAATTCCTGCCACGCGTCTCGTGCTTGAAGTGGGGACCCACGACGTTCGTTTACCGACGAATCTCCACCGACGTGGACTTAACCACCGCCGTCGCGGTATCGCCCGGCTTGAGGTCGAGCTCCTCGGCTGCCTCGCGGGTGATGATCGAGACCATCCGATAGGGGCCGCAGGACAGCTCCACCTTTGCCATCAGGCCATCTTTCTCGACGGCCACGACGGTACCTTCGAGCTGGTTGCGCGCCGAGACACCTGTCTGCGGAGCTCGCTCGCGCAAGAGATCACGCAGGCTATCGACATCGATCGTGCGTTGGCCGCCTGCCGAACGTGAAAACGTCACCCGTCCGTCCTTCTCCCAGCGCCGCAACGTATCGACGCTGACGCCGAGGATGCTGGCTGCCGATCCAATGCGAATCTGCTCTCCCATGGGGCGAGGCTACCAGCCGCCGACCGGCGGCGACGTTGGAGTAAGACTCCACAGCGGCGGCAGCTTGGCAACGAGGAGGACGCCGCCGCTGATCGCGAGCAGCAGGATGCTGACGGCGACCGCAGAGTTGAAATCGACGTCGAGCTGGGCGTACACGGCGAGGGGGAGCGTTTCGGTCAGGCTCGCGACGCTACCGGCAAACAGGAGCGTGGCACCAAACTCGCCGATGCCGCGGGCGAAGGCCATCGCCCAACCTGCCCGCAGCGCGTCAGCCGCAAGGGGGAGTGCAATGCGACGGAAGACGACGGCCTCCGACGCACCGAGATCACGCGCAGCATCGAGTTGGTTGCGGTCAAGAGCAGAGAACCCAGCGATCGCGGCGCGCAGATAAAACGGCGCAGCCACGAACGTCACCGCGATCACGACTGCAGCCTGCGTAAATGGCAGCACGACGCCAAACTGGGCCAGCGTCGAGCCGAGCAGTCCGAAGGCCCCAAAGGCAGTCAAGAGTGCGATCCCGGCAACGGCGGGTGGGAGTACGAGCGGCAGCTCAATCAGCGTCAATAGGAGCGGGCGACCGCGGAAGCGTCCGAGCGCCATCAGGTAGGCCGCGGGTGTGCCGATCGCGAGGAACAGGACGTTCGCGATCAGACTGGTTTTCAGCGACACGAGCAGCGCCGAAGTAACCGCGGTCTCTCGGAGTAAGGCGGGGAGTTCGCGAACGGGAACCTGAAGCAGCAGCGCTGCAATCGGAATCAGCAAGAAGAGGAGCGTGATCACGAGTGCCAGCGTGAGCACACCCCTGAAGAGTCGGGTCCGCGTGTTCATGTCTTCGGGGGTAATCCAAGATGGGCATTGGCGAGTGCTTGGCGTCCGCTGAGACTCAGCAGACGAGCGATCACGGCTCGGGCACTAGTCGTGTCGGCTCCCGGGCGAATCACCGCACAGGCCATGTAGCGGATCAGTGGCTGAGCGCTTTTCGGCACGGGGATTGGCAGCAGCCGCGAGCGATTCGCGTGCCAGTCGGTGGTGTAGACGAAGCCGGCAACAGCAGAGCCCAGAGCAATCACGCTGGTCAGGTCGGAGGCTTTTTGGTAGCTGCTGACCGTGTTCTTTTGGAGAGCGCGTCCAAGACCGAGTTTGCCGAGCAGCGTGCGCGTGTAGATCCCAAGAGGCACGTGTTTACCGCCAACCGCGAGGCGGTAGCCACCAGGTCGGTCGAGTTGTTGCACGCGGGTGATGCCAGCGGGATTTGAGATTGGGGTGACAAACGTCAACGTATTGAGTGCGAAGACGACCGGTGTTGTGCAGAGTCCCTTCTTGTGCAAGCGCTCGGCGTAGAGGGGTGCTGCCGACAGGAAGACGTCGGCCGGTGCGCCGTTCTCGATCTGGAAGGCGAGCGTGTCGGAGCCAGAGAACGAGTAGGTGTTGCCGGGCGCGATCGTTGGCACGAACTTGGTCAGCGACGACGCCGCATAGACCGTCGTGGCGTAAGCACTAGGTGCGAGCGCGCTGCAGAGGGCGATGCTCGTGGCGAGCAGGGCTAGGGACGCGCGGATCATCCCCGCAGGGTCACGATTGTCAGAACAATCGCAGCAATCAGGAAGACGAAGCCGACGATGCGCATTCGAGGCATCTCGCAACCATAGGTGATTATGTATCTAGATACAACCTAGGTATTTGTGCGAAATAGCTTGGTTTAGAGCAATTTGACATACTGGAGCGATGCAAATTGCTGCAGTGCGCGCGATTCCGGTCAACATTCCATTCGTCGCGCCCTACCGCTTCAGTTACGGCTCGATCGCGAGCCTGACCAAGACGATCGTTGAGGTCAAAACCGACGATGGTCTCGTCGGGTGGGGCGAGGCTGCCGACGGCGACCGGAGTGCAGCCATCAATGCGATTGCGCCTCGCCTGATCGGGATCGACCCGCTTGACCTCGACACGATTGAGCGGGCGATTGTGCCGGGCTACGCCTACTCGCCATGGGCAGACGTGCTGGGTGCAAAGCGTTCGTTCGGCGCAATCGAGCTGGCGCTGTGGGACATTCGCGGCAAGATCGAAGGCAAGCCCCTCTACGAGCTGCTCGGTGGTGCGGTACGGACCGAAATTCCGCTGACGGAATACTTCTCGTACCGCTTCCCTGGCCCCAACCATCCCGGCGAGTCGACCCCGCTGGAGGTTGCCCGCGAGTGCGCTCGTCTCCTCGAAGAATTCAACGGAACAATCTTCGAAGGCAAAGTCGGCACCGTTGCCGTTGAGGACGAGCTCACGATGGTGCGCGAGATTCGTGCGGCCATCGGCGACCGACCACTACGGCTCGATTGCAATGGAGGCTGGCTGGTGGAGACCGCGCGCGAGCTGATTCCACGCTTTGAGGAATACGGCATCGATCAGTGGGAAGAGCCAGTCGAGGGGTTTGAGGACCTCGCTGCGATTCGCGACGTGACGGACCGCCCGTTCTCGTCCCACGCGGCAAACCTTCCGCTCGCCAAGGCGCTTGGGGTCCCGAATGTGATCGTCACGAACCTCAACGAGCTGGGTGGCGTTCGTCGCACCGTCGAATTTGCCGATGCCTGTCGCGTGGCAGGCATCGGCTTTCGTTTTCACTCGGGCGAGACAGGCGTTGCGAGCACGGCCTACCTCCATGTCACGGCAGCACTCCAGCACATCGATGACGCGAGCCAGACCCTGTTTCGCTGGTACGGCGACGATGTCATTGCTGGTGGGCCGCACGTTCCACGTAATGGCGTCGTTCCCGTCCCGACCGGCCCTGGCTTAGGAATCGAGATCGACCGAGAGGCGCTCGATCGCTGCCATCGCCGCTATCTCGCCGAGGGCGTGTTTCCTGGGGCGGATGGCGCCATGTATGGCCAAGACTTCACTCGACGCTAGCGGCGCCGGACAGCCATCCTCGTCGTCACAAGGCTGGGGCGGCAGGATTCGAACCTGCGATCGCGGGACCAAAACCCGCTGCCTTGCCACTTGGCCACGCCCCAGAGCAATTGCAGAGCGTAGCGGGGCAGCCTCAGACGAGGTGCGGCGAACCCAACGTCATGCCGATTGCAGCAGTGGCCTCGACGACGATCGGCGCTGCCTCATCGAGCCGGTCCTCAAAACGGAAGCTCGGTGCCGAGACATTGATCGCGCCGATCACCATGTCGTTGGCACCGCGGATGGGTGCTGCGACCGAGACGAGGCCCAGTTCGAACTCCTCGCGCACGATCGCGTAGCCGTCGCTGCGGGCGCTCTCAATTGCTGCCGCGTGGCTCGCGAGGCCGAGCTGCTCAAGCTCATCGGCGGGTAGGTCGACGACGAGTGCGCGGCCAGCCGACGTGGTGGCGAGAGGTGTGAGTCCGCCGACGCGACCCGGGGCGTGGATCGCCGAGATCGGGGACTCCGTCGCGAGCGTCAAGACCTGATCGCCAAGACGTACGGAGAGGTGCGCGCTCTCGCCGAACTCGGCGACGAGCGCGAGCAAGACGGGTCGAGCGGCTGCGATCAGAGGAGCATCACCCGAGCGAGCGGCGAGGCTAAAGAGTCGCCAGCCAAGGCGGTAGGTGAGGGTGTCCGAATCGCGCGTGACAAACCCCTGCTCGTCAAGCGTCGCCAGCGTGCGCGAAAGTTGGCTCTTGTCGGCGCCGATCAGTTCGGTCAGCTGTGCCACGCCGAGGCCGGCGCGAGCAGCCTCGGGCTCGGCCAGAGCGACCAGTACGTCGAGGCCGCGGCTGAGCGCGGCGGTGCCGGGATTCACGAGCGCCCCGGCAGTGGTACGTCGTCGC
Source organism: Thermoleophilia bacterium (assembly GCA_009694475.1). Classification (GTDB taxonomy): domain Bacteria; phylum Actinomycetota; class Thermoleophilia; order Gaiellales; family F1-60-MAGs149; genus F1-60-MAGs149. The sequence continues at coordinate 5,279 of SHUX01000105.1, forward strand.
CGAGTTCTTCTGCGCGCTTAGCGACGAACTCGATCAGAGATTCCTCGACGCCATCGGGCAGCGGCGGCTGTTCGTATTCTGCGAGCACCTCTTGCCAACGGTTGGAAGAGCGCTGGGCATGGTCCATCGAGCCGTTCTTGAGCCAGCGAGCATTGTTCTCCGTCGAGGCGATCGTGGGGCGCCAGAAGCAATCGCGGAAACGCTCGAGCGTATGCGCCGCACCGAAGAAGTGGCCGCCATGACCGACCTCGACATGGGCGTCAAAGGCGAGACTCTCGGGCGTGATCTCGACCGGTCGGAACTGGTGGTGGAGCAGGTCGAGAATCTCGGTATCGGCGATGAACTTCTCGAAACTCGTAACGAGGCCACCCTCAAGCCAGCCGGCCGATTGCCAGCAGACGTTGGCTCCCGCGAGAAAGGCCGACAGCAGGGTATTCATTGCCTCGTAGCCCGCCTGATAATCCGGCAGAGGGCTGGAGGTGAGCGTGCCACCACCCGACCGCCAGGGCAGGTTGAGGTCGCGGGCGATCTGGCCCGACGCGTAAAGACCGAAGGCAGATTCTGGACCGCCAAAGGCAGGCGAACCGGTCTTCATATCTGTGCTCGAGAGGAACGAGCCCATCACGCACGGCGTCCCCGGCCGGATCAATTGCACGAGCGCAATGCCCGCCAAGCTCTCGAGCGTCTGTTGGACGAGGGCGGCCGGCACCGAGACAGGCGCCATCGCACCCATCAGCAGAAACGGCGTGATGATGATCGCCTGGCCGGCTGCGCCGTAGTTGACGATGCCATCGAGCATGCGTGCGTCGAAGCGGAGTGGCGAGTTGACGTTGCAGTTGGCGAACAGCACGGGGTCGTTGCCCTGCATCACCTCGCTACCAAAGACGAGTTCGGCCATCGCGAGACAATCGGCCGCAGCCTCACCACTCGAGGGCTCGCCAGCCCAAACGCGGTCGGTCAGTCGGATCGCAGAGAGCGCCCGCAACAGGTGGCGCGAATCGAGCGGCAGATCGTTCGGCTCAAGCACGTTGCGGCCTGGAGTGTCGAGCGTGTCCGTCATCTGGACGAGACGGAGCAGGTTGTTGAAATCGTCGTAGGTGCCCTCGCGCCGCTCATCGCCAATCCGCACGAACGGTGGGCCCTGAGCGGCAGAGAAAATCATCGAGTCGCCGCCGATGGCAAGGTCGCGCTCGGGGTTGCGGGCGCGCATCGAGAATCTTGCTGGCGCGAGTGCGGCCTGTGCGAGCAGGAAGTCGGCATCAAAGCGAACGGTGTCGCCCTCCACAGTCTGGCCGGCATCGCGAAATAGTTGCAGGGCGTGCTCGTTATCAAACTGGACGCCAACCTCTTGGCCGAGCCGCTCC
>SHUX01000011.1 GCA_009694475.1 Thermoleophilia bacterium
GAGGCTACGGACACGCTCCACGCTCTCTGCGGTGGGCTCGTTCGTAAAGCTCTCCAGCACATTTCCGCTCGTGCGTTCGACGACCAGTATCACCGGCGTGCTCGTGATTGCGTAGGCGTGCGCGAGGCGCGATTCGTGGAGCACGTCGACGCGACGATAGGGAATGCCGGCTGCCTGCAACTCCTTGCCCCATTCCTGACAGGCGTGGCAGAGCGGGCCCGAGAAGGCGACGACGGCCGTGTCGCCGTACTGCGCATCGAGTCCGAGTTGAACAGGATCGACGCGCGTCGGGATGGTCTTTGGGTGGGCGGCGCGCCGGCGGATCACAAGCGCGGCAGCCACGAGTACGACAACGATGACTCCAACAATGACCAGGCGGTCCACGTCGGGGCTCGGCTAGACCGCGGGGTGGCGATCGACGACGATGCCGCGGGCCCGCGCAATCAGCATGTACATCTCGCAGCCGACGCAGACGCCGGTGGTGGCTGCGAGCAAGGCGAGTGCGGCAACGATCAAGGCGAGTGCCCAGCCAATGCTGCTGCCGGCGTAGAGCAGAATTGCGGAGACAGTCAGAAAGACGGCGCCGATGATGTTGGCGAAGCGCGGGAGGCGCGCATCTTCGATCTTGCCCTCGCCGAGGCGCGGCTGGAGGACATCAAACCAGAGGCGACAGGGCAGGCAGAAACGGCGGCCGAGGGTCAGGCCGACGATTAGTTGCAGGGCGAGCAGGACGATGATCCACTCCTGATGCGTGAGAAACGCAATCAGTGCACCGACGCAGACGATCGCCTGATTGGTGCGGGGCCCACGCGAATCGATCACGTGCGTGTCGCGATACGGATCCACCGTGCGGTAAGAAATGCTCATACGTTGTATCACCATACTGGACACCGCAAAGATTCCCTGCTCGGCTCGCTCAGCGGTTAGGCTTCTGTGATGCCCACCGAACGCACCACGACAACTGACAATTGGCTAGACGATCCGTATCCGAGCCGTGCCTTCCAGCGTGTGCGCGAGTTCGCACCCTCGGCGCGTGTTGCCAATGACAGTGGGGTCGTCAGCGAACTGCCGGTCGACCTGCAGGATCTTGGCGGCATTGAACTGAAGGCTGTCGATGGCTCGACGACGACGGTTGATCGCCAGTTTACGACATCGAACGGTGAGGGCCTTGTTGTGCTCAAGGATGGGGTGATTGTCTACGAGCAGTACGCCAACGGGATGTTGCCGCGTACGCCACACCTCTGCATGAGCGTGACAAAGTCGTTTGTCGGCGCGCTGCTTGGGATTCAGGTCGGCAAGGGCCTGATCACGATGGATCAGTTGGTCACTGACATCGCACCGCAGTTCATTGGCACGAGCCTCGATGGCGCAAACGTCCGGCACCTGATCGACATGACGGCCGGCACAGAATTCGTGGAGGACTATGCGCTCTACGACGATCCTGAGGCGGATAACCCGCTGATCGAGTACGAGCGCCAGGCGAGCTATCGCCGCTTGGGTGGGCGCAAGCCGCTCGGCATGTACGGGCATTTCCCGACGTATCCCAAATCGCGCGAGCACGGCACAGATTTCGATTACCGCTCGGTGCTGACGAACATCGCAGCACGACTCGTTGAGATCGTCGTGGAAAAGCGCTTCGTCGATGCGCTTTGCGAGCAGTTGTGGGTGCCGCTCGGCATGGAGCACGAGGCGGACATGATGCTCGATGTGGTGGGCGACGCGGTCGTCGATGGTGGCCTGTCCTGTTCCACGCGCGATCTCGCCCGCTTTGCGCTCGCCTATCAGCGTGGTGGGCAGGGCGTGATCCCCGCCGAGTGGGTGCACGACACGCACCATGGTGATGACGAGGCGATACAGAACTATCGCGAGAGCCCGACGATGACGAATGCGGAGCGCGGCGACTGGTGCATGTATCGCAACGCGTTCTGGGTGATCGAGCGCGACGCGCGCTACACCGGCTCGGGAATCTTCGGCCAGCACTGCTACATCGACATTTCTGCGGGCGTCACGATCGCGCGCTTCTCGGCCTATCCGATTGCCTACCCGTTGGAGATGTGGGACGAGACGATGCGCAGTCTGACCGCCATCTCCGCCGCATTGGCCTGACGCATCGCACTGAGCACCGAGGCTGCAGGCGACATTTTGGGCCCGGGCCCAAAATGTCGCCTGCAGCGTGTTGTCGACGTCGAGTGAGCGCGCTCTAGCGCGACCAGACGCCGTCGAGCAGCGTTGGGTCGCCGAGTATGCCCACGCGGGGCGAAGCGGATGTAATTGTCGCTTCGGGTAGCACCAGCGCCTGTTCAACGTGCGCGCCGGTGCAGATCGTGGCGTGCGCGCCGATCACGGCGGGGCCGATGATTGTCGCGCCCTCCTCGATGCGGGCACCAGGGCCAACAAGCACAGGGCCCGTGATGTTCGCGCCCTGCGAAACGCCGGCGAGGCTCGTGTCACTACCCATGATCAGGTCGCCGCTCGCCTCAATATTTACCTCGCCTGCGGCGACAGCACAGTTCGCGAGCACGAGCTCGTCGAGTGAGCCGATGTCGCTCCAATACGCGTCCGTCACCCAGGCGCGCACGTCTGCTCCCTCAGTGACGAGTCGCGGCAAGATCTCAGAACCAAAGTCGCTTGCACCCTCGACTGGAATCTCATCGAAGATCGCGGCGCTAAAGCAGTAGACGCCCACGTTGACGAGGTCGCTCAACGCGTCGGCGGGAGCGGGCTTCTCCTGAAAAGAGGTGATGCGACCGGTCGCGTCGGTCACCACGACACCGAAGCCCGTTACATCCTCAACGCGCTTAACGGTTAGCGTCGCGAGTGCTCCCGACGCGCGATGCGCGGCCGCCAGTGCCGCAAGATCGATTGTGTGGAGGCCATCACCGCTCGTGACGAGGAAGATGTCGTCGTCGGCGAGCAGCGTCGCCTGGCACTTGCGGGTGCCGCCGGCCGTGCCGAGCAGTTCTGGCTCAATCGAATACTCGATCGGAACCCCATAGGCAGAGCCGTCGCCGAGCACAACCATGATCGTCTCCGGGCGATGGTGGAGGTTGATCACGGCGCCCGAGCAGCCGGCGGCCGCGATCTGGCGCAGCAGGTACTCGACGACAGGGCGGTTGCCGACGGGCACGATCGGCTTTGGCAGGTGGTCGGTCAGAGGACGTAGTCGCGTCCCGAGCCCAGCAGCCATGATCATCACGCGCATCCGTGCAGGGTAGCGGGGCAGCGGTACCTCGTGGGCAACAAAAAGCCCCGGGTCCGCAGACCTAGGGCTCGCAATCTGGGGGGACGGTGACGGTCGAGGCGGGCATATGCGACCGCCGCGACCGTCACCGGGGTGACCGGCCTAGTGGAACTGCTCTTCCTCTGTCGACCCAACGAGGGCCAAGGTCGAGCTTGCTCCGGCCGATGCGATGGTGGAGATAAGATCGAAGTACCCGGCGCCGACCTCGCGTTGATGGCGGGTGGCCGTGTAGCCCTCTGCCTCCATGGCGAACTCGCGCTCCTGCAACTCGACGTACGCCGTCATACCGTTCTTGGCGTAGCCCTGTGCGAGCTCGAACATCGACGCGTTGAGCGCGTGGAAGCCGGCGAGGGTGATGAACTGGAACTTGTAACCAAGCTCGCCCAACTCGTGCTGGAACGCGGCGATCTGCTCGTCGTTGAGCGCGCGCTTCCAGTTGAACGACGGCGAGCAGTTGTACGCGAGCAGCTTGCCCGGGAACTCGGCGTGAATGGCCTCGGCGAACTTGCGCGCCTCGTCCATGTCCGGGGTGCCAGTCTCACACCAGATGAGGTCGGCATACGGGGCGTAGGCCAAGCCGCGAGCGATCGCACTGTCGATGCCGCCGGACACGAAGTAGTAGCCCTCCGGAGTGCGCTCGCCGGTTGTAAAGGGACGGTCGCACTCGTCAACGTCTGAGGTCATCAGTGTTGCGGCGAGGGCGTCGGTGCGTGCCACGATCAGGGTCGGCACGTCCATCACGTCGGCTGCGAGACGCGCGGCCTGCAGCGTGCGGACGAACTGGCTGGTTGGCACGAGCACCTTGCCGCCAAGGTGGCCACACTTTTTCTCGCTGGCGAGCTGGTCCTCGAAGTGCACGCCAGCGGCGCCGGCTTCGATCATGCCGCGCATCAACTCGTAGGCGTTGAGCGAACCGCCGAAGCCGGCCTCGGCATCGGCGACGATCGGGACGAACCAGTCGATCGAATCGTCGCCTTCGGACCAGGTGATCTGGTCGGCACGCGTCAGCGCATTGTTGAGGCGGCGCACCATGGCGGGCACGCTGTTGGCGGGGTAGAGGCTCTGGTCGGGGTAGACCTCGCCCGACAGGTTGCCGTCGGCCGCGACCTGCCAGCCGCTCAGGTAGATGGCCTCAAGACCACCCTTGACCATCTGGACTGCCTGGCCACCGGAGAGGGCGCCAAGGGCATGCACGTGGTGACGAGTGTGGATGCGCTCCCAGAGTTTCGCTGCACCGCGCTCGGCAAGTGTGTTGGCCGGGGTGACCGAGCCGCGCAACTTGACGACCTCTTCAGCCGTATAGACGCGCTCTATTCCTGTCCAGCGAGGGTCGTTCGCCCACTTGGCTTCGAGTTCTGCAGTTTGCTCTGCGCGGGTCTGTTGGTCGCTCACGGGGGTGCCTCCGATAACGGACGAAATGTGTCCGGTGTGTAATCAACGGACTCTACGGGGCGTGATCAATAGGGTCGAATCGAAATTAATCGCCGTTTCTATAGATATAATTTATGGAACGATGGATTCGGGACAACTAGAGGCCTTTGTACGGGTAGCGCGTGCCGGTAATCTCGGCCCCGTCGCGGCCGAGCTGTTTCTGACGCAGCCCGCGCTGACTGCCCGGCTGCAACGACTCGAACGCGAGGTCGGTGGTCCGCTCTTTCTCCGTTCTCGGCGCGGCATGCGTCTGACCGCGGCCGGCCGCGCCTTTTTACCGTATGCGGAGCGCGCACTCGAGACGATGGGCGAGGGTGGGCGCCTTGTCTCAGACCTCACGGCGGCTGGCACGGGAGCGTTGACGATCGGAGCACCGCCCGCGATCAGCACCTATCTGCTGCCCGGGCTCCTGCGCGAGCTCGCCGAGAAGAACCCTGAGATGGAACTCTCCGTTCGTGGCGGTCACTCGGACGAGGTACTTGAGCTTGTGCTGCACGACGAGGTACAGATCGCCTTGATTCGTGAGCTATTCCATCCCGAGCTCGTCACCGAACGCGTCTTCGATGACGAGCTGGTCCTGGTCTGTGCACGCGACCATCCGCTCGCGCCCCGCAAGTCCGTCACGATCGAGCAGCTAGCGGACGAGCGCCTCGTCCTCTTCGATCGGCGGTCATCCTTCGCCGACATTGCCTTAACGCTTTTCCAACGTGCGCGGCGCCAACCCCGAGCGTTCCTCGAAATGGATAACACCGAGGCGGCCGCCAAGATGGTGGAGGAGGGGCTCGGCGTGTCGCTCCTGCCGCGAACGGCGATCAGGCTTGGTCTCGCTGAGGGATCGCTGGTCGAGCTCCACCTCCTTAATACCCCGGTGATGCGTCGCCCTGTTGCCGTGATCTACCGCTCTGATACGCCACTCTCCGCTCCAGCCACAGCCTTTCTCGAACTCGCGCGTGGCCTTGCTAGTGGGGCGAAAATTACGGAAAGTCCGGCTAAGCGCCTAGTCTTGTGAATGTGACGGCGCAACCTCTCAATGTCTATATTCGCGGCACGCGAGACTACGTGCAGGGCTCACAGATCCTTGCGCGTACGGCCGAGCTGGTGGGGGCTGACGACTCTGCACTGCTCGTCTCTGCCAAGTTCACACAGATCACAGAGCGCGGCGTACTCGCCGTGTTTGCCGATGCCGATGAGGGTGGTGCAATCGAGATTGGCCGAGCGGTGTTCGTCACGGCGACTGGGCGGCAGACGGTGCGGTTTTGCGAGGTTGCCGGTGACAAAGCGCCTCCGATCGAGGACGTTCCGCGCGTGACAGCGAACCTCGAGACGGACGGCAAGGGCACCGGTAGCACGACGTTTGCGATTGCCGGAACCTTCGAGTCCTATCTGGTTGCGATTATCGAATTCGTCAAGGCGGTGCACGCGCAACGTGGTCAGAACGTCACCGACATCTGGTTTACGGCCTTGATGGGCGCGCGCCTTCCCCTTCACACGTCGTATCCACGGACAGGGACGTTACGGGTCACGCCGAAGATTGAGCGCATGGTCGATGGTCGCTTGCAGACGCTGAGCCTTGTTGACACGGAGGGGGACGGCAATGCGCCGTCACAGTTCCAGATCTGTTTCTCTTGCGTTGTAGGAAATGACTGACGCAGGGATCACCATGAGGATTGGAGAGCAATGACACGGGAAGACGCCCTTGCGGCTATCACCAAGGCACTGACGACGACCGTCGGCGACATCGACGGCACGATCAGTGAAGACACAAACCTTGTGGATGACGGCATGCTTGATTCGCTCGATTCGATGACGTTCCTGTTCGAGCTGGAGACCGATCTTGGCATGAAGCTCGAAGCCATTGACGAAACGTATGAGGACTTCCGCGTCGGCTCGATCGTCGACATCGTCGTGGCAGCCACCGCGTAATGCTCCACCCGCGCGTTCGGCAGATGGGGCACTAGCCCGAGCTCGGGTAGCGCGTGCTTGCAACTCTCCAGATCCTGCTGCTGGCCACCGTTGCAGCGAGCTTTACCTATTGGCTCCTGCCTGCGGCCTGGGTCGAGGGTCGGCGCGCCGTGTTGCTCGTCACGTCGGGGGCACTGATCTATATCTATGACCCCGCGGCACTTTTCGTGGCCGTGGGTACGGTGCTGCTGGCCTGGCTGCTCTATGGGCTGACGCGCGGCTACCCGAAGTACAGCTGGCTCCCGTGGCTCGTCGTCTTACCACTCGCGATCAATGCGATCACGCCGATCGGTGATCTGATCCCATTCCCGGTTGGGACTGACAGGAGTGTGATGTTCACCAATCTCGCCACGCTCGGGATGTCGTTCTACACGTTTAAGTTGTACTCGTCGATCAGGCAGGGGCTCAAACTCAAGGCTCTGCCGTTTCGCGAGATTCTGACCACCACACTGTTCTATCCGGCCTTCCCGTCGGGCCCGATCGATGCGTCGCAGACGTTCGACCATGCCGCGCTCTCGCGCGACCCCGATGTGCGTCGCTGGGTGATGGGTGTCGGTCGGATCGGGCTGGGTGTGATCAAGGTCTACATCGTTGGTGGCTATATCCAATCGACGCTGGCGATCGACGTGTTCGGCGTGCCGTTGCCGGGTGTCTATGCGCAGGGCTGGTCCGGTCCGGTCGAGGCACTCGTTTTCGCCTTCTTCTCGTTCGGTTTCCTCTACGTCAACTTCTCGGGCTTTACCGACATCGCGATCGGTTCTGGCTGGATGTTCAACCTCAAGCTGACTGAGAACTTCCACTTTCCTCTGCTCTCGCACTCGATCCAGAACTTCTGGCAGCGTTGGCATCTGTCGCTCTCGAAGTTCATTACCGCGTACATGTTCAAGCCGATGCTACGACGTACGGGCAAGCCGGCGCTGTCGCTCGTGGTCGTGTTCGCACTGGTCGGCCTCTGGCATAACGTCAGTGTGGGCTACCTGTTCTGGGGGATCGGGCACGGTTCGGCACTGGCCCTGACGATGTACTACCGCGGTCTCAAGCGACCACCCTTGCCGATGCCGATGATCGTGCGTCGAGCCGGTGGCATTGTGATCACGCTCACGTTCGTGAGTCTGATGTCGACGATTGCGAATCAACCGTCAAACCGTGATTTGGCGCGCTACGTAGCAGCATTTGTAGGAGTTCACCTGTGAGCGGGAGGCAGAGCTGATGTTCGACGAGTGGTCTAATTTCACCGCAGGGGTGGCAGACTGGGTGGTGCGCCACCAACTGCTCGTCTACATCGTGTTGGGCATCATCGCTTGGATCATCGTGGCGCTGAACTACCCGCTCGAATCACTGATGCCGGTCTACGCCAACTATTAACCTGCCTGTGAGCCGATCCCACCGTCATCTGATTCAGATCGTCTGCGGCGTCCTCTTGTTGGGGATTCTCGGGGGTGTCTTTGCGCTCGTCGCTTGGAGTGATCAGCCTCGAATTCGCTACGCATCGCTGAAGTGCGTGTATCGCCAGATCTACACCTATCAGGGGCCCATTGACGTGGTGGTTGTCGGTACGTCTCGGACGAAGTACGGTGTCTCGCCACAAGAGATCTCGACGGTGATCAGCGACGGCAAAAAGCCGCCGGAAGTGGTCTTGAATTTGGCGCGAAGTTGGCGTGGTACGCAGCAGATGTTCCAAGAGATCAAGGACGTGCAGAGAGAGCGCGGGATCACGCAGGCGATCGTCGTGGAGTACTCGCGGGAGGGCGTCGTCGTCGCCACCTCGCAGCGGTACTACGACTATCACCCAGAACACGCGGCTCTCGTACCAATCGACGAGTTTCGTACGGATCCCGAGTTAAAGCCGCGCGAGCCGGCCTACCTGCGCTTCCGGGACCTCCTCGAGCTTGGTCAGCTACGGGTCGATTTCTCGCTCGACCGCTGGCTCTCTGGTAAGGCCGATGCAAACCTCACGATCCCAGTCCAAGAGCGGTCTGTTGGCGTCTCAGATGGGTGTGCGGGTAAGGATCGACCACTCAAGAAGGCGGCCAATGCCTCGTGGAGGAAGCGGGTCGTGCCGAAGGGGACCACGTGGGAGGAGCGCCAGCCCGTTTCGTGGCCGATCGGCATGATCAACAACGATGCTCAGCGACAGGCGATGAAAGAAATGATCGTGTGGGCTCACGACCATGGTCTGGAGATCTACTTCACGCTGATACCGCGCTATCTCGACCCGCCGGCCAGCGACGACTACCTCGCGCGCTTTCAGCAGACCTTTGGCGTGCCGCTCATGGTGCCACCTAAGGATGTGCTCGCAGACCTCAATGACGGTGGCTATTCCGACCCGAACCATCTCTACGAGCCGGGTCGTGTGATTTACTCTCGGTGGCTCGGCGAGCAGATCAAAGCCGGCGACGCGGCGAATTAGTCGACGAGGGTGACGGTTGTGCCGTGCGCGCTGTCGAGGTAGCGGAGTTGCTGATTCCAGCGGCCCGCAGTCGTGATCTCTAGGGTGGCCAGGTCCGAGTCGCTGTTCTTCGTACCAGTACCGGTAATGCGGACACCAGCGGTGAAGGAGCAGTTGGTGAAGGTGTAGGCCTCGCCACTCGTGGTGGCACGGACGCGAACTGAGCCAGTGACGGCGCACCCGGTTGCGAGTGGCGAAGTACCGTCCCAGTAGGTGTATTCGGGTACGGCAGCGAATTGCTGATCGAACGAGACGAGCGCTGCCTTGAGGTTCTCAAAGCCGCTGGCCTTGGCTGGTGCGAGTGGGATGTAGGGCTGTACGTACGAACCGGCGCAGGTGGTCGTGCGTTGGGTTGGGAGGCGACCGCTAATCAGGAAATCGTTGACGAGATTATCGGGACAGGGATTGCCGCGGCCGAACGTCACGTGCGGGCCACTGGTCGTCGTGATCAGGTAGCCATCGGCGAGACGCGAGTAGACGGCTTTGCCTTGCGCGGCGGGCGTGATCGGGTCCCCGGTGGCGACAATGACGAAGGTGGGGATGTCAGGATTAATCAGTGGTGCTGGTCGTGCAGCAGCCACGTCGGATCCAGGCCACCAGACGCAGGCGTAGTCGGTGAGGAAGATCGCAGCACCGATGCGCGGGTGCAGCGTGTCGATTTGGGCGGCCTCGTCGAGGTACGCAGTGCTGCGCTCAATGGAGGTGCCGGAGTAGTACGCATAGTCACGGCAGTCAACGCCGTAGTAGCCCGCGTCGGACCACGTCGGATCGATGATTGGTTTGAGGTTCTGTGGGTTCAACATCGCGTTGCTGTAGGCGAGCCGCAGCATCGGCACGAGGTCACCTTGGCCTGCCGCTGTTAACGCTCGGAGGAACATCATGCGCCCGTACGTGCCATACATCTGGCCACTCGCTGTTGTCTGAAAAAGGCCGAGAGTCAATTCGCGTACCACGCGTTCGCCGTTGGCAAGGGGGAAGCGCACCTTGATGGGATGAGCCGCTAGGCGCGCCTGAAGCGCGTCGTAGACGTCGCCAGCGCTGGTCGTTGCGTCCTTCAGGCAGCGGGGGCGGCGATCGCAGATGGTGAGTGTCGTGTTGAGTACGCTCTCGAAGGTGCCGGCGGCACTGGTCCAGAATTGGGGCCCTGTCAATGTCAGATCGACGACGCCATCGATGATTAAACCCTTCAGGGTGGCCGGGTGGGCGGCGGCGTAGGCCTGGCCGTACTGCGTGCCGTACGACTCGCCGTAGAGCCAGATCGAAGGGCTGCCGAGGGCAACGCGGAACGCCTCGAGGTCTTCGGTCGCCTGGTTGGTACCCATGTATGGGAGCAGTGCGGGAGTGCGCACCTCTTGTGTGCAGGCACTTGCGAAGGCACTGGTGGCGGCTGCGGCGCTGCTCGTGGCGAGGCGGTAGGTAGTGACGGCCTTGGGGCAGTCGACGTCTCCGCTGCGACCCATCCCGCGCTGGTCGAAGAAGACGCTGTCAAAGCGGTCGAGGACGCCTTGCGCGAAGCTGGTGGAGTACGAATCCGCGCTGGCGATGCCGCTCGTGCCAGGACCACCGGTAGCCGTCACGTAGAGGCCTTTGCTGGTGCCATCTGCGGGTCGAACGGCAAACGCGACCTTGATGCGTCGCGTGTTGGTCGGGTCGAAGTGGTCGAGCGGCACGCTGATCTTGACGCAGATAAACTCGCTTGTCGCTGAGCACGGCTTGCCTCCCATCGCCTTCAGCTTCTGCGCCATCCCGGCCTGTGCGAATGCTGGGACGGCTGCCAACGTAATCACGGCTGCGAGCGTCAGTAGGAGGCGGTGTGCACGGGCCATCTGCGCACTCTAGCGTTGACATGCTAGAGGCGACATTTTGGGCCCGGGCCCAAAATGTCGCCTCATCTCGAATGCGCCACCGCGTTTCAGCGGAAACGGCGCTTCACGCCTACGAGACGGTGAACGACCCCATCATCGAAGACTTGTGCGGGGTGCAGTAGTACATGTAGGTGCCCTTTTTGAGCGTGACGGTCACGCTCTTCGTGGCCACCGGTGCCAGACCGGTAATCTCCTTGTCTTTGATCCCGGGTCCAGTCAGCACGTAGTTATGTGCCGCGGACTTGTCGACGACCCTGAAGGTGTACGAGCCGGCTTTCAGCGACGTAACGTTTTTGCCACCCTTGGTCAGGGTCATTGTAAAGCCGGGCCCGACGGTGCCATCGAGCGTGGTGGCAGCGCTGGCAGGAACAGCACTGAGCGCGAGCGCGCCAGCGACGAGCAGTGGAATGAAGCGGAAAGTGTTCATACCCTTATTATCGGACAAGCGGCATCACCGGCTGATCACGCTGAGGCGGGCCAGCGTTCTTCGGGCTCGAGCACCGTGACGGGGTTGGCGTCGAGGTTGATCAGCAGGCGAGCGTCGGCGTGAATTCCTTTGAGCAGGATCGAGCCTGTGCGCTCGCCGTCGCACGCCACCCAGTGCGCGCTGTGGATCGGCAGCAGCACGGGAGAGAGTTCGGTGCCGAGGCGGATCGCTTTGAGCGCGCCGGCGACGGCTCCCTCTAGCTCCTCGCTGGCTGGGCGTACGCTCTCGATTGCCAATTTCTGCAGGCGGGGCGGGTGCTCGGGGGTGAGCATGATCTCGACACCGACCCGGCCCTGCTCGCCAGCCAACCACCAGCCAACCTGCGTCGGTGTTATTACCGTCAGGTCGTCCTCGGGTGTCAATGCTCCGTGGGTAGCGGCGAGCGATGCCACCAACGAGGAGCGCCGTTCCAGCGTCTCGTCGAGGTCGACATTGAGGGCCAGCAGCGGCTCGATCGCCGCGAAGTTGCCTGCGATCAGGGCCGCATTGATCGTCGCATGGATCTCCGCAACAGCCGGCAGGGGCTCGACGCGTAGGCGGCGTGGCTCCTCGGCGACGAGCGCGGCGAGTGCATCTGTGACGGCCCCACCGGGGCGGGCGTAGCGACCGTTGGCGAGTGCGATCACACCGATCTGACTGGCTGGGTGCCACGTCATCCGCGAGCCGAAGCCGGGGTAGCCGCCGGAATGACCAATCGTGCGGCCGGTCGCGAGATCCTCGGCGCTCATCAGTCCAAGGCAGTAGCCGTGGGCTTGGGCGCGTAAGAGCCCCTCGCCCGTGCCGAGTTGGAGCGGCATCGCCGTGACGACCTGTTGCATCTCGCGACGCGATGCGCGCGACAACGGGTGTGCATCGTCGCCATCGCGCGGTGGCCAGGCGTCGACAAAGCCTGCGACCCAGATCGCCAGATCGGCGACGGTTGAGTAGAGGCCACCGAGTGCACTGAACGCGCCGGGGCTCTGGATCGGCTGGGCGACCCACTTGCCGTCGACAAGTGCGTAGCCGGTTGCGAGTCGAGCGGGGTCGATGCCGTCATCACTCCACGTCGTATCACGAAGGCCAAGCGGGGCAATGATGCGTTGCGTCACGACATCTCGATAGGGCTGGCCGGTTGCGTTTTGGATGACGCGGCCGAGCAGTGTGAAGCCAATGTTCGAATAGTCGAAGGCGATGCCAGAGGTTCGGGCGAAGGTTTTCGGCTCGCCCATCAGGGCCGTGTACTTGTCGTTGGGCAGCGACTCGAGGCGGTCGGCCCACAGATCGTCCTCGGGGTAGCCGGAGTTCATCGAGAGCAGTTGGCGCAGTGTTGGTGGTCTGCTGTCACCCGTCGCGAGCGGCAGTCCTTGGAGTTCTGGCACCCACTGCTCGGCCGTGTCGTCGAGGCGCAAGACTCCTTCGTCACGGAGCAGCAGCAGGGTGGCTGTGACAAACGACTTCGTCATCGAGGCGATCCGGAAGCTGCTGTCGGCGCCGGGCTGGTGCTGCTTGCCCAGATGGAGCGTGCCGAGTCCGCCCGCGTGGACGAGTGCGCCGCCTACGACGACGCCGTAGGCGACACCGGGCGTCAGTGGCGGGTCCTGTGTGAAATACGCGGCGAAAATCTCGTCAACGCGTTCGCGCTGTGTGTCGTTCAAGCCTCGCTCCAGCGCCGCGCAAGTCGATCGATGCCAATCAGGAGAAAGCAGATAGCGACGCCGACGATCAGTACGCCGACGACATCAAGCAGCGCCATCGGGTAGCCGAGCTTGACGACATTGAGGAATCCATACGGGTAGGCATTGACGATCGCGCCGCGGATCATCGTGAAGACGACCCAGACGATTGGGATCACCAGTGCTGGCAGGATCTGATGGCGGGTGAGCCAGTCGCGCGGGCCAAAGATCGCCCAAACAAACAGTGCGAGCAGGGGTGTGATGGTGTGCTCGAGCGTCGTTGTGAGGAGGTCCCACCCGTGCTTCGGGACCCCACTCGGAGCCAAGATCGCGTTGTAAACCAAACCAGCGACGAAGATCATCAGCAGCGCGTTGAACAGCACCACGTGGAAGATTTGGCCGCGGCGAGTAGTGCGGACGGCCAACAATGCGAAGACGATCGCGACGAGCACATTACTCCACGTGGTGAAGTAGCTGACGGTGTCCGCGAGGCGGCCGGCCATGTCTTGCCCGTAGACGTCAAACATTCCGGGCGTGGTATCGGGCGGCCCCGAGGTACCAAACCCGTAGAGCACGAACGCAAGTGTGGTGCCGGCGATCGCGCTGAACGCGGTCAGGCCATAGAAGACTCTGGCGAGAGGTTTTTCGGACATAGAGGAACGGTAACAGGCGCCATTTCTCGGCCACGTGCTGGCGCCGTCGTCTTATACGTCGTGCGATGTGGAGCGCACGAGGCGCAGCAATTCGCAGGCGCCAGCGACCCACCAGGCGGCCATAAACGACACGCACCAAGCGCAGATGTTGCCGTCGAAGTGCGCCTGCTCGACGTAGCGGAGGTAGAGCGTGAAGATCGCGCCAATCAAGAACAGCATCAGGCTGATGATCCGCACGCTGTCGCCACGCCAGGGGGTGGCGAGTAGCAAGACGATGGCGGCGGTTAGTCCGATGTAGGCAAGCGGAATACCGCCGAGGTAGCCCCACTTGGAATAGAGTGCGGCGGCACAGCCACCCCCGATTGTGCAGGGGGGGATGCCGTTGGTGGCCTTGAGGTACGTCAGGTAGCCTGCGATGCCAATCGCAGCGGCGAGAGCCGCGAGTTGGAGATAGGTGAGTAGGCGTCGGTCGAAGACCATGCATACAGGGTACCGATGGCGGGAGGTTTTGCCTCTTTTGCTTGCTCCAGTCCGAGGCGCATGCCGCACGCAGAGAGTCCTGTGCGCATCCCCCGGCGATCATGGTTGTTGCCGGTCTGAGCAAGCCACATCGGATGATCTTCAACAAACGGGACGACGCAGAGGTCGGAGTGGCCGGCGAGACGTATCTCGCGCTGTCGCGTCAAGACCGTGGCGAGAACTGACAGCCGTCGCCTACTCTTCTCGCCATGAAGATTCGTGCCGCAGTCCTGGAAGAATTCGGTCAGCCCCTCGTCGTTCAGGAGGTGGATCTAGCGGAGCCGAAAGTGGGCGAGGTGCTCGTGCGCATCGAGGCCTGTGGTGTCTGTCACACGGACCTCTACACCGCATCGGGCGCCGATCCGACGGGCTATGCGCCGTGCGTGCTCGGACACGAGGGTGCGGGCGTCGTCGAGAAGATCGGTGAGGGCGTCACGCTCGTCAAGCCGGGCGATCACGTGATCACCCTGTTCGCGCCCGAGTGCGGCGAGTGCATCCAGTGCAAGAGTGGTCGCACGAACCGCTGCGTCGCGATCCGCGAGCAGCAGGGGCTTGGCTATCTGCCCGACGGCACCGCGCGCCTGTCGCGTAATGGCGAGCCGATGCGGCACTTCATGGGCACCTCGACGTTTGCCGAGTACACCGTGATGCCCGAGATCGCACTCGCCAAAGTAAATCCAGAGGCACCGCTCGATGGTTGCGCTCCGTTTGCCTGTGGCCTCTCGACCGGCATCGGCGCGGCGCTCTATACCGCTCAGGTCGAGCAGGGTTCGACGGCTGTCGTCTTCGGCTGTGGTCTGGTCGGTCTTGGTGCTGTGATCGGTGCGCGGCTGGCGGGTGCCGAGCGCATCATCGCGATCGATCTCGCTGAGGGACGACTCGCGGATGCGCGCCACCACGGCGCGACCGAGACGCGGCTCGCCGGGCCCGATAGCGTTGATTGGATCAAGGAGCAGACGGGTGGCTATGGCGCCGACTACACCTTCGAGGCGACCGGCAACGTCAACGTCATGCGCCAGGCCGTCGAGAGTGCGCGCGAGGCGTGGGGTCTGGCCACGATGTGTGGTGTGGCCGGCAAGGGCGAGGTGCTCGAGATCGTGCCGCGTTTTTTGATCACCGGCCGACGTGTGACCGGCTCGTCCTTTGGTGGTGTCAAGGGCCGTACCCAGGTGCCACTGCTCGTTGACCACTGGCTCAATGGCGATATCGATGTCGAGTCGATGCTGTCGCATCGCATTACGCTCGATGAGGTCAACCACGGCTTCGAATTGATGGAGCGTCAGGACGGCATCCGCAGCATCATCACGTTTGGTAGCGCCTGATGCCGAGCGGTGTCTTTGCGGTGCAGGTCAAGCAAGACCTCGGCGCGTTGATTGTGGGTACGCCGCTGCGCATCCTGGCCGTGATCGTGGTGGCCGTGGTGCTGCAGATCGTCACGGTCCGCGTGATTCACCGCATTATTCGCCGCACGGTCAAGCGCGCCGAGGCCAAGCAACAGAATCGGGCTGCGGGTGCGGGCGGTACGCGGCTTGCCCAGCGTGCTGGTGCGATCGGCTCGGTGCTGATCAGCTGTGTCTCGATTCTGATCTGGCTCAACGCGTTGCTGGTGATCCTGCCGATAATCGGCATCAACATCACGCCGATCATCGCCAGTGCGGGCGTGGTGGGGATCGCTCTTGCGTTCGGCGCGCAGACGCTCGTACGAGACTACATCTCGGGAATTTTTCTGATCATGGAGGACCAGTACGGCGTGGGCGATGTCATCCAGGTCGGCGCGGTCACAGGGACGGTGGAGGAGGTCGCGTTGCGCACGACACGGCTGCGCGACGAGGACGGCACGCTTTGGTACCTCCGCAACGGCGAGATCTTTAGCGTCGGCAATCGCTCGCAGAAGTAGTGTGCGACTAGTTCGACAAGACGTCGATGAGGATCGGCTCGGCGAGCGCCATGTCTGCGTCGGAGCCGATCGTGATGCGGATCTTCGTTGGCGCGCCAAAGCCATTCAGCGGGCGTACGATCACACCACGCTGCGTCAAGGCTGCTGCAGTTGTCTGCGCGTCCTCGACGGTCACGGTGAGGAAGTTCGCGACGCCGGTCGAGGCGATGCCGGCGGCGGCGAGTTTGGTGCGCAGCGATTCGCGACGCACCGCGTTCTCCTGTCCGCGACGCTCGATCGTGGCGGTATCGCCGAGCGACGCGATCGCGGCGGCGGTCGCCATCGCATTGACATCGAATGGTCCGCGAACGCGGATCGACGCGTCGATGATCCAGGCGGGTGCTGCCATCCAGCCGACGCGCAGCCCGGCGAGGCCGTAGATCTTGGAAAAGCTACGGAGCACAGCGACCCGCGGGTGGCCCGCCTTGACGTACTCCTCGATCGCATTCGGATAGTCGTCCTCGAGGACGTAGCCGCTGTAGGCCTCATCGACAACACACACCACATGCTCGGGGAGGGCATCGACGAAGGCGCGCAACGCAACGCGCGAGACGTAGGTCCCCGTCGGGTTGTTGGGGTTGCAGATGTAGACAAGGCTCGTCTTCGGCGTAATCGCAGCGAGCAGCGCGTCAAGATCGTGCGTGTCATCGGCCGTCAGCGGCACCTTGATCGCGTTGGCCTGCTGCTTCTGAGCAGTCAGTGCGTACGAGACAAACGCCGGCCAAGCAAAGACAACGTCATCGCCCGGTTCGAGGAACGCGGCTGCGAGGTAGGCGATCGACATGTCCGCACCGGGGCTCGCGGCGACCATGTTGGGTGCGAGACCGTGGGCGTCGGCGAGTGCGGTGTGGAGTGCGCCCGAGTCGGGGTAGCGGTTGAGCTCGGGCGCCGCGGCGGCGATCGCCGCGAGGGCGGCGGGTGTCGGGCCTTCTGCGCCTTCGTTCGACGAGAGCTTGACGACGGGCACTCCTTCGGGCACGCCGCTCGACGCGCCGGGCGCGTAGACAGCCAGCTCGCTCACGAATGGGCGCAGCCGGACGCTTGCTGGTGCGCCGGGTAGCCGCTTCGGGTCGCTGGTGCTCATGCGGGGAGATTACCCGGCGAACGCCATTGGTGGTGCGCCGATCAACATCAAGCCGGTTTTCGAAGCGAGCGGTTGACTCACGGGGAAACGCAAAATCGCCTCAAAGCCGGTTTCAGAGCTTCTGGCGTGTTGGTGCTGTGGATTCGTGCTGTCTGGCATGACCGACTAGGATCGTCGTATGTCTGAAGATCTCGTCCTCTACGAGCGCCGCGGTCCATCCGCTTGGATCACGCTCAATCGTCCCGGCAAGCTCAACGCGATGACGTACGCACTCGTCGATCAGTTCGAGGCAGCGCTCGATCGTGCCGAGGCCGACGATGAGGTGCGCGTCGTTGTAGTGCGTGGCGCGGGTCGAGCGTTTTGTGCGGGCTACGACCTCGAGCAAGAAGCCAACGGGGGCGAGCCCACGATCACCGAATGGCACGAGGTGCTCGCGCGCGATGTCGCGGTCACGATGAAGCTCTGGGGCCTTTCGAAGCCGACTATTGCGGCTGTGCATGGCTGGTGTCTGGCCGGTGGCATGGAGGTTGCGATGGCCTGCGATCTCTTGATCTGCACCGACGATGCGCGCTTCGGCGAGCCGGAAGTACGCTACGGATCTGGCCCCGTCACGCTGCTGATGCCCTTCGTGCTGAGCGAGCGGAGAACGCGTGAGCTGCTCTTGACGGGCGACACGATCGATGCGGCGACTGCGCTCGATTGGGGTCTCGCGAACCGGGTCGTGCCAGCCGATGGGCTCGACGCCGAAGTGCAGGAGTGGGTGGCGCGAATCGCGCCGACGCCGCTCCGGGTCTTGCAGCTGACGAAGCAGGCACTCAACCGCGCGCAGCGAGCGATGGGCCTGCTGGAAGCGGTCGAGGCGAACCTCGACCTGTCCGCCATGCTCAACGGTGCCCAGACGCCGGAGCAGAATGCTTTCGACGAGCTCGTTCGCACGGAAGGCCTGAAGGCCGCCCTCGCTTGGCGCGACAAGCGCTACGGGGAGATCCTCGGGGAGCTCGGACTCAACGGTTGAGCGCGAGGTGGGCGGTATCGGATTCGAACCGATGACCCCCTGCATGTAAAGCAGGTGCTCTAACCAGCTGAGCTAACCGCCCGCGGGCAGGGTAGGCGACTTCGGGGCTTGATTCGCCAGAACCCTGACCGGTAGGATTGCGCAGTGGGTACGCCCTCGCGACCAACGCTCGTTGAGCGTCTGCTGCCACGGCGACTCCTGACGATTTCGCCGATCGAGATCCTTGGCAGTGCCTTGGCGATCGGAATCTTGCTCTACCTCAGCAATTTGTCAGAGGCGACTGTCGGCGACCCGTTATTCGTGGCATCACTGGCGGCATCGATCGCAATCATCTTTGTTGATTCACGGATGACCGTCTCGCGAACCTGGGATGTGGTGGCTGGACAGTTTCTCTCGGCCACCGTTGCGTTCGGCGTGGTGATGCTGATTGGCGGGTACCTCGAGCTGGCCGCGATGGTTACAATTGCGCTGTCGTTGGTCGTCATGCACGTGGCTCGTTGTCCCCACATGCCCGCCTGTGCGACAGCACTGCTGATCGTAGTCACGCCGTCAATGCAGCACCCCGTCTTTCTGTTCCTGCCCGTCCTCGTAGGAGCGTTCGTGGTTGTCGCCGTTGCATGGGGCGTCCACTTCTTGGAGGTGCGCTTCCCGAGTCGTTGGGGCCGTCAGCAAATGCGGCAGCGGCGCGCCGGCGGCTAGCGTTTAGCGAGCAGTTCATCCCACGAGCAGAGTTTGATGCGTGGCCTGCCATGCGGGTCACCGAGGGCGCGCTCGTGCGCATCGATTGATTGCCAGTGGCCGTACTCGATCGCCTCGGGGCGATGGTCGGAGACGAGCGCATCGATGGCCTTGATCGTCGGCGATAGCGGATCGTGCAGGCGGCCAGCGGCGAGGTCTTCGAGCAGTGCACCCGCAGTCTCGAATGCATCCTTTTTGTTCGTGCCGATCACGCCACTCGGGCCGCGCTTGATCCAGCCGGTGCAGTAGACGCCGGGCACGGGTTGTCCAGCCGCATCGAGCGCACGCCCCTCAGCATGTGGGATGACGCAGCGCTTCTCGTCGAACGAGACGCCTTCGACGGGTAGACCGCGATAGCCGACGCTGCGCAGTACGAGACCGCAGGGGATGGTCTCCGTCTGATCGGTTGCCACCGAACGGATCGAGCCATCGTCCGTGCGCTCGAGCCGGTTGCGCACCATCACGATCTCCTCGACACGACCATCGCCACGGATCTCCAATGGTGAAAGCAGATAACGCATGGTGACGGTGCGCGGCTTGGTGGTGCGAGAGCGCTGGGCGTACGCGAGCACGGTCTCGACATTGCGTTGATCGGGCTGGCTGGCCTCAGCAAAATCGGCCTGGCTGAGCGCGTCGAGCGCAGCCTCGGCCGGATCGATGATGACATCCGCGATCTGCAACTCGCCGAGTTCGAGCAACTCGGGGTTCGTGTAGGCGGCCTGCAAGGGACCGCGGCGACCGGCGATTACGACGTCGTTGATCGTCGACTTCGCGAATTGCTCAATCGCGTGGTCGCCCGTGTCGGTCGGTGCCAACTCTTCGGGAGCTAAAACCAGCATCCGCGCGACATCGACGGCGACGTTGCCATTGCCGATGACGACGGCACGGTCGACCTGGAGGTCTGGATCAAGGTTGTAGAAATCGGGGTGCCCGTTGTACCAGGCAACAAACGCCGTGGCAGGAATCGAGCCAACGAGGTCCTCACCAGGTATGTCCATGCGACGGTCGGTCTGCGCCCCATAGGCGTAGATGATGGCGTCGTAGTGCTCCAGCAACTGTGTGTGCGAGATGTCGCGACCAATCTCGATGTTGCCGAACATCCGAAAGCCCGGCTTGGCGGCGATCTTCTCGAACACCTTCGAGACGGCCTTGATCTTCGGATGGTCGGGAGCCACGCCAGCACGCACCAGCCCCCACGGGGTCGGCAGGCGATCAAACAGGTCGACCTCGATCGCGGCCTCGGCGTCAAGCAGGTGCCCGGTGGCATAGAAGCCAGCCGGACCAGCGCCGATCACGGCAATGCGGGCGGGACGATTTGGCATACCGGCAAGGTAGCGCGGACATCGCCGCGACGGGGCTAGCCGCTGTCGTTCGCTCGCCCCGCGCGGCGCCTCGAATTCCAGAAGGGGTCAGGCCCGATCTGGACATTTGATAGACGAGCCAGCTCGTCACCCAAAGTCCAGATCGGGCCTGACCCCTTCTGGAATTCGAGGCCTCGTCGCTCAACACAGCGAGGACGCTCACGGGCGACTCGATGCGCTGGTGCCCCGGGCTTAAGCAGCGGCGCGCAGCGGCTGCACGGCAAAGGCCGGGTCGTACGCATGCAACTCGGATCCGTGCTGGCGCAGCCACGCGTGAGCCTCCCGCCAATCGGGACGGAGCTCTTCGACGGCAGCCCAAAACTTCGCACCATGGTCGAGGTGGCGGAGGTGGCAGAGCTCGTGCACGACGACGTAGTCGAGGACATGGAACGGCGCGAGCATCAGTCGCCAGGAGAGCGAGACGGTGCCGCGGCGACTACAGGAGCCCCAGCGCGAGGTGCCATCAGCAATCCGGAGCGTCGTCGGGTGCGGCTCGGGCAGGTCGGCGACGAGCGCCGTGGCGACACGACGGGTCTGCTCGCGGTACCAGCGCTCGACCATTCGGGCCGCGTCTTCGAGGTCGGGTGCGGCAATCAGGACCGAGTCGTCGGTGCTGATCACTCGCGGGCGGCTGGCCTGGCGCAGAGTCAAGGGCAGGGCAGTGCCATGGCGCCAGACAATATCGGAGCGCTCGAGACCTAGGTGGCGCTGTTCGAGGCGAGCCGACTGGCGGGCAATCCATTCGCGGTGCGTCGCGACGAGCTCGCGTCCTGTGCTCTCGCCCCCACGGGCGGGCAAGACCAGTTCGACACCCGTCCCAGCCTTGGCCACCAGGCGAACACGGCGGGCACGTGGCGATCGACGCACGGGCACGCGCACTCCATCAACGTCGAGAACCTCCACGAACACAGGATCACGACAGCGCCGGACGGAACTTCGGAATCGTCGATCTCACAGATGGGTTGTTTTTCCATCTTTCCGCATCAGTACCGGCCGCTCGTGAGCCAGCTGACGCTGGCATAGTGCACTCATGAGCGACTGGAATACCTGTGATCTTTGCGATGACAATCCCGACGTGATCCGCGTCCCGATACCCGGGTTGCGGCACTTCGGCGGCACGACGCGTTTCAGTGGCTCGGTGATGACGGTGTGCTGCGACGCCGATAACACGCGCGTCAAAGAGCTCGTCAACACGCCGGGCGAGGGCCGCGTGCTGGTCGTCGACGGTGGCGGCGGGTTGGCCACGGCGCTGGTTGGTGACGTCGTTGGGGCCGAAGCCGTTGCCAATGGCTGGGCGGGCATCATCGTCGATGGTTGCGTCCGCGACTCTGCGGGTCTTGCCGCACTACCGCTCGGCGTGATGGCGATCACCACCTGCCCGCAGCGCCCCGCGCGCGTGGGGCAGGGGACGGCGGGCGACGAGCTGGTCTTTCGTGGCGTGCCGTGCCGCGTGGGCGATGTCGCCTACGCGGACGAGGACGGCGTCGTCCTCATGCCCGCGACGCAGTAAGCGCCTCGAGCGAGCATTCTCGCCGCCCAAAGGTACCCCCAACGGGATTCGAACCCGTGTAGCCGCCGTGAAAGGGCGGTGGCCTAGGCCGCTAGCCGATGGGGGCCCGCGGCGCAGGATACCGATCTTGGCCACGTTGCCACGCACACCGGGTCTGTCCGGGCAGCGACGTAGCCTTCCGACAGATGGATCGCTCCGAACGGCTCACCGGAAACGCCGACACGTCGCTCGAGACGTGCCGCAAATGTCCATCGAAATTGGTGCAGCCGGTCCAGTGGCGCCGCCTCGGTGACGACCTCTGGGAAATCGACTTGCGCTGCCCCGATTGTGGTCGCGCGAGTCGCGAGTGCGTACCGACCGAGGCCGTCGCCAAGTACGACCAAGTGATGCGTCGGGCGCGTATCTCGCTCGAACGACACCTTGAGGCAATCGAGCACGTCGACCCTGTCGATGCCCGTAGACCCTATGGCGACCCAGCGCCCGACCTGCGGATCCTGCCCGAGGATCACGGCCTTCCGCCGGCCGCGTAGGAGCCGGCGATGACGGATCTCGGCGGCCGCTACCGCCTCGAGGCGTCGCTTGGCCGTGGCGGTACGGGTGAAGTATTTCGGGCGCGTGATCTACGACTCGACCGTATCGTTGCCATCAAGATGCTGCATCCGTGGGTCGCCACCGACGAGGACGCGCACCGGCGCTTTCGCCGCGAAGCCACGACACTCGCCCAACTGCGACATCCAAACATCGTGCAGGTGCTTGACTTCGATGACACGCCGCCCGCGCCGTTTTTGGTGCAAGAACACTGTGGTGGCGGAACGCTCGTTCACCGCACGGCAGACGCGCCACTGCCATGGCCCGAGGTGGCCGAGATCGGTTTGGCAATCACACGCGGCTTGGCGCACGCGCACGCCAGCGGTGTCACGCATCGCGATCTCAAACCCGGCAACGTCCTCTATGGCGATGACGGGCACCTACGTGTCGCCGATTTTGGATTGGCCGACGTGCTGCGGGGCAGCACGGATCAGGCCGACCTGACGGACGATGGTTCGCGGGTCGGTAGCCCCGAGTACTGGTCGCCCGAGCAGGCCGCCGGACTGGCCGTCACAGAGCGCGCGGACATGTACGCGCTCGGTTGCATCCTCTACGAGTTGGCGACCGGCGCCTTGCCGTTCGAGGGGTCCGATCGGATCGAGGTTGGTACGCGCCGCATGCACGAGGACCCGCCGCTGCCGACACAGTTTGTGCCAGACCTCCCGCCGGAGGCCGAGGTGCTGATCATGTCCCTCTTGACACGTGCGCCCGAGCGGCGACCACGCGCCGAGGACGTGGCGCGCTTACTCGCCGGCGACGTGCCGATCGTGCCAGAGCACGATGCGGCCGAGACGACACGGATCCCGGCCTATGAGATCCCCGACACGCTGGTCGCCCCGCACGATGCTGCGCCACGTCCGGGCGTCCGCAGCGGTGGCATTCGAGCAGGCGTCGTGCTGCTTGCGATTGGTGTGTTCTTGATGGGCATTGGCATTGCCGCGGGCGTCGGGCTGACACGCGCAGGGATCGTGCGCGAGCAACCACTCAGTCGGATGGGTGCGGCTGCAGGACTGAGCGTTGCCGCCGGGGCGATTGTCATCTGTCTGGCGCTGGCCGTGATAGCACTCTGGGCGACCCGAAACCGTGATCGCGCCGACATGCGCATTGTGCGGCTCGCGCTCGGCACGCTCGCTGTGATCGCCGTGGCAGTGTGTTCTGGTGCGATCGTCTGGACCGCAAACGCGTGGATCACCGTTGGGGTTTCAACGTTGTGGAGAAGTGTCCAGTGAGTATCGCGATCGACCAGGAACTCTTTCGCCACCTGTTTGCTGCTGTTAACGAGCAGGGCTACTCGCCGGATGGCTGGACGCGTGCGCCTTGGACGGACGAGTTGCGTGCCGTCGAGCAGCTCGTCATCGACGTCGCCGTCGCGGGTGGCATGGTCTGCGAGCACGATCCGGCTGGCAACCTCTGGATCACCGACCCGAACGTGCCCGCGAACGGCCTCGTGGTCGCTGGTTCGCACCTCGACACGGTGCCGAAGGGCGGTGCCTTTGACGGTGCGCTGGGAGTGGTCGGCGGGTTGGTGGCCGTGCTCGCACTTCGCGCGGCGGGTGTGCCCAATTTGCAGCGCCTGGCGGTGATCTCGTTTGCCGACGAGGAGGGCTCGCGTTTCAACACGCCGTGTTTTGGCTCGCGCACGATGGT
Organism: Thermoleophilia bacterium; assembly: GCA_009694475.1. GTDB lineage: Bacteria > Actinomycetota > Thermoleophilia > Gaiellales > F1-60-MAGs149 > F1-60-MAGs149. The sequence goes on from SHUX01000011.1 coordinate 24,139, forward strand.
CGGCACGTTCGGCGACGAAGTCGCGGACGCGCAGGACAAGGACGGCATCAGCATTCGCGATGTTGGACCCAAGCGACCAGCCGATGCGGCTGGTTTGCAGCGCCGCATCGCCGCCTATTTTGAGATCCACGTCGAGCAGGGCCTCGCGCTCGCTCCAGCGGATGTGTCGCTCGGCGTCGCGACGCGCCTTTCGGCGCGTGGGCGGTGGGAGTGGGAGGTCGTTGGTGAGGCTAACCATGCTGGGACGACACCGATGGTGGGTCGCCGCGATGCACTCGTGTGTGCGGCCGAGTTCGTCCTCGCCGTTCAGCGCACTGCGGTGGCACACGACGGCGCGGTTGCGACGGTTGGTCGCATGACGCCGTGGCCGGGCGGCACCAATGTCATTCCGGGTCGCTGCATGGGCACGCTCGATGTGCGCGCGCTCGACAACGCAACGCGCGACGCCGTCGTGCAGGCGCTGGTTGATGGTTTTCCCGACGTCGCGATCGAGTGCAAGTCGACGGATGACGCGGCGATCTTCGATCCTGCCTTGATCGCGGACTTGCATGCCGCCGCGAACGCGCTCGGTATCTCCGCGATGGATCTGCCCTCCTACGCGGGCCACGATGCGGGCACGTTGGCGTTGGCGGGCGTCCCCAGCGTGATGCTCTTTACCCGCAGTCCGAACGGCATCAGCCACAACCCGGCTGAGCACTCGGACGAATCGGTCTGTCTTGAGGCGATCTGCGTGCTCGCGGCGGCAGTCGCACGTCAACTCGATTGACCTCGCGACATTTTGGGCCCGGGTCCAAAATGTCGCGAGAACACCTAGATTTAGCCCATGACTTTGCGAATCCGACCTATTTTCACGCTGCTGATCCTCGTCGCCGTTGCTAGCACTGGTTCTGCCTGTGGCAGCGGTTCGGGGCACGGAGCCATGGGACATGACGAAACGACGATGACGCACGTTGCCGACCAGATGGGCACTGGCCAGGAGGCGGACGTGATGTTTGTGCAGGAGATGATCCCGCACCATCAGCAGGCCGTGGAGATGGCCGATCTGGCGCTTGACCCGACACATCAGGCGAGCCCTGCCGTTAAAGACCTCGCGACGCGCATCAAGACCGCGCAGGCCGCCGAGATCGTCGACATGAACGCCTGGCTGGTGGAGTGGGGCGCCGACCCGATTGACGGCCAGATGGATCACGGCAACATGGATCACGACGCGATGGGAATGATGTCCTCCGCCGACATGACTGCCCTAGCCGATGCCAAGGGCGCCGCTTTCGACCGTCTCTGGCTCGAGGGCATGATCATGCACCACGAGGGCGCACTGACGATGGCCTCGCACATTGCAACTCGTGGTGACGACGCGCGCGTCCAGCAATTGTCTGCTGCGATCGAGCAGTCGCAGAAAGCGGAGATCGTCGAGATGCGCACGCTACTCAGCGAGTAGCACCCCGGCGAACCATGGCAGTGCAGCAGCGACATTTGGGCCCGGGCCCAAATGTCGCTGCTACCGCTACCCTGCCTCCATGCCACGCGTCACCAATGCGCCCGCTATTCCCTCCGAGGGCTGGGGGGTACTGCATCTCGTTTTCGAGATCGCTGGGAGTCGCAACGAGCCCGTCGCAGTGGCGGAGGCGCAGGCGCTTGTCGAGGCGTTTCTCGAGGAGCAAGACGCGCAGCTGATTGCCTTCAGCGTGGTTGGTGCCGGTGCCGACTTTGGCCTGATCCTCGTACACCCCGACCTCACCCGCCTGCACGCGTTGCATCGTGACCTGATGCGCACGCAACTGGGCGAGTTCCTCGTCGAGGTGCCGGACCGTAGCATCCTCTCCATCACCGAGGCCAGCGAGTACATCAACCCTGACAATCCCAACGTCGAGGAGCTCCGCGAAGGCCGCCTGCACCCGCACAACCTGCCGGGAACGCGCCTTGTCTGCATTTATCCGATGAGCAAGAGCCGCGACGTTGGCGCGAATTGGTATGCGCAAGATTTCGAAGAGCGTCGTCGCCTGATGGGCGGCCATGGTCGCCTCGGGGGCACATTTCGTGGCCGTGTCTCGCAGATGATTACCGCTGCCACCGGCCTCTCGGATTGGGAATGGCAGGTCACCCTCTTCGCCGACGATCCGAAGGCGATCAAAGACATCGTCTACGAAATGCGCTACGACGAGGCCTCCGCCATCTACGGCATCTTTGGGCCGTTTACGATCGGCCTCACCGCACCCTTTGCGGATGCGCTGCGTGAAGCCGGACTTACGATCGCGTAGCTATCGTCGGCCGATAGACGTGAGTTGCACGCGTCGTTCGGGATAGACCGCGCTGCACACGTGTTTCACACGCGCGTGGATTGGGTGGTCGAGTTCGTGATCAGAATGAGGGCACAGTGCTAGGACGCGTATTGCACGGCCTTGGTCACTTCTGTGTTCGCTATCGCTGGCTCGTGATCATCCTCTGGGTTGCCGCGATTATCGGTGGCTCGATGGTGATCGGCAAGGTCGGCGCGATTACGAACAACGATCTTTCGCTACCCGGTACGGGCAGCCAGGCAGCGACCGACCTACTGACGAAGTAGCCCATGCAGCCGAGATACGGTCGCACAAGCGGCGAATGGCTTTTCTGTTCGGGTGGATGTGGCGGTGGGTTGGAGTCAGTAGTGGATGACATGGTGTGCCTTCGGCTGCAGGGGGTTCGCGCTCGACTCGCGTGATCCTCCGCGGCGCCGAGCAATCCGGATGGCGCACTGAAGGCATTTTGATCGCGCTTCGGCGCAGACCGGATCGCGGTACAGCGGTGTATGGAGCGCGTGGGGTCGGAACGGGAGACCGGGTTCGTGATTTCGCCTGCGTGTCCGCTGTTGTTGCCCTGATAACCTCACCGTTGATGTCTGACTCGATAACCACGCAGGTCTCCGCGCAGTTGTGGAGGAACATTTGGAGTAAGAAATACTCTGATCTGAGTTGCCGGGTAGCGCGAAAGAATCGCTTATTTGAGCCGATTAATCTGAACGGGGATCGGCTTAATGGCTAGTCAGTTTATCTTCACCATGTACAAGGTGGATAAGTTCCACGGCCCGGAGAAGCACGTCCTCAAAGAGGTCTCGCTGTCCTTTATCCCCGGCGCCAAGATTGGCGTGCTCGGCCCGAACGGTGCCGGCAAGTCGACGCTGCTGAAGATGATGGCTGGGATCGAAGAGGCCTCGAGTGGCGAGATGAAGCTGCACCCGGGTGCGTCCGTTGGCTACCTGTCGCAGGAGCCGGATCTCGATGAGTCGAAGGACGTTCGTGGCAACGTCGAGGATGGCCTCGGCGAGTTGCGCGATCTGCTCAAGCGCTTTGAAGAACTCTCGATGAAGTTCGTCGAGCCGATGACGGACGACGAGATGGCTGAGGTGCTCGAAGAGCAGGGCCGCGTGCAAGAAAAGATCGAGAAGGCCGACGCCTGGGACATGGATCGTCGCCTCGACATCGCGATGGACGCGCTGCGTCTACCGCCGGGCGATGCCGCTGTGGCCAACCTCTCCGGTGGCGAGAAACGCCGCGTAGCGCTCTGCCGCCTGCTCTTGTCCTCGCCCGACCTGCTCCTGCTCGACGAGCCGACCAACCACCTCGACGCCGAATCGGTCGCCTGGCTCGAACGCTTTTTGCACGACTACGAGGGCTGCGTCATTGCCGTCACCCATGATCGCTACTTCCTCGACAACGTGGCGGGCTGGATCCTCGAGATCGACCGTGGCCGCTGCCTCCCGTTTGAGGGCAACTACTCCGGCTGGCTCGAGCAGAAGCAGGCACGTCTCGCAATCGAGGAGAAGCAGGGCTCGGCCCGCCAGCGCACGCTCGCAAAAGAGCTGGAGTGGGTGCGCGCCAGTCCGAAGGCGCGTCAGGCCAAATCGAAAGCGCGCCTCGCCGCCTACGACGAGATGCTCGCCGAGGAGCAGAACGTCAAGCTCGACTCGGTCGAGATTCACATCCCCGGTGGTCCACGCCTCGGCGACGTCGTCGTTCGCGCCGAAAACGTCCGCAAGGCGTTCGGTGACAAACTGCTCGTCGAAGATCTCTCGTTCGACCTGCCACCAAACGGCATCGTCGGTATCGTCGGCCCGAACGGCGCCGGTAAGACGACGCTGTTTCGCATGATCGCGGGGCAGGAGACCGTCGACGGTGGCGAGATCGTCATTGGCGAGACGGTCCAGATGGCGTACGTCGATCAGAGCCGCGCCGACCTCGACCCCGACAAGAACATTTGGGAGGAGATCTCGGACGGCCTCGACCTGATCAACGTCGGCAAGCGCGAGATGCCCTCGCGGCAGTACGTCGCCTCCTTCAACTTCAAGGGCGCCGACCAGCAGAAGCTCGTCGGCAAGCTGTCCGGTGGTGAGCGCAACCGCGTCCATCTCGCCAAGTTGCTCAAGAGTGGTGGCAACCTCTTGCTCCTCGACGAACCGACCAACGATCTCGACGTCGATACGCTGCGCGCGCTCGAAGTTGCGCTCAACGACTTCCCCGGCTGCGCCGTCGTAATCACCCATGATCGCTGGTTCCTCGACCGCGTCGCCACCCACATCCTCGCCTTTGAGGGCGACTCGCAGGTGACCTGGTTCGAAGGGTCGTACGGCGAGTACGAGGAGCACCGCCAGAAGCAACTCGGTGCCGACGCTAACACGCCGCACCGGATCAAGTACAAGCCGATCACACGCGATTAGACACGGCCTGAAGGGGGGGCTAGCGGATGGTGACTATCGCCGAGCGAATACGGGTGGAGCCGGCGCTATTGGTCAGCGTGATCCGACAGGCAATGCGCTGACCACGATCAGCGGCAGTGACCCGATAGAACGCCCGCGTCTTATCCTTTAGTGCGCGGCCGTTACGGAGCCATTGATGGCTCGCCTGCGGCATCGGATACGCGAGCACTGCTGGTCGAGCCACGCGGAGGAAACGGCCAACTTTAGGGGTGCCGCGCACGACGAGCGTTCGCGTTGTCAGCGTGGGCTTCAGCACCGTCATCTCGGTGAACGTCGCCGTCGCGGTGCCCACGCCGACGCCGTTGCGTGCCGAGACGACGACGCCGAGAGTCGCACCAGCATCAGCCGTGGTCGGAGTGAACGTCGCCGACGTAGCACCAGCAATTGCCACTCCCGCTCTCGTCCACTGGTACGTCAAGGCATCTGCCCACGGATCATCAGACGTTGCATCGACGGTTAGCACCGCGCCAACCACGGGGTCTTCGAGCAGGCGGGCCGAAACGACCGGTGCGCGCGTCGGTGTCGGCGTACCGGCCCATGTCACAGCCTTTGTATAGGTACCACTGACAGCGGAGACGCTGATCGTCTTCGGACCACCCGACGTCACGTTCAGCGTTGCCGAGGTTGCATCCGCAGCGGTCGTCGCACTCGTCGACGCCTCGGCTACGACGAATGTCAGCGGAACCTGCGCGGGGGTGGCACTCGCATGTGACCACGTCACCGTCACCGCTGAGCCAGCATTCGTGACAGTCGCAATCGTCGGCTGAGCCAGCATCACGGCGATCCAGTCTCGAAATGCAGAGATGCGGCCGTAGACGCCGGGCAGTCCAGCGCTGGCGCATCCCGAAGAGGGACCCCAACTGACGTCACCGACGAGTGTGCGGGTCTCCGCAATCGACAGCGTCAACGGGCCGCCCGAGTCGCCGCTGCAACTATCCAAGGCAGGCGGCCCATCGGAACCGGCACAGATCATCGTCGCCGTCGAATAGGCATAGCCTGCTGCGGTGTACGCGGCCGCACAGGTCGCATCGGCAACGAAGGGAATGGTCAACTCCTTCAGGGTCGTGGAGCTCGAGCCAGCATTGCTCGTGAGTCCGTACCCCGCTACCGCAAGAGTCGCCGGTACGGCCAGGAGAGCATCTTGGGCGGGCGCAAGCAGTGGCATCGGCGTCGCTGTCGCAGCACTGGCAAGTGTGATCAGCGCAACGTCGTACTGCAGGTTCGAAGCGTTGTAACTCGGATGGATCGCCGAGGAAGACCAGGCGATCGACGATGGCGAACCAACCGTCGACCCCCCACCAAGAAAGACGAGAGAACCAGCGGCCTGAGCATCCTTAGCGCAGTGCGCGGCAGTCAGGACAATCGTTGGGGTGATCAGCGTGCCACCACACAGGGACGTCGAACCTGACTTAATGATCGAGAGACGTGCAAATGAGGGCCACGAGCCCGCCGGAGCGTCGCTACCACCAATAATCCGCGCACCCACCTCGGCTGGTGCCGCCTGAGACACCGGAGCGATCAAGGCGAGGATGACGACAAAGCCGAGCACGTATGTGAGATGACGCATCACCATCGCAGATTATGGCGACAGCCCCTAGACGGTGGTGAGCAGCATTGCCAAACCCGGCAAATGCCGTTCGCACAGTGCGGGCAGTGGCGCGTGCTCGAGTTCGTACGTGATCGCGGCCACACCACGATCACTGCACCAGTCGCGCAGCGCGCCCGGGGTTCGGCTGCCGATGTCGGGCAACACTGGCAGGTCAGCTGCCGCTGCGAGGCGTTGCACAATCAGTGGGTCTGCGGCCGTGGTGGGGGCGATCAGCGCAAGTGGGCTGTGCAGGTCGAGAATCAGTCCGGGTTCGAGTTGTTCGATCAGCGCGATCAGGGCTTGCGTCTCTGGCTCGGAGCCGGGAGCGTCACCGGGCGAAGAGCGGTTGGTGCGGTGCTGTCGCTTGCGCACGGGCGCGCCCGGCGGGTAGGTGAACGAGTGATCGGGCTGCCATGACGCCGAGGGAAAGTTGCGATTGAGGTCTACGCCCGCGGAATTTTGACGCACGCCGTGCAACACGCCATCGGGGTTCGCGCACGGCAGGATCGCCCAGTTCGTGTCGGTGCCGTCGATGCGCTCGAGCAGACGGCGTGCGAGCAGCAGCGTCTCAGGCTCCTCGCCGTGGATGCCCGCGATCAGCAGCCCGTCGATTGTGTCTGCGCCGACGGGTCGATAGACCTTCAGCGGCAGCCCGCCACGCGAGCGCCCGATCTCTTCCTGCTGCCAGCCGTCGGCGATCTCCATACCCGCGTGTGATAGCACGGGTCGACATCTACGGCCGCGCCGAGGCGTCAGCAGACCCCGGCGGCCTCTGACTGCGTGAGCGGACTCAGCGACCACGAGGTGGGCAGGCCCTGCATCTGCGGAAGGACCGTCAGTGTGGCGTTGCCGGTCGAGGGGCCAACCGGAGAGGACAGGATCGATGTCGGCACCTGCACTGTCAACGTCGGGCCGGTTGAAACCTGAGCGTAGCCTCCAACGAATACATCGAGGTAAGACGGGTCTGTGAAAGCGCCGGAGGTGGGGACGTTTGCCTGTGACGGAACAGTCCAGACAGAGCCGACGGTCGCCCCATTCGACGCTGTTAGCGTGAGGTACTGCGAGGGGAATGCGTATCCGGACGCGCCCATGAACGTGACACACAGCAGCGCTTCATCACCGCCGGGTTGCCATGTTGTGCCGTTATTGATCCACTGGCCGGGCCCGCCGTTCTGCCATTGCTCAAAGCCGACCGGTGGCGCCGGCGGTGGGGTGTTGATTATCTCTAAATACGCTGCGCATGTGCCTGTGTAGCCCATGGCTTGAGCCTCTGCACAGCGCCATCCTCGAGTCGACGCACCGGGCTGGTCGATGCGCACAGCGCGGGCGCGGACGGTCGGAAGCTCGCGGGTCACCGTCGCCCGCACGTTGAGTCCGCTTTCGCCCGCTAGCAGGCGAGATGCGGAGCGCGGAATCCGGATGTCAAAACGCACGGGCTGCCCGCTTTTGTTGCGACGCGTGAAGCGCACGGTGTCAGATGCGGTAATTGAGTGGCGCTCGCCCTGCAGCGTCACGACAATCATCGCGAGCGACCGCGTATCAGGGAGACCGTTGCTGTCGGTGGTCTTCCCACTGAAGTTCGCCGTGGCAATCACGGTCAGCGTGCCCTTCAAGGGGCCGCTCGGAGTGCGGTAGATCTTGATGGTCTTGATGCTCGGGCTCTTGGCGGCAGCGCCGGCGGGGATGATGAGCAGGGCGATAAGTGCAACGAACACGACAATTCGTAGGTTCATGAGGACAACCTACAGGATCATCAGCACGGCGTCTTCGCGTGGGAGTGAGCGGGCTCACCCCGACGCGGGTGCCGGCTAGTCCAGCTGAAGCCAGATCAGCTTCAGGTCGGTGTACTTTTCCATCGCGTGGAGCGACTTGTCGCGGCCGAAGCCGGACTGCTTGAAGCCGCCGAATGGGGTCGTGATGTCACCCGCGTCGAAGCAGTTGACCCAGACGACGCCCGCCTTGATCTGGCGCGCGACCTTGTGTGCGGTCGAGACGTCGCGCGTCCAGAGGGCGCCGGCGAGGCCGTAGATCGTGTCGTTCGCGATCGCGACGGCCTCTTCAACATTCTTGAAGGTGATCGTCGAGAGGACGGGGCCGAAGATCTCTTCCTGGGCGATCTTCATGCTGTTGTCGACGTTCGAGAAGATCGTTGGCTCGATGTAGTAGCCACCTGATTCCGTCATCACGCGATTGCCACCGAGTGCGATTGAGGCACCCTCGGCGCGACCAGCTTCGATGTAGCCGAGCACGCGGTCGGTCTGTGTCTCGTCGACCATCGCGCCCATCTTTGTGCCAGCGGCGAGGGGGTCACCGGGCTGGATGCCAGCCGCAACCTTGGCGACGCGGGCAATAAAATCATCGCGAATATCCTCGTGGACGAGCAGGCGCGAGCCGGCGTTGCAGACCTCGCCTTGGTTGAAGAAGATGCCCCAGGCGACGGCCGAGGCGGCCTTGTCGAGGTCGGGACAGTCCGGCAGGATGATGTGCGGTGTCTTGCCACCACATTCGAGTGAGACGCGCTTGAGGTTCGACTTGCCCGAGTACTGCATGAAGTACTTGCCGACCTCGGTCGAGCCGGTGAAGGCGACCATGTCAACGTCCATGTGCATGCCGATTGCCTGGCCGGCCGTCTCTCCCATGCCTGGCACGACTTGGAGGACGCCGGCGGGGAGGCCCGCGTCGACGGCGAGTTGCGCGATGCGTATTGCCGTCAGAGACGACTGCTCGGCGGGCTTGAGGACAACCGAGTTTCCGGTTGCGAGTGCGGGTCCGAGTTTCCATGAGGCCATCATCAACGGGAAGTTCCATGGCACGACGGCGCCGATCACGCCGAGTGGCTCGCGGACGACCATCGCGACGGCGGATGGATCGGTCGGGGCGATTTCGTCGGAGATCTTGTCGACTGCTTCGGCGTAGAAGTTGATGCACTTGGCAGAGCCAGGCACGTCGATCAGTCGGCTGTCAGAGATCGGCTTGCCCATGTCGATTGTCTCAAGTAGCGCGAGCTGGTCGGCGTTCTCGAGGATCAGCGCAGCGAAGCGTTGGAGGACTTTTTTCGACGGGCTGGCGATGCGTTGGCCCATTCGCCACTGTTGAAGGCGGCACGGGCACCAGCGACGGCGATGTCGACGTCAGCAGTGTCGCACGCTGCGATCTGGGTGATGACGCTGCCGTCGATTGGCGATACACAGTCGAACGTTGCGCCACTGACGGCGGCGACGTACTGCCCGTTGATGAACGCGCGCCCTTCGGGTTGGAGTCGCTCAGCGGCCTCGGCGACGGACGATGCGGTTGGGATTGCAGTGGCGCTCATGATCTCCCTGACGGTCGAAAGGGTTTGCTGGTCGAACGGTACGCGAATGACGGTTTGCGCGTGGCGGCGATCAAGGCCCATACGCAAACCGGCGACATTTTGGGCCCGGGCCCATCATGTCCGACGCCCACCTATCTGTTCACGCGCTTGTTTGTGAAGTCCGTCGCATCGTGTGGCACGTACGTCGTTCCGAATGCCAAAGTTGCATCCTTCTACGTTCTTGTTGTGCGCTTTTGCGCGTGCCAACGACCAGGATTTTGACTGATAGTGGCCGCATGGCAAAGGCGATTCGATATGACGATGGCGGTCGCATGCTCCACGTGATTGGTCGGAGCGTGAACAACGACTTTCTGTTTCCACATGACGACGATGCTCAGTGTTTCTGGACGGAGATCGGCTACCGGTCACTGGAATTCGGTGTGCAGGTATTAGCGATGTG
>SHUX01000106.1 GCA_009694475.1 Thermoleophilia bacterium
GACCTGGTCCCTGACGATCACTGGTCAGAGCAGCGGACGTTCCATCACACTTTCCATTAGGGGTTATTGATGAGTCAGCCGTGAAACAGAAGTGCACATAAGGGCATACGAATCCACCCGGTGCGCGGTTCTGTCGCACCGCCGCGCAAGTTTGACCTGTAGTCCGAGTTCAATAGATGGGAGCTGACATGGCTGAGACGAGCGATCGGATCGACTGGTTTGCAAAGGCGTTTATGGCCGTGCAATCCAACATAGAACTGGTGATCCGAGGCAAGAGCGACGTCGTGCGACGCGCACTTGTGTGCTTCTTCTCCGAAGGACACCTGCTGATAGAGGACGTGCCCGGCGTCGGCAAGACAACGCTGGCGCGCGCATTGTCCGCTTCGATCGACGCGAGTTGGCATCGCATCCAGTTCACGCCCGACCTCTTGCCGTCGGACATCACCGGAGTCTCGGTGTTCAACCAAGCGACGCTTGACTTCGAGTTCAAGCCCGGAGCAATTTTTGCGAACATCGTGGTCGCAGACGAGATCAACCGCGCTTCGCCAAAGAGCCAGTCGGCGCTGCTTGAGGTGATGGAGGAGCAGCACGTAACCGTTGATGCCATCCCGCACAGCGTGCCCCGCCCATTCTTCGTGGTCGCTACTCAGAACCCGATCGACATGGACGGCACCTACCCGCTCCCCGAGGCGCAGCTCGACCGGTTCCTAATGCGTATCGCCGTCGGCTATCCAGATCACGAGGCCGAACTAGAGGTAGTTCGAAACCACCAAGAGGGCACCAACACCGACGGTCTCCGGTCTGTTATCAGCATCGACAACGTGCGCTCGATGGCTGAGATCGCTAACGAAGTTTTCGTCTCCCCGGCGCTCCAGTCTTACGCTGTGCAACTTGCTTCGGCGACCCGGCGGATGCCGGAACTGCGCCTCGGGGTCAGCCCGCGCGGCACGCTCGGGCTTGTACGTGCCGCCCGCGTACTTGCTGCAGCCGAGGGACGAGGGTTCGTCGCACCCGAAGACATGCACTCGCTCGCCGAGCCAATCTTCGCGCATCGAATGCTGCGCACACCCGAGGCCGAACTCCAGGGGCGTACTACCACTCAGCTTGTACAGCAGGCGCTGGCAACGGTATCAATGCCGCTCGTCCTCGACGAGGTCTGATTCCCCGTGTTCACCCGCGCGGGTTGGGGAACGCTCGGTGCCGCGACGGTGTTGGTCGCCGCCGGATGGATTCTCGCTTACCCGGCGATCTTGTTGCTTGGCGTTACATGCGCGGTGGCTTTAGTCGCTGCTGTCGTGTGGGTTGGCGTTCGGCCGAGCCTCGAAGTAGGCCGGTACGTGCGCCCGCAACGGGTAACACGCGATGACCCAGCGATGGGCGTGCTGACGGTCACCAATAACGGTCGACGAAGAACCTCGCCGCTGCAAGCCCGCGACTGGATCGGCCGCCTACCGCTCGACGTGGTTCTCCCGCGCCTTGCTCCGGGTGACCAGAAGGAGACGACCTACGTAGTCCCGACGCATCGGCGCGGTGTCCACCAGATCGGGCCTCTCACCCTCACCCGAACCGACCCGCTCGGTCTCGTGCGCTGGACCCGCGGCTTTGGTGCAGCCGACACCGTATGGGTCTACCCGCGACCGCATGCGATAGCCGCGGTCCCATCGGGTCATCGCCGTAGCCTCGACGGGCCAGCGGCAGACACCGCTCCGCACGGCAGCATCACATTCAATACATTGCGGGAGTACGCGACGGGCGACGACCTGCGCCATGTGCACTGGCGCTCATCGGCGCATGCTGGCACCCTCATGGTGAAGCAGCACGTAGACGTAAGTCTTCCGCATACCACGATCGTGATCGATACCCATGACGAGCTTTACGAGGAGGATACGTTCGAGGCGGCTATCGACGCCGTCGCATCGATCGTCCTCGCGTCGGCAGGCGCCGCGTACCCCATCCGAATACTGACCACATCGGGGCTGCGGGTAGGCGGCCAAGCCCGCACCGACCTCACCCGGATCTTCGACTGTCTCGCTGTGGTCGAGATGACGCCGCGCGGGCATCTTATTGACGCGGTTGATGCTCTGAACAGGGAACGCGTCGGCGACACCCTGGTGCTTGTGACAGGGCGTATTCACCCTGCCGACCTGGCGCTGCTCAATCCCCTGAGTCGTCGGTTCGATCGCATCCTTGTTGTGGCTATGCGTCGACCCGACGACCCCCCGCTCCCGTCGACACAGGGAGTCTCCATCTTCTCTGTTACTTCCGGAGCCGAGTTTGCCCAGGCATGGAATCGCCTCCTGCGATGAAACCCTTTCGCGTCACCTCGCTCGTGCTCGCTGCGTCCCTTGCTGCGGTAGCCGGTCTTACGTTCCATCGAGTGTTCGGCTTGGCACCTGTCGCGGGTGCCGTCCTCGGTGCAGCGGTGATTGCTACGGGATTGGCGTGGTTGTTGGGCGACCGATTCAACCAAAGGTTGCTCGTAACCGCACCGGCTTCGGTGCTCGCGTTCTTTGTCTACGCAGCGCTGACGCAGTTCGGAGCGCCCGGACCTGCTGCGATTGGCAACGTCTTAGACGGATTGGTCAACGGATGGGCCGACACGCTTTCGTCTACAATCCCAACAGCGGCTACCGGTGAACGGTTGACGTTCGTGATTGCCGTGGTATGGATAGCGGCGTTTGCCGGTGCCGAGTTAACGCTGCGGACGCGCGGTGTCGTGCTGCCATTGTTGCCGGCAACGGTTGGCTTCTTCATTGCAATCGGATTTGGCGCCGGCGCTCCTGGGCAAGGTCTTGGTGAAGGATTGACGTTCGCCCTGCTCGCCGCTACCTATATTCTGCTGCGCGCGAATGCATCCGATGCACAAGGAGCGGAGCCCGAGCGGCATGCCGGTCCTGCTGCCAGGCATCACCTCGCCGTCGGAGGCGGAGTGCTCCTAGCAATCGTCGCCGTTGGCGCGTTACTCGTGGTCGTGATCCCGGTTACCGATGGCCGCACCGAGTACGACCCGCGCCGCGCCGCGCCCCAACCACAGGTAAGACTGGCCGCTCTGAATCCGCTCGATACGGTGACAGGAATCGATCGCATCGCAGACGGTGACGAGGACCCCGTGCTGTTTACTGCCGAGGTGACTGCCTCGAACCCGCAGGCCTTGGAAAACCCTTGGCGGCTTGCTGTGCTTGACCACTACGACGGCGTCAACTGGTCGTACTCCTCTGAGTATGACCAGAGCGGCACGACCGTTCCACCTGACGACGACGTTGATCTCCCTATGCAGACCGTTTCCCAGGACGTAACGATCAAGGAACTCACGGGGCCGTGGTTGCCCGCGCGTGACAGGCCAGCACGCGTAGTGCGTGGCGATGTGCGTTTCGGTGAAGCGGGGGTACTGGTCGCCCGCGGCGGTCAGGTGAAAGAAGGTCTGCGCTACACCGTCGAGTCAGCGATTCCCGCGCCCGACGCCGTCGCCAAAGCACTCGCGACCGCGAAACCGTCGGGCGAGGATCGGTACAAGCAGCTCCCCGATGGCGTGCCGGCCGCGCTCACGCTGGCTCCCTTAGCGTCGGGCGGTAGTGCGGTGGAGCAGGTCGTCTCGCTCGCCCGGCAGTACAGCGACACTTACACACTCCAAAAGGACGCGTCGCCCGGCCATACCCTCCGCCATCTGGAGGAGTTCGCGAAAGCGCGCGCAGGTACAGCGGAACAGTTCGTCGCCGCATACGCGGTGCAGGCCCGCGCGCTCGGCTACGCGACGCGCGTTGTGATCGGTTATGAGAGCCACGATTGTTCAGGAGCTTGCGAAGTGCACCAAAGTGATCTCATCGCCTGGCCTGAGGTGAGATTCGACGGCGTCGGATGGCAGCGCATGTCCGCTGTGCCTTCTCGGGCCGTAGAGGATCCCCCAGAGGAAGAGCCAGTTACCACCACGACACCGATTCAGAACGTGGCGGATGATCAGAGAAACGATGCTGGCGCGGGTGCCGGCAACAGCACTTCCGCGCCTGCCTCGGGCAACTCGTTCTGGCGGATCGTATTAGCGGGCATGGCTGTGCTGTTCGTAACGATCGTTGGCAGCCTGTGGTTTCGTACCGTCAAGACCGCACGCCGCAGCGCACGCCGCCGCAGCGCGGCCGATCCGGCCGCCCGTATTGCTGGTGCCTGGCACGAGAGCCTCGACCGTGTCGTGCGCCTTGGGCTACGACCGCGCCGGTTTATGAGTGCCAGCCAATTGGTCGAAGCCGCCGTACCGCTGCTCGACGACAGTGCCCTCCCGCATCTCCGGCGACTCGGCGACCTCGAAACAAGCGCGCAGTTTGACTCTGTTCCTCCAACCGTCAGTGACGCCGACTTGGCATGGCGAGACGCCGACGCGATCGCCGCCACTATCGACGCTCAGTCGACGCGTCGCTCACGCCTGAGCGCGCGGCTAGACACAAGGACGGTTACCGCGCTTAGGGGGTATCCGAGCAGTCCGTGACCGGTTCGGAATTGTAAAGACGGCCATCCTTTTTATAAGTGGAAAGCACCCTGGCGCATACGGTGGTGTTGCCCGCAAGCTCGGCGAGGCCTTGGGTCTCCTTGAGGAACCGGTAGCTTGTCTCCCCGTTTTCTGTAGATTGCGGATCTAGCGATGAGAGCGGTTTCCCCTGTTTGTCCACTATTTCGATGTACGTAAGCTGCTTAAATTTTTTTTCGTAATCCCAACTGACCGCAATTTCCTCCTCGATCCATTCGGCCTTTACTTCAGTCGGCTCCGCACCCTTCTCTGCGGGAAGTGCATCGACGGCGCTCCTCGGTCCGCTTGGGCTACCGCTATCGCCATCAAGGAAAATCACGAATATGAGGGCGGCAATCGCCACAATGGCAACCGCGATCGCGGCCACGGCGAGCCACGGGATGGTGCGCGAGTTAGCGGGGGGGTCCAGAAGTTGCTCGTCGATCGGCGGAGTGGTGCGTGCGACCGTCGACGAGATGCTTGCTCCTGGTGCGGGAGGTGGTGGCCCGGGACCGAGGTTGATCTCGAGCCGGGCGGCGGCTGGTGGCAACGGTGGAAGCGATCGCTTGCCATCTGGAATGCCGGGAATATCCGGAGCCCCCGGCATAACCGGCACGATGTCGGGCAACGACCGCTTCGCACCTTCTTGGCGAAGCGAGATCACCTCGTCTTGACCAGGCCGAGGTCCCTGTGCTGCCGCTGGCACCAGAAGGTCGGTCCGTGCATGGCCGAGCCGACGCTGGAGGTCGCGTAGTGCCATCCCCGCGTCGAGTGCCGACGGATATCGGTTTGTCGGTTCGGCCGCGATCATTCTGCACAAGACGTCGGTAATCATCGATGGAACGTCTGTGCGCGAAATGCCAGCGACCGGTTCTGTCACGACGCGGCGTTGCAGTTCGTCTAACGACTCGCCGGGCCGCGATTCGTGCGGCGCTCTTCCCGCGAGCAGCAGGTAGAGGGTAGACCCGAGGCTGTAAACATCGGACGTCCGGCTGGCGGGTTGGCCGATCAGCACCTCTGGCGCGGCATGTACCGGCGTGAGCGTTCCCGCAACGCGCACGGCCGACTCGGCATCAAACGCGGCAATGCCGAAGTCTGCAAGCGCCGGCTCGCCGAACTGCGACATGAGGATGTTCTGAGGTTTCACATCGCGATGCAGGATCCCCGCACTGTGGGCAGTCTCGAGCGCTCCGGCGATCTTGATGCCAATACGCAAGACCTCGTCTACGGGCAACGGACCTTCGGAGCGCAGCCGGTCGCCAAGCGAGCCACGTTCGTAGTAGTCGACGGCGAGATAGGGCTTCCCGCCTGCCGTGAGACCAGAGTCGAGCACGGTGACGATGTTGGGATGTCCGGTGAGCCGGCCGGTCGCCGCACACTCGGCCCAAAACGCGGCCTGCGCACTCGGGTCACTGAGGTCCACCTCGAGCACCTTCAATGCGACGGTGCGATTGAAACTTTCCTGGAACGCCCGGTAGACAACGGAGAACCCACCTTGCGCGATCGGCTGGAGGTCGTGGTAGCCAGTCACAAACTGAGCCGTTACGGCCTGTTCCCGCTCACGCCGACGTCGCGCCACGCTTTCCCGCCTTTCTCCCCGTGGTGGACCAGAACCGCGATGTTACCGGTCGAGAACAAAGGTTGTCATCGAGCGGCAGAACTTCAATTGATCGTGCCTTCGTCCGGCGCTAAAATTGCTGCTGATGCAATGTGTACAGGGGCACCAGAACCGACCGGACGCCCGTTTTTGTCGTGAATGTGGGATTCGCCTTGAGCCGGAGGCGCCCGATTCTCCACCGGAGCCGGTTACCCAGCCCGATCCGCCCGCGTCAGCAACGCCAGCCGTCGCGTCGCCCCCTAGCCCCCCGGCACAATGGGTTGAAAGCCCACCAAACCAGTTCGATCGCGTGGAGCCACCACCGCCTGTAACGAATCAGGAAATCCCGCCCCCCATCGCGGCGCCCGCTACACCGACCCTAGAAGATGCCGACCCGATTCCGGACGAGCAACCCGTCGCCAC
>SHUX01000107.1 GCA_009694475.1 Thermoleophilia bacterium
TCGGCCTCAGAGAGACTATCGCTGTAGGCTGGCATGCCACCGCCACCATTGGTGACCTGCATCAGGACAGCCGCGTAGTCGGGCTTCAAATCGTCAAGGTTGGGGCCAGCGGCGCCAGCCGAACCGGCCGCAGCCAACGTGTGGCAGCCACCACAGCCTGCGCTCGTGAAGACGGCCGCTCCAGCAGCAGCATCGCCCTCAGCGGCAGCAGCCGTTGTCTCTCCCGCAGCCTCAGTTGTAGCCGCGACAGCCGCATCCCCTTCAGCGACGGGCGTCTCAGTCGGATTAGTACCCGTGCCGATCGTGACTTCGCCACCGAGCGTGCCGACCGCATCGGACCCGCCACCACAGGCGGTCAGAATCCCGAGGGTCAGTGCTCCAAGCGCGATCACGATGGCAATGAGGCGGCGAGTTTCCATGTCGGCAGCGACCCTTGTTTCGGGGGGACAGGCGTCCCCAGCTGACAGACGCAGGCTACCACGAGTCGTCGCCGACACCATACGGTTTGACAGACCGGGCAAGGGCACTGACGCTACAGGATATGGATGACGCTGACCGACGCTTACTCGACCGACTGCAAAACGAGTTGCCCTTCGTAGAACGCCCCTGGGCCGCACTCGCAACCGAGATCGAGATGCCCGAGGACGAGATGCTCGAGCGCATCTCTCGGCTACGCGGCGAGGGTGTCGTGCGACAAATCTCGGGTATCTTCGACACGCGCCGACTCGGCTACAGTTCGAGCCTCGTCGCGGCTCGCACCAAGCCAGGTACGCAGCAGCTTGCAGCCGACATCGTCAGCGCCCACCCAGGTGTGACACACAACTACGAGCGCGAGCACGCGTTCGACCTGTGGTTCACGATCGCCGTGCCGGGTGACTCGAAGATTGGGCTCGACGAGACGATCGACCTGCTCGGCCGCATGGCTGACATCGAATCGATCCGTCCGCTTCCCGCCATCCGCTTCTTCAAGATCGGTGTCGACCTCGACATGGTTGGCGGTCGCGACCCGGCCGCCAAGAAGGATCGACCACGCCCGTCGCTCGAGGCTCCGCACCGCGCGCCCACCGAGCGCGAGATCGCCGCCGTCCGCGCCTTGCAGACCGACCTCCCCGCGGTTCCCGAGCCCTTCAAGGACCTTGCCGAGCAGTACGGCTTTACCGTCACCGAACTGATGGAGATGGGGCGCGAGTTGCTGTCCGACGGGCGCATGCGCCGCTTTGCTGCCGTCGTTAACCACCGCAAGGCGGGCTTTGCTCAGAACGGCATGGGCGTCTGGATCGTCGACGAAGATCGCGTCGATGAGGCTGGCCGCATCATGGCCTCCTATCGTGGCGTCTCACACTGCTACGAGCGACCGATCTACGACGATTGGCCGTACCGCCTCTTCTCGATGACGCACGGACGCGACAAGGAAGAATGCGAAGCCGTGCTCGCCGCCCTCTCGAAGGAGACGGGCCTCGACGAGTACACCGTGCTGTACTCGATCAACGAGTTCAAGAAGACGCGCCTCGTCTATTTCGACCAGGCCGCCGCCGACTGGGAAGACGCGCACCTCGCCCTCGTGTAAGTAGCGCGTCTGGCCGATCGCGGCCAATCAACTCAGAGACGGAGACGGCAGGCGGACACCACAAGTGCGAACTTGTCGTGTTCGCCTAGAGCTTCGAGTCGTCGACCGACCAGATGTCAGGCAGTTCGCGAAAGCGCTCCGCCGCATCGAGGCCATAGCCAACGACGAACGTGTTGGGAATCTCGAAACCAACAAAACGGCACGGCACATCGTTCTCGTGGCGGGCCGGCTTGGCGAGCAGGGTGCAGACCTCGAGCGTGGCTGGACGTCGCGTCTCAAGATTGCGCAAGAGGTATGAGAGCGTCAGGCCCGAGTCGACGATGTCCTCGACGACGAGCACATCGAGGCCCTCAATGGGGGCATCGAGATCCTTGAGAATCCGCACGATGCCCGACGACTGCGTACCCGACCCGTACGACGAGATGACCATAAAGTCGATTGCGCACGGGATCGTGATCGCGCGGACGAGGTCGGCGAGGAAGATAAAGCCGCCCTTCAGGACGCACGTCAACTTCAACTCTCGGCCCGCGTAGACCTCGGAGATCTCGGCACCGAGTTCGGAGACCCGCGCAGCAATCTGCTCGCGAGAAAGCACCTGGTCCACGAGTGCGGGGTGGTGGGGAATCATGCAGAGCCTTCGGGTCGGCCCGAGCCGGGCGGGAGAAACGAAATCTGGTCGCGCGAGACCTCAACCATTGCAGCACCGGGCAGCGTGCGACGCCGGGGATCGGTACGCAACGCCTCGACGTCCTCGTGGCCGAGGGTCACACCGACGCGGGCGGCTGCGCGGCGCAAGGCGATGCGTTGCAGGGCAGGCGGTGCGGCGGCGAGGGGCGCAAGCGACACGGAGCCATCATTGCCGATCAGGCCGTCGGCAAGTGCGTCCAGCACGGCTCGCTCATCGTCGGCCAGCCCAGCGGCGCGGGCCAGATTGCGTTCGGCACCCGGGTGCGCGAGCGCGAGTGAGGGCAACACGTCGAGGCGAATGCGGTTGCGTGCCGGGCCAGTCTCGAGGTTCGTAGGGTCGTCGCGCCACGTGATTCCGCGGTGGCGCAACGCGTCGCGCACGTCGTCGCGGGAGCAATCGATCAGCGGGCGCACCCACTGCCCATCACGCGGGGGCAGAGCCGCAAGACCACGCGCAGTACCCGAGGCGGCGAGGCGATACAGCACCGTCTCGGCGCGATCACTCAGCGTATGGCCCGTGGCAATCAGGTCGTCACCCGCAGCCGTGAGTGCGGCCTCGCGGCGCCTATCGCGCAGGCGCGACTCGAGGTTTCCACCCGCTTCCACCCGCCCATCAACGATCGTCAAGGGAAGCTCGAGGTCGCGCGTCAGAACGCGGCACGCCTCCGCATCCGCCACCGATTCGACGCCACGCAGCCCATGCTCGACATGCACGACACGGACGGCACAGCCGAGGTCGGCGAGGATGACGACGAGCAGCGTCGAGTCGGCACCACCCGAGAGCATCGCGACGACTGGAGTTGCGGGCACGAGCCCGAGCGCACTCGCCCGTTTGGCGATACGGCTGACGATCTCAGCGCTCACGCGCCGCCAACCGACCCGCATACGACGTGCCGACCTCGATGTACTTAGCGTGCAGAGCCTCTCGCCGATCCTCATCGCCGTCAGCCTCGGCGCGCGCCATGCCAAGCTTGATCTCGCGCAGCCGCTCCTCGAAACGCAGCACAACCGTCTGCTCGCCCGTTAGCTCGGCCTGGCGGCCAGCGAGCGTCAAGAGCCGTGGGCGCCAGAGGGGCGCAAGTCGCTGCAACTCGTCGTGCATCGGCAGCGAGGCATCGAAAGCGGCGAGCGCGGCAGGTGCGAGCGCACGCAACGCGTCGACGGAAAACGGTACAAACGGATCGTCCGTCAGAGCATCAGCGACCGCTGCCAAGACGACGGGTGACGAGAAATCGAGCGGCGAACCCTCAGTGCCAATCGTTGCCAACCGCACGAGACCAGCCTCGAAAGCGAAATCGCGCAAATCGATCGAACCGGCTCCAGCAGGCAGATTGACGGTCTCAGTCATCGCCACGGAGTGTGGCACGGGTTGCAGTGTGCGCGCAGCCCCAATACGGTTACGCCAATGGACGGCACACTCGCAGACCAAGCAATGCAGCGCGTCTTCGGCATCGCGAAGCCGCTGATCGGCGTTGTCCACCTGCTCGCACTGCCCGGCTCGCCCGCCTTCGACCGTGCCGCAGGCATGCGCCCAATCGCCGAAGCAGCCAAGCAGGACGCGCTCATCTGCCAAGAGGCCGGCGTCGACGCGATCATCTTTTGCAACGAGGGCGACCTGCCCTACCGCGTCGAAGTCACGATGGAGCAGTCGACTGCAATGTCTGCCGTGATCGGCGAGATTACACCCGAACTATCGCTCCCGATCGGCGTCGACATGCTCTGGGATCCGTTCGCCACGCTCGCCGTCGGTCGATCAGTCGGAGCGCGATTTGTCCGTGAGGTCTTCATCGGTGTCTACGAGAGCGACATGGGGCAGTTACGACCCGACCCAGGCGCCGCCTTCTCGTATCGCCACTCGATCGGCGCCGACGACATCGCGGTCTTCACAAACCTGACACCCGAGTTTGCCTCGCCACTGGGCTCGCGTACCGTGGCTGACCGCGCACAAGGCGCCCAGTTCTTCGGCTGCGAAGCCGCACTCATCTCTGGCCCGCGCGCCGGCTCGGCGTTTCGCTTCGCCGACCTCGAAGAGGCCAAAGCGGCCTGCCCCGACATGCCCGTACTCGCGAACACGGGTGTGCGGCACGACACGGCCGAGCGCATCCTCGAAACGGCCGACGGCATCATCGTCGGCACCTCGCTAAAGATCGATGGCAAGACGCAGAATCGCGTCGACCCCGAGCGGGCCAAGCGGATGGTCGACCTGACGAGCGTCGCGCGTGAGCACCACCTAGAACGCCTCGCCGATGAGCGCGCCTAGCCATCACGGTCTGTCGGACTAAGCGCTGCGAAGGAATCACTAATGGAGTACTGGACCAGCGTCGCCAATCAGCACAGCGAGTACTGGTTATCGCCCGCCAACCCCGTCTTGCCGCCGACACCAGAGTCGGCAGAGGTCATCGCCGACGCGTACTGGGTGAGCCTGCAGCGATCCTTATGTGGGATCGTGCGCGCTGACGGCGAGACACTCGGGCCGATCCGCCTCGTTGTCGCAAAGACCGGCATCACGATCCTCGTGTTCGATACCGCCGAGATTGTCGAAGTCGAAGGTGGTATCGAATTGGCCTTCCCGATCATTGGTGGCTCTGCCTGCGCGGCAGCGGCGGGCCACCTACGGTTGATCGCTCGCGTCGAGGGCGCCGGCGTCCACCTCGGCGTGGTCGTCGACGGCTACCGTCCACGATTCGAGCGCCTGCACGCCAAGTCGTTCCTGATCGCAGCCCCCTACACACTCTCACAGCACCTCGTGCATGGCTGGGTGACGAAACGCGGCCTCCAAGACATCGCTCGCGTGATCGACCCGATCCCCGTTGCGCCGCCATCACTTGACACGAAGGGACGCTTGAACGGCCTCCGCGTCGGCGTCGTCGGCGCCTCGGGCTACGTCGGACGCCGCCTCGTACCCGAACTGCGCGACCAAGGTGCGCGGGTGCGGGCAATCGCACGGCGCCCCAATCCCGACCTTGAACAGGTCGCCGGCATCGAGATCGTGCGCGCAGACGCGCTCGATCGCGAATCGCTCAACCGCGCCTTCGGTGGACTCGACGTCGTCTACTGGCTCGTGCACTCGATGGGTGCCGGCGGCGATTTCGCCGAACTCGACCGTGTGGCCGCGCGTAACGCGGCGGGCGCCGCCGCGCAGGCGGGTGTGCAGCAGATTATCTACCTCAGCGGTCTCGGCGATGACGACCCCGAACTCTCGCACCATCTGCAGAGCCGACACGAGACAGGGCGCGTCATGGCCGAGGGTGTTGTGCCCGTCACGACGTTGCGTGCCGCAATGGTCGTCGGCCAGCAGAGCGCTTCGTTCCAAATGATGCGCGACCTCGTCCACCGGCTCCCAGCAATGGTCACGCCACGCTGGGTGACCACCCGCTCACAACCGATCGCCTTCGCCGATCTGCGCGACTACCTCGTCGGCGTCTGCGCACTGCCGGCAGCGTACGGACGCACGCTCGACGTCGGCGGCCCCGACATCCTCACCTTCCAAGAAATGATGGAACGAGTCGCGGTACTGGCTGGGCGACGCAAGCCGTTCATCGTGCCCGTACCCGTGCTGTCACCCAAACTCTCGTCGCTCTGGTGTGGTCTCGTCACCGCCGTCGACACCAACATCGCCCGTCCACTCGTCGAGGGATTACGCAACGAGACGATCTGCCTCAACGACGAGATCCTCCAGCTCGTACCGAAAGAGCGCATGTCGTTCGACGATGCTGTGCGTCGTGCGCTGCAAGGCGTGCCGCTGCGCTACTAAGCCGGTTACTCCAGCGGCCAGACGAGACAACCAGCCTTGCGACGCAGCGTACGAGCATGCAGGTGGAAGCGCAGCCGACCGTAGCGCTTGCGGTTGGGCCCGAACACGAGCAGACCGACCTTGCGCATCTTGGCGACGTCGATCGTTGCCGACAGTGGGCGGGGTGAGTTGTAGACGAAAAATTGGGCTCGCGCGCCCAAGGTACGCGCATGCGTGACAAATCGTGCGATCTCTTCACGCACGACGGGATTACCCATCGTCTGCCGCGCCGCCCCTTTGCCGTTGACGACGGGGAGTGAGACGGCGAGGCAAACAAGTAGTTCCGAGTTGGCTTCAA
>SHUX01000108.1 GCA_009694475.1 Thermoleophilia bacterium
GGCGAGCGTCACGTCGAGCAGCTCCCCATCCGACGTAATAATATGCCGATTCTCGGCGACGTTTTGGAGCGCGCCGACGGTCAAGCCGCCGACGCGCACCGCGACCTCGTTAGCCACTAGAACGGGATATCACTATCGGCGAGATCAGCCGTGACGGCTGCGACACGTTCGGTGGTTGCGGCTGCCGCCGCCTGCTGTTGACTTGCCGGAATCGCCATCACGGTTGTCGGGTTGTAGGTGATCTGCCACCCGCTCTTTCCGTTGGCTTCCCATCGACCTAGGTAGCACGGGCCGACTGCATCCGCACCTTGGGCGATTGCGTTCAGGACGTTGCGCGCCTGCGTGATCCGCGAGGCGCTCGATTGGAATGCGAGCAGCGAGGGCTCCATTCCTTTCGCCTTGATCGTGAAGATCGTCTGCGGTCCGAACGTACCCTCGCGCTCGGCGATCGCGTTCGTCATGTAGAAGGCGGTCTGCGCGTTGTGCAGCGTTGCCTTGTCTTCGAGCGACAGGTACGGCTCGGAGCCGCCTCCCAAAATGTCCTCGGCGCTTACGATATTTGCCATCACAGTCTCCCTTGTGTTTGGTGTTGGCTTGCGGCTTGTGCCGCGTGGTGGATAGTACGCCTCGGTCTCCCCAACTGTCTATAGCAATATGTCAATCGGACTTGACAAGGTGCGGGATATGCTCTATCTTTACTGCATGGCAACCGCCACCACCACACAGGAGATCGACATGACCACCACGCAAAAAGCCCCGACCACCATCTTTACGATGGATGACCTAGACGTCAAAGCACGCGCCATTTACGGCGGCAATGCCGTCGGGATGCACGGATATTGCACCGTCAACTTCTCAAATTCCCACGACATTCTGTTCGACGTTTACTGCCAGATTGACGGCGATGAGATCTTGATGCGATGTAACCTACGCAACCGCGATGCCTGCGCCTTCATCAACTACGCCAACAACGCCATCCACAACGGCGAGGAGGTCTAACCATGAACAACGTCACCACCACACAGGGAGTAGATCAAATGACCACGACACGCCACCTAATTGACCTTGACAACGAAGCCCTCGAAGCGATCTTCGACAGCATCACAAACGACGACGCCGATGCCGACCTACTGACGTACGCCGCCGCCTCCGAACTCGACGGCCTACTCGCAGCGTCGAAGGGGTGGGCTGAGAAGTCCCTCCGCGTCACCCTCACACACGACGAAGATGGCGCCGACGGCTTCCTTTGGAATGAAGTTCAGCCACAAAAAGGTCGACAGCGCCGCACCGTCTGTGCGCTAGTCGTCGGCGACGACCTCGTCGTTCAGGGACTGGACTTCGGGTGGGACGCATGATCGCCGCCACCCACTCCAACCACCACACCACCACAAGGGAGATCACCACCATGAACAACGTCACCACCCATCTACAGATCGCCCGATGGCGGCTGTCGCATGAGATCGACATCGAGCATGAGTATTGGGAGTGTGGCGATCGCTGCGAGCATATCCACGACGCGCAGCGTGCGATCTCCGACGCGATCATTGCGCTGGGCGCGGAGCCGTGCGCGACGCCGATCGCTTGGTACAACTACAAGCCCGAAGGCTACGTTGCGCCGGTCTATCCCGGCGCGGAGCTGGCACGATGACCGCGACCCTGATCTACGTGTCCTCAACCACCGATCCCGTCGTGCAGGTGTGGGCGCTGGATCGCGGCGGCTACGTCGTCGTCGAGCGTGATCGGCGACATGAGTTCGACTACCTGCCGGAAGCCCGTGCGTACGCCGTCTACCAGTCGCGCAAGCGCAGGGTGACAGCATGACACCGCTGACCGTATCCGCATGATCGAGGGAGAAGCATGAAAACCATCGTCGAGGCTAACCTCTACAAAGCAGCCGATGAGTTGATCGACGCTGAGTTCGTCGTGCAGCAGAAGCGCCGCGAGCGTGACCGGCTGATCCGCTTGGCGGCACCGGGCATGACGCTGCAAGCGATTGGCGATATGGTCGGGCTGACGCGCGCTGCGGTCGGGCTGATCGTGAAGGTGGGCGCGCCGTCGTCCACCACCACGGGGACGAACGACGCGCCCGCAGCGTGACGATAGCAGCGGCACGACGGGTAATCTGTAGGTAGGCGCTCTACCCTCCCTCGGGCGACTCGCACCCGGCAAGAGACCTTTCGCTCTTGCCGGGTGTTCGCCCATGCTGTAGGCTGACTCGTCCACCACTAGGGGAGACCGACATGAGCAACCGCAGGCGTAAGCGCAC
Source organism: Thermoleophilia bacterium (assembly GCA_009694475.1). Taxonomy (GTDB): domain Bacteria; phylum Actinomycetota; class Thermoleophilia; order Gaiellales; family F1-60-MAGs149; genus F1-60-MAGs149. The sequence goes on from SHUX01000108.1 coordinate 2,267, forward strand.
CGGGCAGGCGAAGGCTGCCGCCAATCTGAAGATCCGTCTCGACCGAGGTGCCGCCAAACTTGCCGCGCGCACGAAGCGACGCGCGGCGGCAGCTGCGAGAGTGGCGACGTAATGCCGCAGGTATCGCCGGCGCGCCAGATCATGATCGACCGCAAGATCGACCCGGACGAGATGGCTACTTTGGTCGGCTGCGGTCGTGACAAACTATCGCGCTACATGGTCGGCGAGCGGCGTATCACCGCAGGCGCTCGGCACCGCGTGATCGCCCGCTTCGGACCATCGATCCAGATCCTGATCGACGCGATCGATCAGGCTCGTATGGACATGGAGGATCGGAATCCGTACGATCGCGACCTCGGTCGGCGGCGGCGAAGGATCGACGACGAGCGTCGCGAGGCACGCGAGCCGCCGCTGGTCAGCGTTCACGTCTTCGACGACGACCCGGATGGCGAGCTGTTCACGATCGACGAATGGCGCGCACGCTTCGGCGAGCCCGGTAGCCACGGCGACGTTCACGGTCGGCAACTCGCCTCGTACCCGACGGAGGACTAGGCTACGTCGCGCATACTTGCGAGGTGCGCGCCTAGTCCAGCCATAGCACGTACTCAGCAGTCACGCGACCAGCGCGCGGGTCGACGAAGTGAAGGCGCTGCGACGGCTTGCCCTTCGCGCTGACAAACTCGCGCGCGTACTCGCTGCCCGATTCGGTCGAGCCGGTCATGAATACGCGGCCACCGTTCGGAATCTGAAACTGCGAGACGTGGTGGTAGTGGCCTAGATAGCAATCTTGCCACGCTTCAAGGACACCCGAGCTCCAGGCTGTAGCCTTCCGGATTATGCCGAAGGCGGGGGTATTCCCGCCAAAACTTTTGATCTGGTCGCCGTGGACCAACAGGAAGCGGTAGGCGCCGATCTCGCCGATGGCGTACCAGTTGTCTGGCGCTTGCCACGCGAGGCGCGGATCGATCAGGCGGTCGCGGACGATCCTGCCGACGACGCGATCCCAGTTGTCTGGCGTCTCGCCCTTCTGCCCGATCCTGCCGTGGTTGCCGCGTACCTCATGCACGACGACGCGATCGAAGTTCTCCAGCAGCGTTAGCAGCACGGATTCGATCAGGGTTGCAGCGGCGAATACTTGCATCGTCGCCGACGAGTCCACCTCGAAGGGTTGCATCTTGAATATGGTCACGTTCTCGATCAGGTCGCCGCCGAGCATGACGTGAATCTCATCGACGGGATGCGCTGCGCGTTGGATCTCGGTCAGCCGTAGCACTTTTGCTACGGTCGTCATCACGCGCTGCCGACAGACCTCGGTATCGTACGATTCGGTCTGCTTGCCTATCTGCCAATCGGTCAAATGGAGCAGGGCGATCTCGCCACCTGGGCGCTTGTCACGCTTCGGCGCTTTGACTGGCTTGCCTCTGCCGGCGATGCTTGCCGACTCGCTCGCGGCGCGCTCGACGGCTTCGACGAGATCCGCCGACTTGCCCTTGGCCCGTGCGAGTTGCTTCTGCAGATGCGCGCAGGTAGCGGCGAGCTCGTCGCAGCGTACCTGTAATGCGACCTCGTTGCCTATCGACACGAGCACGTCCCTCGGCGGTGGGCGGCGACCTGCTTGCCACTTGGATTGATCGGGTAGCCGCGTGCGGCAAGCACGCGCGCAATCGCGGTATGCGTCATCGCCCGATCGTCGAGGGCAACCTGTAGTTCGCGCGCGTCCTCGGCTGCTAACTCGTCAAGGATGTCGACGACGATGCACGTCCGGTTCCGCATCTTCGACGCCGCGCTTATCTCGTCTAGCAAACTCATCCCGTAACCCTCCCGGTTCGTCGCGCCTATTGTACCCGTATCGCTGCGCGGATGACGGTCAGGCTGCGCGTGCGGATCGCGACGCAGCCGCCGTTGGACTGCGAGCCGCCATCGTCGTAGGAGGTGTTACCTTCGACGGTGACGACGGAGTTCTTGCCGGGTCGCCACGTCTTGCCGCCAGCCTTGACGACCTGCCCAGGCTTGCCGAGCGCGATGCCAATATGGTCGACCTCGCTGCCGTTCGATCCGCCGAAGTCGAATAGGAGCGCGGTGCCTTTGCTGATCGTCGTCTTCGATTGCGTAGCAAGGCCGTACGCGCCACGCTCGGCGACCGCGCGAATCTCTGGCGTGTATAAGGCGTTGAATTTGCCTTCGCGCAGCCCGTACTTCGCGGCGGTCGAGCCTTCGCAGAGGAAGGCGGTGAAGGTCGCGTACGCGCACCACGCATACCCCATCTGGTAGTAGTAGGCTGCGAGCTTTAGATCCTTACCGAGCAGGGAGAGTTGTGGGACGATGTTCGATTTTGCGGGACGTTCTGCCCATCGTCCCACATACCAGCCAACCATCCGGTCAGCGGCACGCTCGCCCATCATTGGCGATGGTGTAGGCTTGCGCTTGCGCGCTACGGCTCGGGCGCGCATCGCTACGGTCGGCTTGGCCTTGCCGAGCATGTACGCGACGAGCGCCGCGTCATAGTTACTGTTCGGGTTGGCGTAGCCGAGGACGTACTGTGCGCGTCGTGTCGCGTTCGCCGTGACCGGACCATAGACACCATCAGCCGCCGTCGGCGGTAGGACACCGAACCCGGCGAGGCGCTTCTGCGCCACCTCGACATCGGTGCCGGTCATGTTCGGCGATGCGAGGTGCAGGCTTCTCACGATCGGGCGGGATCGCTGACGAAGTAGCCTGCGGCGGCAACGAGGATCGTGATGATCGCGCCTTGGACGACGGTCGGCACCTCGACGCCGGCGAGACTAGCGCCCCACACCACCAGCGTCGATAGGGCCGAGGCGAGGACTCCGGCGGTTACTTTTGGGCTGACTGTCATACGGACTCCTCAAAGAAGATGGGCGGCTACTGCACTAATGATACCGGTCAAGGCGGCGATGCCTGCAATATAGGCGAGTGTAGCGGTGCGCGTCATGACGCGCTGTACCTCGCGTCCGTCGACCTCGGCGGCGTGCAACTCAAGGGTTCGCAGGCGACCGTTGAGGTCGGCGCGGTACTGGACGACCTCGATGCGGAGGGATTCCATCGCCCGATACAACCGCTCGACTTCAGCATCAGACATGCCCGTATTCTATCGCGACCTAGTGGCAAGGTTCACCCAATCTCCCCCATTCGACTAGCGCCGAATCGAGGCGCAGGGGGAGGGCTAGATATTGTAACCCTGAACGAAGATCGTCCCCGTTGCAGTCATAGCGCCCGTCCAAAAAATCGTGAAGCCGTCGAAACTGGTAAGGCCTTTATGCATATAACTAGCGATTGTGAAATCGCTCATCGCCGTTGTGCTAAACATAGTGCTCGACCCAATCATTGAGGTTTGTAAAGTCCCAAAGGGATCAAAAATGTCGAGCGAATAAATGGTGCTGAAATCGGTAGACCCATCTATGCCCCAAGAACTTGCTGCAGCCGGGGTTCCGGGGTAGTTTGCGCTTGCCTCGACGATGTTTTGATTCCTAAAGTAATCACTCGCCCCACTCGCATCGCTGCCGCCAACCCTAAGTCTAAAGTTTTTGGTTTGCGCGGTAGTCGTAGTTATTCTTGCAATTATCCTATAGTGATTATAAGTAGCGCTGAAGACCCCGTTCAGCGAAACCGAATTAGCCACAGCGTTCAGCGTAACTCGACCATTTGTTGAAACCGTAACGCTCCCGCCCCCCACGGCAGTCGATGTTGGGACTATCGACTGAAGCCCTATCCGCGCATCGAGGTTTATCACATCATTGGTGAGCACATTCCAAGCAGCAGCGGTAGCGACATCGCCTGCCGCAACGGTCCCGGGGGTTACATACGCCATGAGTCTATTCTACCTGCCTCTAGAGTCCGAATGTCGACGTGCCAATAATACTAAACGGGTACTGCGCCGCGACCGCGGTGCCCGAGGTGACGGTGCCATCCGCCCACACCATCGCAGCCGTGTCCGTCGAGGCGAGTTGGAAACTCACCTTATGGGTAAACGGGCGGATGTCGTTGCGGATGCCGATCACCTGCACGTTCTTCGAGATGCGCGAGCCGATCCGATTCGGTTGGTATTGCAGCAGT
>SHUX01000109.1 GCA_009694475.1 Thermoleophilia bacterium
GCCATCGGTCTCTTGGCCGACGATGAAGTAGCCCTTCTCGGCACGCAGGACGTGCATCGCCTCGGTGCCGTAGGGCGTAATTCCGTAGGGCTCGCCGGCGGCAACAACGGCCTCCCACATCGCTAGACCCGACGTCGTCGGCACGTTGATCTCGAAGGCGAGCTCGCCCGAGAACGAGATGCGCGCTACGCGGGCAGGCATGCCAGCGACCACGGCGTCCTCGACCTGCATGAACTGGAAGGTGTCTTGGGTGACATCGAGCGCGGGAGCGAGCGTCGCCATCACCGCGCGCGCCTTCGGCCCAACCACTGCCACCGTCGCCCACTGCTCCGTCACGCTCGTCAGCCAGACGTCGAGATCGGGCCACTCGGTCTGGAGAAAATCCTCCATCCAGTCGAGCACACCAGCCGCGCCACCCGTGGTGGTCGTCACAACGAAGTTGTCTTCGGCAACACGCAAGACGACACCGTCGTCAAAGACCATGCCATCCGCTTTGCACATCACGCCATAGCGGGCACGGCCGACCTTGAGCGTGCTCATCGTGCCCGTGTAAAGCCGATCGAGAAAGACGCCAACGTCCTTGCCACGCAGATCGATCTTGCCGAGCGTCGAGGCGTCCATCATGCCGACGCCCACGCGCACCGCCGCACACTCGCGCCGGACGGCCGCGTCCATATCCTCCGTGCCCTGCGGGAAAAACCATGGTCGCTTCCACTGGCCAACATCCTCGAAGACGGCTCCGTGTGTGACGTGCCAGGGGTGGATTGCCGTCGTCCGGACGGGGTCGAAGCGCGCGCCGAGGGCGCGGCCAGCGAGCGAGCCGAAGGTGACCGGCTGGGCCGGCGGACGCGCATTCGACACACCAATCGTGCGAAATTCGAGTTCGAAGTGGTCGGCCGTCAGGCGCCCGGCGTTGACCTTGGCCGTGCGGCCTTGCTCGGTACCCGTCCCGACGAGCGTGTAGCGCTTGAGGTGCTCCACGTTCGTAATACCCGAGTTGAGCGCGCGCTCGATGCCCGCCATCGTGACGTCGCGGTGATGATCGACGAAGGTGTGCGACTCGTCGCCATCCACTGCAGCCACGCGGACAAAATCGGCTGGTGCCTGCTCGGCGACATCAGCAGCCTCGGGTGCCGCCGGACCGCTGGTTGCCGAGCCAAAGCCCGTTGCCTCGGCAGCGACAAGACCGATTAGGTGCCCATCGCGACGACACGCCGTGGTGCCAAAAATGCCTGCGGCGGCACCGGTTACATGCTGGCCAGCGACGACATTGTCTTGCACGAAGGCCAGCAACTGCTCGTCCCAGCGCGCCGTGCCGCCAAGGTAGTGGTGCAAGTCGAAGAGCGGATCCCAGCCGCCCGACACGGCCAGGACATCGCAGGCGATTGTCTCGGTGTCGCCGCCGCCAAGCGGTGCCACGACCACGCCAGCGAGTGCACCATCCGCAGAGGCCGTGGTGTCCATGACGACGTTCCCGCCTCGCACCTCAACGCCCAACTCGCGCGCGCGGCGGGGCAGCCAGCCTTGGGGATCGGGACGGACGTCAACCACCAGCGCCACGTCCACACCCGCGTTGATCAGGTCGAGCACCGTGCGATACGCATCGTCATTCGTCGTAAAGACGACGGCCCGCTCGGGCACGAGGCCGTAGCGATGCAGGTAGCCACGCACACCAGCCGCGAGCATCACGCCCGGGCGGTCATTGTTCGGAAAGACCAGTGGGCGCTCGGTGGCGCCGGTCGCGACAACTAACTCGTGTGTGCGCACCTGCCACATGCGACGCAGGGCGCGGCCGCGACGCTTGGCCTCCGGCAGGTGCTCAGTGACCCGTTGCATCAGTGCGATCGCGCCTTGATCGCCAACGTTAAAGACCGTCGTGCGTGTCAGGATCGTCACCGCCGGGTTGTCTCGCAGGCGCTGCTCGACGTCGGCGACCCAGAGGTGCGCCGGGCGATCGTCGATCACAACGTCCTCGCCGAGCAGCGAGCCGCCAAGGTGCGGATGCTCATCGACCAGCAAGACGCGCGCACCCGCTTCGGCGGCTGCGAGTGCAGCGGCGAGGCCAGCCGGCCCACCACCCGCGACGAGCACGTCGCAGTGGGCGTGGCGCTTCTCGAAACGATCCGTGTCGGTGCCGGTCGGCAAGACGCCCTGATGGATGCGGCTCATCGCGGTCAACCCCTCGTAGACCTCGACCTGCGTCAGGCGCATCAGCGGCTCGGACGACTCGCCCGTACCAATCTGTCCAAAGGCGTTCGGATCGGACATGTTGTCGGTCACGACGCCACGCGGGCGGTTCATCAATACGCTCGAGCCAAGCACGCGAACGCCGCTCGCCAGCAGAGCAGAGGCAACCGTGTCGCCTGGGTGTGCGCTGATCGCACGCCCATCCCACGTGAAGGTGATCGTGCGGTCCTGGTTGATACGGCCGCGACCGGCGAGGCGCTTCATCGGGCTTCCTCTGGCTGCTCTCCGGAGCGGTACGAGCCAACCATTTCGTGGGTGCCATTGTCGCGAATCACGTTGAACCAGCGGCGACAACCCGCGGCGTGGTTCCAACGCTCGGCATAGCGACCGCGCGAGTTGTCGCGGACGAAGAGGAAGCGCGTCCACTCCTCATCAGAGAGCTGCTCCGGGTCGGCCGGATAGGCGACGTGCGCCTGGCCGCCGTACTTAAACTCGGGTTCGTCGCGCGGGCCGCAGTAGGGGCAGCGGATCTGGAACATCAGTGGGCGACTGCTGCCGCGCCGTGCTCGTCGATCAGCTCGCCGGTCTCGAAACGCTCGAGCGAGAACGGGCGGTTGAGCGCGTGCGGCTCGCCCGTCGCAATCGTGTGCGCCATCACCCAGCCAGAGCCAGGCGTGGCCTTAAAGCCACCGGTACCCCAGCCGCAGTTGACGTAGAGGTTCTCGACGGGCGTCAAGCCCACGATCGGCGAGGCGTCGGGACAGACGTCGACGATGCCGCCCCAGGTGCGCAGCACACGAGCGCGCGAGAACTGCGGAAACAACTGCATGCCCGCACTCATCTGCTCTTCGATCACGTGCAAACCACCGCGCTGCGCATACGAGTTGAAGGCGTCGATGCCGGCGCCCATCACGAGCTCGCCCTTGTGCGCCTGCGAGACGTAGACATGCACCGCGTTGCTCATCACAACACAGTTGAGGACCTGCTCGTAAACCTCACTGACGAGCGCCTGCAAGGGGTGGGACTGGATCGGCACAGCGAAGCCGGCCATCGCCGTCAAGAGGCTCGTGCGACCAGCGGCGACGAGGCCAACCTTGCCGGCAGCGATCGGTCCGCGCGACGTCTGGAGCCCGGTCACGCGACCGTTGACAACATCGATGTCTGTCACCTCGCAGCCCTGGATGATGTCTACCCCGAGCGCATCGCAGGCTCGACCGAGCGCGAAGATGACGGCATCGTGACGCGCGATGCCGCCGCGTCGCTGGAGCGTGGCACCCATCACCGGATAGCGCGCCTCGGGAGAGATATCCACGATCGGACAGAACTCTTTGACGGCGTCGGCGTCGAGCCACTCAGCATCCACACCGTTGAGGCGGTTGGCGTTGACGCGACGAATGCTCTCGCGCTCGTCGTGCAGGTTGTGCGCCAAGTTGAGGACGCCACGCTGCGAGAAGAGGATGTCGTAGTCGAGTTCTTCGCCCCAGCCCTCCCAGAGTTGAAGCGCGTGCTCGTACATGGCGGCGCTCTCGTCCCAGAGGTAGTTCGAGCGAATGATGGTCGTGTTGCGCACGGCGTTGCCGTTGCCGATCCAGCCGCGCTCGACGACCGCGATGTTCGTCAGGCCATGGTTCTTGGCGAGGTAGTACGCGGTCGAGAGGCCATGCAAACCGCCGCCGACGATGACGGCGTCATACGACGCCTTCGGCTCGGGGTTACGCCAAAGAAACGGAGCGTTATGGAGTGCGTGTTCGTTCGGATCCAAGGCTGCTCCGTTGGGCTGGACGTCCGGCGTGACATTTCAGAGAATACGATTGCTTGGCCCTGCTTGTCAAGCAGCACCCTGACCTGCAGACTAAAGACATGACAACCATGCGCGCGGCCATCCTGCACGACTACAACACTCCACTCGTCGTACACGACAACGTGCTGGTCGAAGACCCGAAGGCGGGCGAGGTGCTCGTCAAGATTGGCGCCAGTGGCGTCTGCCGCTCTGACGTGCACTCCAGCGAATGGGTCGGAGTCCAACCAATCCCCTCGCTACTCGGACACGAAGGCGCTGGCACCGTTGTCGCCGTCGGGCCTGGCGTGACTGAACTCGCGATTGGTGACCGTGTCGTCCTGATGTGGGTCGCTCCCTGCGGCTCGTGCAAAATGTGCGACCGCGAACGCCCCTCGCTCTGCGAAGGGCAGGGCTCGTACGAACTCGGGTTTGCCGTTGATGGGACGAGTCGCTACTCGCTCAATGGCGAACTCATCCACCACTACTCGTGCTCGACGTTCGGCGAGTACAGCGTGGTTCCTGTGGAGGGAGCCATCAAGGTCGATACCGATTTGCCTTGGGAGTATCTCGCTCTCGTTGGCTGCGCCGTCACAACCGGTGTGGGCGCTGCGATCAACACCGCCAACGTACGGCCGGGAGACTCCGTGGCCGTGATCGGCTGCGGCGGTGTCGGCCTCAGCGTCATTCAGGGAGCCCGCATCGCTGGCGCTTCGACCATCATCGCTATCGACACCAACCCCGGCAAACTCGACCTAGCCACCGAGCTTGGTGCGACCAATACGATCGACAGCTCCAGCGTCGACGCTATCGAGGCCGTTAGGAAGATCTGCCCGAATGGTGTCGACCATGCCTTCGAGGCGTTGGGACGCGAAAACACGATCCAACAAGCGATTGATATGACCACGCGTGGTGGGCAGACAACGCTGATCGGTATGGCCAAGGCAGAGGTTCGGCCAAGCATCCCAGCGCTGGATGTCGTTGTTGAGGAGCGCACCATCGCGGGATCGTGGTACGGCTCATTCGTCCCCGCCCGTGATATTCCCAAGATTGTCGGCTGGCTCGAAACGGGCGACCTCAAACTCGATGCCATCATCGAGCGCATCACACTCGACGACGTCAACACGGCGTTCGATCGGATTCGCTCTGGCGAGGCGAATCGTCAGGTGATCATCTTCTAGGTACCCCCATGCCGCAAATAGTCGTAAGGGATCAGGCCCGCGCGCACAGCAGTGGCATACTTTCGCCATGCCTGCGCACCCGCTTGATCCTCTAAGCCCCGACGAACTCGCTGCCGCGATCGTGATCGTCCGCCGCGAGCAGAGCCTTACCCAGAACCACCTATTCGTCTTCACCCTGCTCGACGAGCCGACCAAGGACGTGCTCAACGCGTGGCAGACCGGCGATCCGATCGACCGTGCAGCCCGCATCACCGTCTGGGACCGCGCCGAAGGACTGCTGATCGAGAGCGTCGTCGGCCTCGACGGCACGATCCGTCGCTGGGACCCGCAACCAGGCCAGAAGGCCGCACTGCTCGGACCCGAGGCGACCGCCTGTATCGCTGCCGCCAAGAGCGACCCGCGCGTGCTCGAAGGCCTGCGCAAGCGAGGCATCGACGACGTAACGCAGATCCACATGGAGACCTGGCCCTTCGGTATCGACATCCCTGAGCACCTCGACGATGGACGCCGCCTGTTCTGGACTCCGATGTGGCACCGCCCCACGCCCGACGCCAACCAATACGCACACCCGATCGGCGGACTACATGCGATCGTCGCGATCGACACCGCCGAGGTCGTCGAGGTCGAAGACACCGACGGTATTCCGACGCCCCAGACACCCGGTCCGTATCGCCTCAGCCAGACCGGCGGCGACGTCACCCTCAAGCCGCTCGAGATCGTCCAACCCGAAGGCGCCTCCTTTACCGTCGACGGCTGGGAGATCAACTGGGAGCGCTGGCGCTTTCGCCTCGGCCACTGCCAACGCGAGGGCCTTGTCATCAACGACGTGCGCTTTGACGATGACGGCACCGAACGCAAGATTGCTCACCGCATGTCGATCGCCGAGCTCGTTATCCCCTACGGCGACATCGGCATCAACGGCGCGGCCCGCAAGGCGGCCTTCGACACAGGTGAGTTTGGTCTCGGTAACTACACGAACTCACTGACGCTCGGCTGTGATTGTCTCGGCGAGATCGTCTACCTCGATACGGTGGTTGCCGACGCGGCGGGTGAGATCCACGTGACGAAGAACGGCATCTGCCTCCACGAGGAGGATTTCGGCCTGCTCTGGAAGCACACCGACACGGACGGGCACGTCGAGGTGCG
>SHUX01000110.1 GCA_009694475.1 Thermoleophilia bacterium
GAGTGCCTCCTGCGGGCCTGGCGGGGCGAGTTCAAGCTCTTGGATTTCCAGGTCTTGCCCGACGCCAGGGAGCACGGCAGCGCGTATCTTCATACCGCTGTCCTTCGCACCTGAGGTCATCCGCAGATCAGTCGATGTGCTGCAACGTGCGCAGCTCATCAATCGGAATGTGGCAGCGCATCATGTGACCGTTGGAAACCTCCACCAACGGCGGCTCCAACGCCTCGCAGGTGCCCTTGATTGCGCGCGGACAGCGCGTGTGGAACACGCAGCCACTGGGCAGATTTATCGCCGAAGGTAGTTCGCCTGTCAGGCGGATGCGATCCGGGGGATCCCCATCGACACTCGGCACCGCCGAGAGCAGTGCCTCTGTATAGGGGTGATGTGGGCCAGCAAAGACCTCTGCCGCGGGACCAAGCTCCATCAGCCGTCCGAGGTACAGCACCGCGATGCGATCCGAGAGATAGCGCACGACGCCGAGATCGTGTGAGATCACGATGTAGCTCGCCTGCTCCTCGCGCTGCATATCGGCCAGTAGATTGAGAATCGCAGCCTGCACCGACACATCGAGTGCACTGGTCGGCTCGTCGCAGACAACGATGCGCGGTCCACCGGCAAAGGCACCAGCAATTGCGACGCGCTGCTTGAGCCCACCCGATAGCGCGCGTGGCCGCATATCAAGATGCCGCGGCGACAGCCGCACCTCATCGGTCAAGGACGCAAGCCGCATACCTGCCTCTTGACCGCGAATGCCAGCGAGCTTCTGTAGCGCGCGCTCAAGGATTGCCCGCACCGTCTTGGAACGATTGAGTGCCGAGTCTGGGTTCTGGAAAATGATCTGGATCGCTCGGCGTGCGTCGCGTGTACGCGCCGTCGTCAGGCCAGCGAGCGTCTGGCTGTCAAGCTCGATTACCGAACCAGCATCGGTCGCATGGATGCCGAGGATCGCTTTGGCTAGCGTCGTCTTGCCGGAGCCCGACTCGCCAACCAGTCCGAGCGTCTCGCCAGCACGCAAGTCGAGATCGACGTCAACAAGAGCGCGCACCTCATGGTGCCCTTGCTTAAACGTCTTCGAGACATTCTCGAGGTGCAGCACGATCTCGCCCACACCATCGCCTGTCACGGGTGCCTGGAGCGGCGCGGCAACCAGCGTCGAGACCTTGTCAGCGTGGTGGCAATAGACCGTTCGCCCAGCCTCGCTTTGCGTTGCTGGTGGCGCAACGGTTCGACATTCTTCGGTCGCAAGTACACAGCGATCTTGGAAGACACAAGCGGGCAGTACGGTGCCAATCAGCGGCAGCGAGCCGGGGATCGTGTCGAGGCGACGTTCAACCTTATTCGCACCACGACGTGGCAGGCACCGCAGCAGACCAACGGTGTAGGGATGCTGGGGATTGTCGAAGACCTCTGCGGCGGGGCCCTCCTCGACAATCTTGCCGGCGTACATCACGCCGACGCGATCACAGATGCGTCGCACAACACCGAGGTTGTGAGCAATCAGGAGGACAGCAGCACCGGTCTCCTGGCGCAGCGTCGACACAAGGTCAAGCACCTCGGCCTCAACCGTCGCGTCGAGGCCCGTCGTCGGCTCGTCGAGGATCAATAGCTGCGGATCACAGGCCAGCGCCATGGCGATGACGACGCGCTGTTGCATGCCCCCAGAGAGCTGGTACGGATAGCGGTCCAGAACCTGCTGGGCATCGGCAATGCGCACACGATGGAGCGCCTCCTTAGCCTTGACCTTGGCCTCCGCCTTCGAGAAGCCGAGCACGGTAAAGGCCTCAACGACCTGAGCCCCGACTTTGATCGTCGGGTTGAGAGATTGACTCGGATCCTGATAGACCATCGAGATACGACTCGAACGCAATGCGCGCAAATCTGGCGCCGAGAGCTTGAGCATGTCCTGGCCTGCAATGGTGATCGAACCATCCGTGACGTGACCATTTTCAGGCAGGTAGCGTACGGCGGCATAGGCCGTGGTCGACTTGCCACAGCCGGACTCGCCGACCAGGCCATAGGCCTCACCCGGATGGATCTCGAAGGACACGCCACGGAGAACAGGGCGTGGAATCCCGCGCACGTCGTAGGCGACGTGGAGGTCGTCGAGCTTCAGCGCGACTGTGTCAGTAGTGGTCTCAGTTGTACTCAAAGCTCCATCACCTCCTGCAGGCGGTCAGCGACCAAGTTGACGGCGATCACAAGGCTCGCAATAGCCATCGCAGGGAAGACCGTCACCCACCAGTAGCCACCGATCACGAGACGATACTCCTGCGCGATCATCAGACCCCAGTCGGGCGTCGGCTCTTGAATACCGACGCCAAGGAACGAGAGCGTCGCAATCGCAAAGATCGCGTAGCCAATGCGGACGGTAAACTCAACGACGATCGGGCTCATCACGTTTGGCAGGATCTCGCGGGTCATGATGTACAGCCCGTTCTCGCCACGAAGCTTGGCGGCCTGCACGTAATCGTTCTCACGCTCGGCCAGCACGGCGGCACGCACGGTGCGCGCCACGATCGGCGTAAAGAGCAGGCCGACAACCAGGATCACGGTCTGAGTGCTCGATTCGATACCCGGAATGATCGACCAATCAGCCGGCGCAGCAGAGAGTGCCAGCAGACCCACGAGGGTCAACGGTAGTACGAGGAAGGCCTCAATCAGGCGCCCGAGGACGTCGTCGAGGATTCCCCGGTAGTAACCCATCAGGAGGCCCAGCATCGAACCCGAGGCAACGCCGATGATGGCGGCAAGCGGCGCAGCAATCAGAACATCTCGGGCACCAACCATGATGCGCGCCAGCACGTCGCGTCCGAGCTGGTCCGTCCCGAAGTAGTAGCCGTTGGTGAAGGGTGGATCGTGGCTGAGCCCATCCGTAGCGAAGGGATCGTGTGGCGTGATGTGTGCACCGAGTACGGCACAGACGAACCAGAACAAAATGATCCCCAGACCAATCAGCGCCGATGGGCTCTTGATGAACAGGCGAGCCTTCTCTCGGCGTGCAGCACGCTTGTCCGAGATCACATCCACCTGCATGCCCGGCACGGGCGGCGTGGCGGGAATTTCGTCTTCGATGACGCCCATTACTGGTCTCCCAGCCGAACGCGCGGATTGAGAATCGAGATCAGAATGTCGCCGAGCAAGGTCGCAACCATGTAGACGACGCCGATCAGCAGCACACCCGCCGACAGCACGGGCAGGTCCTTGTTCAGCGCTGCCCGCACGAGTTCGCGACCAAGGCCGTTATAGTTGAAGATCAGCTCCACCGCCAACAGACCGCCGAACAGGTATCCCGTCTGAGTGGCAACAACCGCAATCGTTGGCAAGAGCGCGTTACGCAATACGTGACGACGAATCACTACCCCCCGCGGCAATCCCTTTAAGAAGGCGGTGCGTGTGTATTCGGCCTCCATGGCGGTAATCACGCCCGCCCGCGCCATGCGCGCGATGTAACCAAAGTAGACGAGCACGAGGGCGAGGATTGGCAGCACGAGGCGGTAGAGCTGCTCGGCTGGACTGATCACGTCGCCCGTGCTCGCGATCACAGGAAACCAGGCGAGCTGCAAACCGAAGATGACGACGAGGAACGAGGCCGTCACGAACTCTGGGAGCGACGAGCCAGCAAGGCTGAACACGACGATGCTGCGGTCGATCAAGGAGCCGCGCCTGAGGGCTGCGATCACACCACCCAGGATTCCCAGCGGCACGGTGATCAGGAGCGCGAGAAAGGCGAGTTTGGTGGAATTTAGAAAGGTCGATCCAATCACATGCGTGACGGGCTCACGCGACTTGTACGACTTGCCAAGGTCGAGGTGTGCGTACCCCTCCATGCGCTTGATGTACTGCGTGTAGAGCGGCTGATCTGTGCCGAGTCGTTGATTGAGTTCGTCGACGGACTTCTGCGGCGCGAACGGCCCCATGATCTGTCGCCCAACATTGCCCGGCAGGACATTCGACAACGCAAAGACGATGATCGTCAGCAAAAACAGAGTGACAATCGCGAGCCCAATACGGCGAATCAGAAAGATCAGCATGGTGAGGAGAAGCCTACAAAGACGGAAAGGCCGAGGTCACCACCAACCATTCGGTGGCGACCCCGGCCCGGTCTTCCGTTATGCCTCAGGTCTGCGAAGCAGCCTCAAGGAAGGCAAAGCCCATTGCCGTCGTCACGATGCCCTGGAACTTCTTGTTGAAGGCTCCCAGCGTGTTGATCGTGTACGGGATACCGACCGGAACGTCATTCCAGAGAGTCTTCTCCAGATCGGCAGCAGTCGACTTCTGCGCGTCAACATCGACGGCAGCCGACCATGCAGCGTGCTGCGTGTCGAAGGTCGAACTGGCGTACTGCGACGAGTTCCAGACACCGTTCGACTGGAGCGCCGCGTTGAGGTACACGTCGGGCGTGCCGCGATGGCCATAGTCGACGATTCCGATGTCAGTGGCACCCGAGCACGGCGGCTTGGCCGGCTCGGCTGGGCACCAGAACTTGCCGTAGAACGTGCTGTAATCGCTGCCGACAAGCTTGACGTCCATACCAGCCTGCTTCATGCCGTCCGCAGTGAGAATCGCCAAGCTCGTCATGTTGTTTGCCTTGATGTACGGCAATTCGACGCTGAGACCCTCAGCACCGGCCTCCTTGAGGAGTGCCTTCGCCATGTCGATGTCCTGCACACGCTGCTCGACGGCTGCGCTGTCGAAGTACGGGTACAGCTCGAACATGACGTGATCGTTGGCGATCGTGCCGTATCCAGCGAGCGACTTGTCGATCATCTTCTGACGATCGAACGTCCAGGCGATTGCCTGGCGCACCTTCGGATCAATCACGGCGCCCTTGTCGACTCGCATCCACAACTGATTATGCGTAGCGGACTTCAGCTCGACGATGTTCATGTTCGAATCGTTGATCAGGACCTCGCCCTGATCGGCCGTGAAGTAGGTCGTGCCGTCGGCCTCGCCGCTGGCGACCGCTGCAACCTGTGCGGCGGTGTCCTCGATGAAGATGAACTCGACGGTGTCGAGCGGCGTCTTGCCGCCCCACCAGGTGTCACTGCGGGAGTACTTGGCACCCGTCTTGACGTCGAGCGAATCAAGCTTCCACGGACCTGTGCCATTAACACCCGGCGCGAGGTTGTCCTTGACCGTCCACGCGACCGGCGTGATCAGCGACTGCGTGTTGTCGGACGAGACGAGGTACGGGAAGTGACCATTGGCGGCGTCGAGCGCAAAGACGACGGTCAGATCGTCGGGAGCAGTTGTGCCACCGGCACTGAGCGTACCCGTCAAAGCCGAGTTACCGGACTCAACCAACTTCTCCATCGTCGCTACGACGTCGGCGGAGGTGAACGGCGTGCCGTCCTGCCACATGACGCCTTCGCGCAACTTGAAGGTCCAGGTCTTGGCGTCCGAACTGCCCGACCACTCAGTGGCGAGCTGCGGAACAATCGAGAGGTCCGATGCCGAACGCACGAGATACTCGAACACCTGCGCACAGACGTTGTACGTAACGAGGTCGATCATCGTGATCGGGTTGACACCCTCGGAACTCGGGGGCGACATGACCAGCTTGATCGAACCGCCGGTCGCGACGGCGACGGTATCGGAGACTTCGCCTCCACCAACACCCGTATCGGTAGCCGCATCACCGCCACCACCGCTGCTGCTCGAGCCGCCGCAGGCCGCGACAATTGCGCTGATCGAGGCAAGCGAAAGGCCAAGAACCGTACCGCGCTGGATGAAGTGACGGCGGTTGATCTTACCCTGAGCAAACGACTCAACGAGATCAAGTTGCAGCGGGTCTGCTTGCTTGCGGAACGGGTCCAACTGATTAAAATCTGTCATGCGAGGTCCCTCCTCAGGTCTCATGGTGCTAAAACTATTTAGCCCATCTACACGTTGACGATTAAATCCATTTTTCTAGCGAAAGATGATGTTGTAGCACAGTATGGTGCTGAAATGTTCGCGGTTTTAAACTTCGTCAGCGCCCGCCAATGGTTGCGCCTTGAGTTCCACGTCAACGATGCGAATGCGCGGTCCATCCACCTCGCGCACGGTGAACCGGAAACTCTGATGAGAAACGACGTCACCGGGACGGGCTGGTCGACCCAATTCACCGAACAAGAAACCGCCGATGGAGGTGTAGTCCTCATCGGGAAGATCGCCGGCGAAGCGCTCAT
>SHUX01000111.1 GCA_009694475.1 Thermoleophilia bacterium
ATCGTCTAGACCGTTCCCACTCCGCCGATCAAGACGTACTTGACGTCGAGATATTCGTCGATGCCGACCGAGCCACCCTCGCGGCCGTAGCCCGATTCCTTGACACCACCAAACGGCGCGTTGGCCGCCGAGATGATGCCCGCGTTGGCACCAACGATGCCGTACTCGAGACGCTCGGCGACACGTAGCAATCGCGCGTAGTCCTTGGTGTGGAAGTACGAGGCGAGGCCGTACTCGGAAGAGTTCGCGAGTGCGATTACCTCGTCCTCGCTGTCGAAGGCCGTCAGGCCAGCAACGGGACCAAAGGTCTCCTCGTGGTGGATCAGCATGTCGGGCGTGACGCCGTCGATGATGGTCGGCTCGTAGTACGCACCGTTGGCGTAGTCGCCCTCGGTCAGGCGGTGGCCGCCGTAGGCCAGCTTGGCACCCTTGGCGAGTGCGTCTTGGACGTGCTCGTCGGCCTTCTCGACTGCGGCCTCGTTGATCATCGGTCCAATCACGGTGCCTTCGGTCAGACCATGACCAACGGGCATCTCGCTGACACGCTTGACGAGCCGCGCGAGGAAGTCGTCGTAGATGCTCCGCTGCACGTAGGCACGGTTGGCGCAGACACAGGTCTGGCCGGCGTTGCGGTACTTGGAGGCAATCAGACCCTCGATCGCCTCGTCAAGATCAGCGTCCTCGAAGATGATGTACGGCGCATGGCCGCCCAGCTCGAGGCTAAGGCGCTTGACCTGGTGTGCGGAGGCACGGATCAGGTCTTTGCCGATCTCCGTGGAGCCGGTAAACGAGATCTTCTTGACGCGGGCGTCGGTAAAGATCGTATTGGCAACCATGGCGGCGTCGCGCGACGTGACGAGATTGACCACGCCGGCAGGTGCACCAGCATCCTCGATGCAGCGGAGCACAAGTGCAGCCGTCAGCGGTGTCGCGCTGGCGGGCTTGACGACACTGGTGCAGCCGGCAGCCATCGCGGGGCCAAGCTTGCGCGTCATCATCGCGGCCGGGAAGTTCCAGGGCGTGATCGCGGCGACCACACCAACAGGCTGGCGTAGTACGAGCACGCGGTTGTTCGTGTTCATCGGCGAGACGACCTGGCCGTAGACGCGCTCGGCCTCGCCGGCGAACCATTCGAAGAAGGAGGCGGCGTACTCGACCTCGCCCTTCGCCTCGGCAAGCGGCTTGCCTTGCTCGGACGTCATGCACGTCGCAATGTCGAGCGCACGCTCGCGCATCAATTCGGCGGACTTGCGGAGGATGCGTGCACGCTGTAGCGCAGGCGTCGAGCGCCAGCCTGGAAGTGCCGCAGCAGCAGCGTCGATCGCGGCCGTCACGTCGGCCTGCGTGGCATTCGGCACAGACCCGACGGTCGCACCACTGCCGGGGTCGGTCACGTCAAAGCGCGCCCCACCGGTCGCGTCGGTCCACGTTCCACCAATCAAAAGCTGTTCATCGAGCTTGGGCATCGTCGTCGCCATGGCTGGTCAGGCCTCCTTGTCTACGGGCATCCTAGGGCGTTTGCGGCGATCGCTTGCCGCTTGTGCCCACGCGCGCACGACGCGGTGTTCGACGCAACCTGCGGCAATCAATCCAAGCGCAACGGGAACCGTGGCGGGGAGCAGGTCGAGCACGTTGAATAACAGTCCGAGCAACAGGCCCGTGATCGCCGTGACGACCGTCGCCACGACCGTCGCGCGCACGCTTACCGCCACGATCGCCCCAACCAGTGCAGCGAGGTAGGCATCGCCCCAGCCCATCGAGGCCCCGACCATCTCGAACTGCTGCAACGCCGGTAGTCCACGCGCTGGCACCGCCGCCGCGAGCGCAGTGGCGACCGGCTGAACTTGGATCGTCAACACCTGCCAGACGTCGACTGCTGTCGCGACAAGCACGCCGACGACCAAGGCTGCACTCGGCGCAATCCACCCCGTCAGTCGTCCCAGCGAGACGGCTGCGAGCACAATCAACAGGTCGCCTGCCAGTTGCGTCCAGCCAGTGGTTGGCAGACGCCAGACGATCAGCCACAGGATCGGCGAGACGATCGCGAGAGGTAGCGCGGCGCGGCGCACATGCCAGACGGCCAAAAGCGCAAGCGGCGGCACCGCGAAGGCGGCGAGCGTCGTGACGGCCCCAACCGCACTCGAAACGGCACCCAGAAAGATCACGCCCCCACCAATCGCAACCAGCGGCAAGAGGCCCAAGAGTGGGTGCCGCGGGATGCGCGGCAGAAGCGCAGGATCGCGGACCAACGGGATGATCGAGGCCTGTAAAAGGACGAGCACGAGGTAGGGCCAGCCGTAGGGCATCGCCTAAGACTACGGGCGGGACGGCTCGGGAGGCCGCCCTTCTCTGCTCATCGGGGTGCGCAGATTCGAACTGCGGACCTCTCCGTCCCGAACGGAGCGCGCTACCAGGCTGCGCCACACCCCGAGCGGGCATGAGTATGCCAGAAATCCGGCCTCCGCCCCGTCGCCCGGCGCGGACAACCCGTACTTCGCGATACCGTGTCGGGCGTGACGGACCCGATTCGCATTACGCCAATTGGCGGTCTCGGCGAAGTCGGGCGCAATATGATGGTCATCGAGCACGACGATGTCCGCCTTGTAATCGACTGTGGCATCGGCTTTCCCCATGGCGACGATCGCGGCCTTGGTGTCGATATTTACCTGCCGGACGTACGTGCCCTCAACGGTCGCCCGATCGACGCGGTGCTGATTACGCACGCCCACGACGACCATGTTGCCGCTCTCGCCCATCTGATCCGCTCGGGGACCCCCATCGGCCGCATGATCTCGCTGCCGTTTACGACCGCAATGGTTGAGGCCAAGCTCTCCGAGCACGACCTCCCACTGCCGCCGCTGCAGACCGTAGCGCCTGGTGATCAGATCCAGATCGGCTCGATCACAGTGGAATTTATCCGTGTCTCGCATTCGATCCCGGATCCTGCGGCGATCGCCTTGACGACGAACCTCGGCACGATCGTGCTGACCGGCGACTACAAGATGGACGCGACCGGCCAGGACCTCAAGCGCCAGGTCGACCGCAAGCGCCTCACCGCTCTTGGCGATGCCGGTGTGATTGCGATGCTCGGCGATTCGACGAACGCTCAGCTGCCAGGCCGCACGCCCTCTGAGGCAACGACGATTGATCCCATCAACGACGTCATCGATGAGGCCCAGGGCCGCGTAGTCCTGACCAGTTTCTCGTCGCAGATTGACCGCATCGACCATGCCGTTCGCGCCGCGGACCGCACGGGTCGCCAGGTCATGCTGCTGGGTCGTTCCGTCCGCCGCAACATCAAGATCGCTGAGCGCCTGAAAGAGATGGTGCCGCCGAACCTTCCGGTCTTGGGTCGCCGCGATATCGCTGGCGTCAAGGCGCTCGTCATCTGCACCGGCTCGCAGGCCGAGGAATTCGCCGTCCTCGGACGCGCCTCCCGTGGCGAGTATCCCGATCTCAACCTCGGCAACGGCGACACGATTGTGTTTGCCTCCCGCCCGGTGCCCGGAAACGAGGGTCCCGTCGAGGAGATGCAGAACATGCTGCGTATGCGCGGCGCGCGCGTCATTACCCATCACGATGCTGCAATCCACGTGTCGGGCCATGCCCGTGCCGACGAGATCGTCGACATGGTTCGCATGCTTCGCCCCACCAGCGTGATCCCGATCCACGGCGAGACGCAGATGCTCGCGGCACAGGCCGAACTGGCGATCCAAAATGGCGTGGCTGCAGACAACGTGCACGTCGGCTCGAATGGCGATGTCATCGAAGTCGATCAGCACGGGCTCCGTCTCGTTGACCAGGTCGATGCGATTACGATTCCTGCTGGCTCCGACGGCCTTCCGCTGGAAGCCGGGGAGCCGGGATGAGCCCGCTGCGGCTCGCGGATCTTGTCGGTTGGTTCGATGAGACGCTCGCTGCCCAGTCGTTCCGCGACTACGGCCCGAACGGGCTGCAGGTCATGGGCGCCGACGAGGTGTCGCACGTCTGCACCGCTGTCTCTGTTTCGCTCGAGGTGATCGAGCGCGCCGCGGCCGACAATGCTCAGGTCTTGCTCGTGCACCACGGTCTCTTTTGGGATGGCGCTGATGCGCGGATCGGACCACTGGAGCGTCGACGCCTCGAGGCGCTATTCGCCGCAGATATCTCGCTCATCGCTTACCACCTACCGCTCGACGCGCACGCGACGCTTGGCAACAACGCGCGCCTCGCCGACCTGCTTGGACTCACACAGCGCGTGCCCTTCGGTGAGCATCAGGGCGTCATGATCGGCTGCAGTGGCGCGCTCCCCACAGCGACAACGGCAGCCGAACTTGCCGCCACCCTGGGCGGCCTGATCGGATCCACACCGCTGGTGTTGCCCGGTGGCGACCACCCCGTGCGGACGGTCGGTATTGTCTCGGGTGGTGCGGCACGCGATATTCGCCAGGCTGCCGCTGCTGGTCTCGATGCCTTCATCACCGGCGAGCCAAGTGAGGACGCCGCCTACCTGGCAGTCGAGCTCGGTGTGCACTTCATCGCAGCGGGACACAACGCGTCGGAGACGGTTGGCGTGCAGGCCTTAGCCGCAGCAGCCGCAACGCAGTTTGGCATCTCAACGTCGTTTCTCGCCGTTGATAACCCGGTCTAGCAGCAGCCCCGAGCGCTAGTCTCGGCTGCACCATGCACGACGCAGCACCACCACCCGCGATCTGGGTTCGCCACGGAACACTCTGGCGTCAATTCGACCGGGCGCTCGTCGCCTCGCGCGTGCATGAGTACGCCGGTGGACTGCTCGAAGTTGGCTGCGCCTCTGAGAGCATTTTCGCACTCGAGCACAGCACCGACAGCGAGTCCTTGCTGCTGCTGATCGCCGCACTCGAGATTGGTGTGACGATTCGGCTCGGTCCCGCCGATACCCCCTTTGCGGCCGGGTTCGCGACGACCCCGATTCGCGCTGCACACCTCGCCTCGCTTGCCCGGCTCGACTCGGTCTGTGTCCCCGTCGCCCCGCGCGAAGACTCGGGCCGTAGCCTGGAACGCCTTGCCGCCCACGGTGTCCTGCATACGGCGCTGCGGACCGATGCGGTGCGCGAACGCACGCGCGAACGCCACGGCCATCAACGCGCGCTGATTACGGCCACCAACGTAGACTGCACGCTCGGACAACTCCACACCGACATCACCGCACTCCGTGCGGCCGGCGATCTGATGCGCCCCGACGAGACCGTCCTGATCACGATCCCTCTCGATACGGCATGGATCGTCACCGTCGCACTTGCCGCCGTCGAACAAGGCATCCCGGTGGCAATCGGCAGGCTCGAAGACATTCCCTTGCTGAAGCCAGGCGTCATCGTCGGCACGGCTGCTGATGCCACCGCCCTGGCCGAGACCACAGCAGTCAGACCGACGCTGCTGACGACACTGTCCCGCCACCTCGGTCGTAGTCGCACAGCACCACCGCCACGCTGCCTGATCGTGGGTGACCACGAGGTGCCAGCGAGCGTCTGTGGCGAACTGCACCTTGGCGGCACCACAGTGCACCAGCTCGCAGCAGATGCCGATGGGTTTCTGCTGCCCTCGACGGCTCAGTAACCCATCAACCGTCCGGTAGTCTGAGCCCATGCGCACGCGCCTGTGCACCCTTGCCGTCGCCATCGCGGCGTTCGCCCTACCCACAGCGGTGGCTGGCGCAGCCGCACCAAAACCCCCCAAGCCTGGCTCGACGATGAAGGTCAAGTCAACGGCCTACGCCGGTCATCAGCCCACCTTTACGGGCGCCAAGACGCGCCATGGCATCTGTGCGGTTGATCCCGACGTGATTCCACTCGGCACGCGGTTTTACGTACCTGGCTATGGCAAATGTCTCGCAGCGGATATCGGCGGCGCCGTCCAAGGTCCCTTCGTTGACGTCTGGGTCAAGACCGAGCGCGCCGCGCTGCGCTGGGGCGTGCGTACCGTCACGATCCGTTTCCTCTAGGAACTCCTACCGAGCAACTCGACAAAGGCCGCCTCGTCGAGGATCGGTACGCCCGCCTGCTCGGCTTTGGCCAACTTGGAGCCGGCCTTCTCGCCGGCCACGAGATACG
>SHUX01000112.1 GCA_009694475.1 Thermoleophilia bacterium
CAGGGCCGCGAGCCGCTGCCGTTCCAGATCGAGCGCGTCAAACTGCGCTCCGCGATGATGGGCGAGGCTGGTCGCAACGCGATTCTCTCGCTCGTGATCGATGGTGAGGATAAGCCCGTCAACGCGATTCTCAAGGCAATGGAGATCGACCGCGTCCGTGATCGTGTCACGCACATCGACCTGATTGCCATCTCGCTGACCGAGACAATCACCGCCCCCGTGCCAGTCCACCTGGTCGGCGAGGCCGACGGCGTCAAACTCGACGGCGGCATGATTGAGCATTCGCTGCACGAGATCCTCGTTATTGCCCTGCCGGGCGCGATGCCGACCGAGATCGTTGTCGACGTCACCGAACTACGCATCGCTCACTCGATTCACGTCCGCGACCTGACGGCCGGAACCGGCTACGAGTTCGCTGGCGATCCCGACTCTGTCGTCTGCTCCTGTGTTGTCACCCGTGCCGCCATGTCCGAGGCGACAGCCGAGGGCGAAGAGGGTGCCGAGGGCGAGGTTCTGCTCGTCGGCGAGGGCGACGATGCGTCCGCTGGAGAGGCGTCTGGCGACGACTCTGCTGGCGACGACTCCAGCGAGTAGCGCCACATGGGCTACGTCGACGCCCTGATCGTTGGGCTCGGCAATCCTGGATCGAAATACGCCCGGACGCGTCACAACATCGGCTGGATGGCCGTCGACGCACTGCTCTCAGAGCATGGCGCCACGGCCAAGGACAAGTACAACGGTCGCTATGCCGAAGTCCGTCTCGGCGAGGTAGCGGTCGGCGTGCTCGCGCCAGAGACGTTTATGAACGACTCGGGTCGCTCCGTTGGTGCCTGCGTACACGACCTCAAGTTGCCACTCGACGAGATCATCGTGATCTACGACGACATCGAACTCGAACCAGGCATCGTCCGCGCCCGTGACGGTGGCGGCCTCAAGGGCCACAACGGTCTGCGCTCGCTGGCCGACGCGCTCGGCTCGCCCGCCTTCTTCCGCGTTCGCTGTGGTGTTGGCCGTCCTGGTAAGGGTGATCGGCGCGACGTTGCCGCCTACGTGCTGTCGCCGTTCGAGGCTGATGAGGACCCTGCAACGCTTGCCGCCGAGGCTGCTCGCTGCGCCACGACGATCATCGTTGAGGGCATGGCGCCAGCGCTCGAGCGCTGGCCATAACGCGCAGGCTCGCACTCGCCGCCCCGCGCCAGTAGGATGTAGCGAATTCGGTTCGCACAGTGAGGGAGGGCCTCCATGGCCGTTGTCGAGAGCAGGACATTTAAGCGCCAAGATGGCAAGGACAAGGTGACCGGTCTCGGTCGCTACACAGCCGACATGCAGCTCGCTGGCATGACCCACTGCAAGTTCCTCTACGCAGGCATCGCCAATGGTCGCATCACGCGTCTCGACACCAGCAAGGCAGAGGCTCTCGCTGGCGTGTTCGCCGTCGTCACGCATGCCGACGTCCCCGATCTTCAGCACGGTCCGTATATTCAGGACCGTCGCCTGTTCGCCCGTGAGTGGGTGCGCTTCGAGGGCGAGATCATCGCCGCCGTCGCCGCCACCACGCCCGCCGTTGCGCAGGCCGCGCTCGACCTGATCGAGGTCGACATCGAGCCGCTACCGGTGATGAACGACATCGAGGAGTCGGCCGCCCCCGGCGCCGCGCTCGTGCACCCCGATTGGGAGTCGTACGGCGACTCGTCCGACATCGTGCGCGACCGCAACGACGCTGGTCGTTCGACGCTCGTCTTTGGTGATATCGACAAGGGTATGGCCGAGGCCGACACCGTCATTAGTGGCCGCTACGTGGCCGATATGCAGCACGCCGCCCCGATCGAACCGCGAGCGATTATTGCCGAGTGGCATGGCGATCAGGTCACGATCTGGTCCTCGACGCAGGTGCCCTTCAACGCCCGTGCAGGTGTCGCCCACACGCTAGAGATGTCCGAGAACGCCGTGCGCGTGATCGTCCCCCACCTTGGCGGTGGCTTTGGTGGCAAGTGCGAGTTTCACTTCGAGGCGCACGTCGCCGCTGTCGCCCGTAAGGCTAAGCGCCCGGCCAAGCTCGTCTTCTCGCGCCGCGAGGAGTTCATTGCACCCGACCATCGCCGCGAAGGCATGGTGATCAGCCTCGAGACGGGCGTCAAGCGCGACGGCACGATCACCGGCCGCCGCGGCACGATCCTGATCGACAATGGTGCCTACACGGCCGACGGTGGCTTCTTTCCGCAGCTCGCCGCCATGCACGCCGCTGGGCCATACCGCATCCCGAGCTGCGACATCGAGGCCCGCATCGTCTACACAAACCACCAGCCTTCCGGCTCGGTGCGCGCTCCTACGGCGCCGCAGGTCAATTGGGCCCTCGAGCAGCACATGGACGTGATTGCCAAGGCACTCGGCATGGACCCACTCGATCTGCGTCGCAAGAACGTTGTGCAGGACGGCGACCCCACGGTCTCCGGCCAGATCCTTGATCCCCATGGTGCTCCGCAGTGCCTTGACGCCGCTGCCGAGATGCTCGGCTACGGCAAAGACTTGCCCGAGGACGAGGCAATTGGCATGGCAATCGGGTGGTGGCCGTCCTTCGGTTCCTCGTCGGGTGCGTACATCAAGTTCAACGGCGACGGCTCCGCGACGATCGTGACCGGCGCACAGGAATGTGGATCCGGTGCCGTGATGGCGCTTCCACGCCTCGCTGCCGACGTGCTCGGCATGCAGCCCGAGAACTTCTCGATCGTCTACCAGGACACCGAGGCCGGCCCGTACGACATGGGCGCCTCTGGTTCGCAGACGACCTTCAACAACGGTCGCGCCGTCGTTGCCGCTGCCAACGTGATCAAAGATCGGCTCTTCGAGATGGCATCCGAGCGGCTCGAAGCAGCCGTTGGTGACCTCGAACTTGCCGATGGATTGGTGCGCGTCAAGGGCTCGCCCGACAAGAGCGTCAGCATCGTCGACCTAGCCGGCGAGGCCACGGGTGGCGATCAGTTGCTCGCAACTGGATCGGGTGATGTCCCGTCGGCTCCTGAGGTCGAGGGTTCGGCCTGTGTTGGCCGCATGGGTATGGAGTCGTGGGTTGCCCCCACCTTCTTCTGCCATGCCGCGCACGTGAAGGTCGATCGCGAAACCGGTGTCGTACGCGTGCTCGGTGTTGCCGCAGCGCACGATTCGGGCACGATCATCAACCCGCTCGGCGCTGAGGGCCAGATTGAGGGTGGTGTCGTAATGGGCATCGGCCAGGCGCTCCTCGAGGGGTCGAAGATCTCCGACGATGGCCGCATCCTCAACGCTGGTCTGTTGGAGTACAAGCTGCAGACGGCTGCTGATATCCCGCCAATCCAGATCGCCTTTGTCGGCCCAGCGGCGACCGATGGGGGTCCGAGTGGCGTCAAGGGCATCGCTGAGCCACCGAGTGTCCCAACACTCGCCGCGATCGGCAATGCCATCGCCAAGGTGATTGGCACGCACGTGCACGAACTTCCCATGACGCCGAACCGCGTCTGGGACACCATGAACCGCTAGTCCGCTGCGGTAGGTGCGTGGAGCAACCTAGGCGTAATCGGCTCCATTGCTGTGAAACAAGGAGGACATGACAAACCCCGGTTTGTCATGTCCTCCGGCCAACCACGCTCTACTCTTCGCCCGTGACCTTCTTGATCCGCTCGCGGTTGCGCTTGGCCTTCGCACGGCGGCGCTTGATGATTTCCTTGCGCCGCTCGTTCTCTTTCGGCGAGTCGTTGATCACGAGTCGTCCCGTCACATCGCCGTAGAGGTTGCGGAAGACGAGGGCCGCGACAGGCCAGACGATGATCGTGGTGATGGCGAACGTGACCTGCTGCTGCAAAAACGAACCGAGCGGCGTCAGCAAGATGCCAAAGCCGACAGCCACTGCGGCGATCACGATCGCGAGCCCGAGCACGCAGGCGTAGGTTCGCTTGAACCAGCGCACCGTCATACGCATGCCCTGCCAGATCGAATCGAACCCACGCCCATCGCCCGAGGCCACGATGATCGACGGGAAGGCCAGCAGCGGATAGAACACGATCGCCACGAGATGCAGCAGCCAGATCAGCAGCGTGCCAATCGCAACTGTCACGACACCGGTGATCAGCACCGAGCCGAGCCGGCCACGCAGGCTCCCCACCACCAGCATTGTCGCGAGCGTGAGCACCATAAAGTTGCCGAGCGCAAAGGCGGCCGCATAGAGCAACCCCGCTACCAGCCCCGAGATCGCCGTGCCGGACACCACAACCTTGACGCCAAGCAGGGGCAAGCCGCTGATCGCCGCGATCAGCAGATAGCCCCCAAAGTTGACGCCAAAGCGCCGGAAGGCCGCCTCGAAGTACGCGCCGACCGGATGCAGTGGGCGACCGGTGGGGCCGAGTGGGCCCACCTCCTCGGCGATCCCGGCGTCGACCTCAAGGTCGTCATCAAACTCGAGGTCGCTGGAACCGTCGGACGACGTCGAGCCGCGGCGGAACAGGCCCATGGTCAGACGACCGCCTGCGGCGGCTCGATCGCAAAGACAATGGCGTCGTCGGTCTCGTTGGTTGCGGCAATCACACGAGCACCATCACCGATATCGCCCTCGAGCAGGCGCAGCGCCAACGGATTCTCAAGCAGACGCTGGATTGCACGCTTGAGCGGTCGCGCGCCATAGGTGGGATCGTAGCCCTCGCGTGCCAGGAGATCCTTGGCAGCGTCGGTCACCTCAAAGGCCACGCGACGAGCCTCGACACGACGCACGAGACGCTGCACCTGCAGGTCGACGATCTTGCGAATCTCATGCTCGGTCAGGCGGTGGAAGATCACTGTCTCGTCGATGCGATTGAGAAACTCGGGGCGGAATGTCTGCCGCAGCACACCGTCGACGCGCTCACGAATCTCGTCGTGGGAGAGGTCACCGAGCACGAACTCCGATCCGGCATTTGACGTCATGATCAGCACCGTGTTCGTAAAGTCGACAGTTCGTCCCTGGCCGTCGGTCAGACGACCATCGTCGAGGACTTGAAGCAAGACGTTGAAGACATCGGCGTGGGCCTTCTCGATTTCGTCGAGCAGCACTACCGAGTACGGACGGCGGCGGATCGCCTCGGTTAGCTGGCCACCCTCGTCGTAGCCAACGTAGCCGGGCGGAGCACCAACCAGGCGCGAGACGGAGTGGCGTTCCATGTACTCCGACATGTCGATCCGGATCATCGACTTCTCATCGTCGAAGAGCAGTTCGGCGAGTGTCTTGGCCAGTTCGGTCTTGCCGACACCGGTCGGGCCAAGAAACAAGAACGACCCGATCGGTCGATCGGGATCGCCGAGACCTGCGCGCGAGCGGCGGATCGCATCGGAGACAGCAGAGATTGCCTCTTCCTGCCCAACGAGGCGCTCGTGCAGACGCTCCTCGAGCTGGACGAGCTTCTGCATCTCGCCTTCCATCAGGCGCGAGACGGGGATCCCCGTCCAGGCGCCGACGACCCCGGCGATGTCTTCCTCGTCGACCTCTTCTTTGAGCACCGAGCCGTCCTTCTGAACCTCGTCGAGCGCCACAGTCTCGGCCAGCAGTTCGGCCTCGTAGGCGGGCAGGTCACCGTATGTGAGTTTCGCGGCTCGCTGCAGATCGGCCTCGCGCTCGGCACGCTCGGCCTCGGTCTTGACGTCCTCGATCATGCTCTTGAGGCGACGAATCGAATCGATGTGGCGCTTCTCGAGCTCCCAGCGTCCGCGCATCTCGTCCGCAATCTCTTGCAGTCCACCGAGTTCGCCGGCGAGTGCCTCACGACGCTCAGCCGAGATAACATCCGTCTCCTTGGCCAGCGCGGCATCTTCGATCTCGATGCGGACGATGCGTCGCTCGATCTCGTCGAGTTCAGTCGGGCGCGAATCGATCTCGATACGCAGACGACTCGCGGCCTCATCGATCAGGTCAATGGCCTTGTCAGGCAGGAAGCGATCGGCGATGTAGCGATCCGAAAGCATCGCAGCGGCCACGATCGCGCTGTCCTGGATGCGCACACCATGGTGGA
>SHUX01000113.1 GCA_009694475.1 Thermoleophilia bacterium
CATCCGCAGGCAATCGTGATTGCTGCTGGCGGCATGGAGGTCCACCGGATCTTCCCGAACAACGATCTTCCGGGCATCTTTATGGGTCGCGGCGCTGCACGTCTCGCCGGCGCCCATGGCGTCAAGCCGGGTGAGCGTGCTGTCGTCTGGGCAGAGCAACCCGAAGCCATCGAGCACGCTCGCACACTTGCCGCTGCCGGTGTCGTCGTCGAGGCCGTGATCACCGCTCCTGGCGTTGATGCCAGCGGTGTTGGCAATCGCCAGATCGAGGGCTCGATCGTCGAGGCCAAGGGCCGTAAGAAGCTCTCGGGCGTCGTCGTCAAGACCACAGGTGGTGCAACCGAAGAGATCGCCTGCGACATCCTAGCCATCGGCTCCGAGATCCAGCAGAACATGCATCTCCCCCGGCTCGCCTACGACCTGCCCTGCATCCTGACGGGCGATTCCGCCCATCCGGGTTCCTCGCTGAGCGAGGCAGAGACGAACGGTCAGCAGGCGGGTGCTGCAGCCGCCGCCGGACTGCCCCTGTACGTCAATCCTGCCGCCTCCAAGCCGCGCCCGTGCGGCACAGCCGGCTACGTCTGTATCTGCGAAGACGTCTCGGTCAAGGAGGTCGAGCAGGCAATCGACGAGGGCTTCGAGTCGGCTGAGCTGCTCAAGCGCTATACGACCGTCACGATGGGTCCATGCCAGGGGCGCCTCTGCGCCGACCAGTTACGGGCGATCGCAGAGCGCAAGACACCAACGGAGGCTGCCCGCGTCTCGGCTCCTACGACGCTGCGTCCCCCGGTTCGTCCGATCCAGATCCAACAGGCTGCTGCCGGTGCTCGTCACCACATCGAGCGGCACACGCCGCTCCATCAGCGACACTTGGAGATGGGCGCGTCGACCCTGTGGGCCGGTCCTTGGAAGCGCATCTTCTCCTACGGCGACATGCAGGCGGAGTACGAGGCCGTGCGCCATCGCGTCGGCGTGATCGACGTCGGTACGCTCGGCAAGTTCCTGCTCGCAGGTCCTGACGTGGTCGAATTCCTTGAGCGCATCTACCCGATGCGCATCGCGGACCTCGAGCCCGGCCGCCTGCGCTACGGCCTGATGCTCGAAGAGGGTGGCGTGATCATCGACGACGGCACCGTCTGTGCACTGGAAGGCGGTGCGTTCTATTGCACCGTCACCACGTCTGGTGCCGAGCGACTCGAGTCGTGGATGCTGGACTGGCGTGACGCCTGGGGTCTGGACGTATTCGTGGTCAATCAGACCGCCTCGTTGGCTGCTGTCAACGTTGCTGGTCCGCATGCCCGCGATCTGCTCCAGAAACTGTCGGACGATCCGCTGGACAAGGAGACGTTCCCGTACCTGCGCCATCGGCGCATTACGGTCAACGGCGTCTCCTGCCTGGCAATCCGCCTCGGCTTCGTCGGCGAACTCGCCTACGAGCTCCATTTCCCGGCTGCAGCCGCAGTCGAGATGTGGGACGCCATTCTCGAGGCCGGCAAGGAATGGGATATCCGTCCCTTCGGCCTCGACGCTCAGCGTCTGCTGCGCCTCGAGAAGGGTCACGTCATTATCTCGCAGGACACGGACTTCGAGACGAATCCGTGGAAGGTTTCGATGGAGTGGGCTGTCAAACTCGATAAGCCCGACTTCGTCGGTAAGGCTGCACTCCTTCGAGCACAGCGGCGCACCCCCCGCGAGACGCTCGTGCCGTGGCAGATGGAGCCCGGCATGGCGACTCCACCAGAAGGTATGACCGTCACCATTGGCGGCAATCTTGCAGGTCGAGTGACATCGTCCAAGATGTCGTACGTCCTCGGCCATCCCGTTGGCCTAGCGTGGGTTGTTACAGAACACGCCAAGGAAGGTGGGACCATCACCATTGGCGGCGCTCCGGCAACCATTGCCGGCCACGCCTTCTACGATCCCGAGGGAGTCAAACTCCGTGCCTGATCTATTTGAAGTCAAAGGCGCAGCGAAGGTTCGCTGCTTTGGTCGTCAAGCGGCGCTCGATGGGCTTTCACAGCCTGCCGGTACGCTCGTCGGTCGCATCACTGACGATGAGGTCATCTTCGTTGGACAGCCCGGCACGGCCGCGGCGCTTGTCGAAGACCTTCAGGGTCAGCTCGCCAGCGAAGGTAATGCTGCGCTCGTAATCGATCACACCGACGGCTGGTCCTTCTTCTCGATCGTCGGTGAAGGCTGCGAAGAGGTCTTCGCCCGCGAAGCTAACTGGAAGCTTCCCGTCTCGGATGGCGCTCCGGTCTTCACGGTCGGTCGCGTCTGCCACGTGGCAGGCAAGTTGTTCGTCCGCCCCAACCGGATCGACATCATGACGGGCGCCGAGGTTCAACTGCACGTCCGCGAGGCACTCAACCACGCGGGACATAAAGTCAACATGCATGAGATCGCGGCTCCGACCGTCGATCCGATTGGTATCGGCACGGAAGGGGTGACGGTCTCGTGAGCGGTCTTCTACGAGGACGGACGTTCTTCAAGAAGTACGACATGAAGAAGTCGTACGACGTCGTCATTATTGGTGGAGGCGCACACGGCCTGGGTACGGCGTACTACCTGGTCAAGAACCACGGCGTCAAGGCCGAGAATATCGCCGTCTTGGAGATGAACTACATCGGTGCCGGTGGTTCGGGTCGTAACACGACCATCGTCCGCTCGAACTACCGCACGCCCGAGGGCATTCGGTTCTACGAGCGCTCGATGGAGTTGTGGCGCGGTCTCTCTGCCGACCTCGACTTCAACATGATGATGTCGAATCTCGGCCACTTCACGCTTGCTCACACCGACTCATCGGTGCGTGTTCAGCGCGAGCGCGCAGAGACCAACAAGCTGCTCGGCGTTGACTCCCGGCTGATCTTCCGCGATGAGATCGCGGAACTCTGCCCCGAGCTCAACATGTCGATGGATATCCCGTACCCGATCGAGGCGGCGCTCTACCACCCGCCTGGCTCGGTGCTGCGTCATGACGCTGTTGTCTGGGGCTACGGCTCGCGGTTCAGCATGCGTGGTGGCCATATCCATCAGGGCATCAAAGTCACGGGCATCCGCAAGGATGGTTCGGGTAAGTGCATCGGCGTTGATACCAATCAGGGCCCGATCGACGCTGGTGTTGTGATGAGCGCCGTCGCTGGCTGGACGACGCAGGTCACGGACATGGCTGGGATTCGCACGCCCATCACGAACCATCCGCTGCAGGCCTTCGTGACCGAGGCGGTCAAGCCGCTCCTGCACAAGATCATCGTGTCGGCCAACCTCCACACGTACATCTCGCAGACGGACCGTGGTGAGATCCTGATCGGTTCGGAGATCGAGCCGTACACGACCTACAGCATGCGTTCGACCAACACGTTCCTCGAACATTCCACTGCGAATGCCCTGGACGTGGTGCCGCTGTTGGCGCGCCTCAAGATCCAGCGCCAGTGGACCGGCTACTGCGATATGACACCGGACTTCTCGCCGATCATGGGCAAGACCGAGGTTGATAACTTCCTGATCGACGCCGGCTGGGGCACGTGGGGCTTCAAGGCCTCCGCTGTCTGCGGCGAGACGATGGCCGAGTTGATTGGAACGGGCCGCACGCCCGACCTAATCGAGCCGTTCCGTCTCTCCCGCTTCGCCGAGGAGATGCTGGTGCCCGAGAAGGCAGCAGCCTCCGTCTCCCACTAGAGACGCGAGCACAATTCAGTACTTCCCTGAGGGGCGGCTTCGGCCGCCCCTCAGTCGTTGTCGGTCCCGCCTACGACACCGACGCGATCAGCACCAGTAGCGTGCCGAGAATGCTCCAGAGCGGTACCGTCCCCCGCTCCGCACGCCATGCGCCAACGATCGCCACGATCAGTGCCGTGGAGACCATCACGTCGGCACGCACCGGAATCTGCACCTCGATGATGACGAGCGCGAGGATGACAAGAAAGCCGAGTAGCTCATGCCGCGTCGTGCGGTGCGCGCCGCGGGCATTGAGAATCACAACCAGCGACAGCAGCGCGAAGGCGTACGCCGCCATGTGCCAGTCGACGATGGCTGAGGCCAGTACGTACCCAATCGGCAGCGCAAGGATCAATCCTGGCAACAGGCGCTTCGCCCGCCCTTCGAGGGCGACCGATGGGTGCTCAGGGCTCGGCCAGACGCGGTCGAGGAAGAGCAGATAGAGACCGCCTCCGATCAGCGCAGCGGCAAGCAACTCAATCGCAGAGCGAAGACCGTCAGTCGATCCCGAGCCAATCAGCAGCCCTATGATCGGCACGAGCGCGATCGTGGCAAGCGAACGATCGACCTTGCGCGCAACCGCAAAGAAGCCACCCACCAGCAACAACAACAGGACAAGCGCGATTTCGTGGTTCTGCACCAGCGCACCAATGGCGGCCGCAAGACCGACCAGGATGGCCACGCCAATCACTTGAGCGCGTCGTGCAATGCCATAACCGGGCGTTCCGAGCAGCACGATCAGGAGTGCGCTAGCCGCCGCGATCGCACCGAGTGGATGCGCGTCAGCAGAGGTGCCTGCAGCGAACGGAGCCCCCACCACCACACCAAACCGTAGTGCCAATTGCCAGCGCGCTGGAAAATGCGCGCACAGGGCTGCAAAACCCGACTGTTTCTCCACCGCTGCCATCGCCGACAGCATACGAGACCGGCTACCATTGCCGACATGGCAACACCCGGACGCCCTGTCGCCGCCGTCGAGCGCGCCCTGACCGTGCTCGAAATCCTCGCGGACGCCAACGAACCTCTGGGTGTCAACGAGATCGCCCGCCGCCTTGACATCTCCGCTTCGTCGGCCTCACGACTATTGGGCACGCTTGCCGCACATGGGCTGGTCGAAAAGGTGACCGCCACAGGGCGGTTTCGACTCGGCGTCCGCCTGCTCCAACTCGGCACCCATGTGCTGCAACGCCTCGATGTACGCGCACTCGCCCGACCACTCCTCGAACAGGTCGAACGCGCGACCGGCGAGACAGCCACGCTATCGCTCCCTGCGGCCGGCGAGGGCGTCACGGTAGACCACGTCCCTAGTCGCCGTAGCGTACGCTCAGCGGCGCTTGTAGGGCGTCCCAGCATCGCGCACGCAACGGCGGTCGGCAAGGTCGTCCTGGCCTTCGGTCAAGGCTCAGAGACCGAGATGCCCACCACGTTGACTGCCTTCACGTCCCGTACGATCACCGACCCAGCCACACTTGCCGCTGCGGTCACTGCAGTCGGACAACGCGGCTGGGGCGAGGCGGACCGTGAGCGCGAAGAGGATCTCGCGGCCATCGCTGTGCCTGTCTTTGATCATCTCGGCAATCTCGTCGCCGTCCTCGGCGTCCAAGGCCCTGCCGATCGCTTTGACGCAGAGGCGCGGCGTGCCGCACTACCTGCCGCCCAACGGGCTGCGCTCGACGTCGGGCGCCTCTTAGGCGCAGCGTAAGTACTCAGTAGATGAATGCGCAAGCCATCCGCGCCTAACAAACACCTCGGGGCGGGTCCGAAGACCCGCCCCGAGGGACACACAACGTTCTGGAGCCGAAGGGCCTAGTGGCCTGTGGGAGACTCCCAGCCCGGCAGCACCGACGGTACCCAGTTGGTACCGACCGTCGCCGAGTTCTTGACCCAGGGGCCAAGCTCTGGCTGCGGAAACTTGCAGTGATCCCGCTTCAGCTGGATCCCGTACGAGTTGCCGGACTGCAGGTGCTTCATCAGCACCTTGCGAGCGACTTCGTCCTCATGGCCAGCAGGAATGTCGAAGTAGATCTTGATGAACGAGTTGGAGTACCGATCGAAAACGGCAGGAACGCCATCCTCGGCGAGGAGCGTGATGTCCTCGAGCCAGTTGATGTCATCGCCCGGCGTCGACTCCAGCAGGTCAACGTCTGCACTCGCAGCGATGTCCTCCTGATAATCGAAGCGCTTACCGGCTAGGTACTCCGCCGAGATGCCAATGGTCAGCTCGGGATTGTGACGCTCTGTTGCGACGTGATGATCTTCAGACATGCTGACTCCTAGTCGCCC
>SHUX01000114.1 GCA_009694475.1 Thermoleophilia bacterium
TGCCCCTTCCCACCACGCTGGGCGAATCGATCAAGGCGCTTGCGGCCGATTCTGTCATCATCGAAATTCTTGGTAGTGATGCGGTCAACGATCTCTCTGTGATTTCGATGGCTGAGTGGAACGCGTTCATCACGGCCGTAACCCAGTGGGATTACGACCGTTATCTCAAGATCGTGTGACTAGGAGCCAACATGGCCGCCATTGAAAAGCCGAAGAAGCCAGCAGCAGTAGCGAAGGCCGCACTGAAAGCCGTACCGAAGGCGAAGCCGGCGGCTGCCAAGCCACGCGTCAAAGCAGCAGGCAACGCCACGCCGAAGTTCAAGTCGGCGAAGGTCACGCCCGAGCGTCGCCGCAAGCTGGTTCCACGGCCGACAGTGCACCCTGGTGCACTCGCTCAGGCACGCGCGTTTCCTGTGCTCGAGTCGATCTTTACGCGCCGCTCACGTCGTTTTGCGCTCGGCGCCGAACTGACGGGACCACTCGGCTTCAAGTCCGATAAGGAGCCAGTGCCGCTCGCGTTCGAGGAAGAGGCAATCCTCGTCGCCGCGGCAACCGGCATCTCTGGCCTCGCGACGGAGGAGTGGCCGTTCCTCGACGAAGATGGCGATTCGACGAGTGGCGACAAGATCGGCTCGTTTACCGGCCGCACCTATCCCTCGCCGCTTGCGAACCACAACGTCGAGTTGTTCTGGACCAACGACGATGGCGTCTTCGCGTTGCCGCAGCGCGACGTGCGCCCGAAGAAGCACAACCAGCTCGCCGACGAGAACGCGCCGAACGAGCTGTATCGGCAGGCCGTCAAGCTGGCCGACAAGCGCCTGCTGGTCCCGCGCGATCGTCCGAACCTCTTCGCCTTCAACCATCGCATCCCGAACGCACAGGGCACGTCGATGTTTATGCCGATCACGGACATCACACGTCAGTGCATCTCCGCGATGCTGCTCTACTTCGATCGACCGCACGGCTACTACCTCGTCGACCCGCATCTCGGTGGCGACCCGCTGCGCGAGTACGTCAAGTCGGGCCTCCTCGACCCCGCACATGCCGTGGATTTCTGGGAGTTCGAGCGCTGGCAGATGGTCGACGCCAACGGTGTCGAGCAGGGTCTGATGGTCGGCAACCTGATGCACGCCACGCAGGCGATGGGCCTCGGTGGCCATCCGTTCAACGGCGGCAAGGGTCGCGTCACGATGGGTGGCGAACAGTACTGGCACGAGATCGGCGGCAAAGGGCCGTGCGGTTCGCTCGGCTTTGAGATGCTTAAGATCCCCGACGATGCTCCGCTCGGTGCAGGCGAGTCCGTGCCGGTTGGCCTCAAGGGAGTCTTCGAGGCGGCGATGCCGCCGTTCCAGAAGAACATGGACAAGGCTGTTGACAGCGTTGTCGATATTCGTTGGGGCAAGACGGGCATCTTCACCGACAAGACGCGCGCCATCCCGTGGACGAACCGCCAGGCCATCGAGCAGATGCCGCACCCCTCAGACGAGGCGATCGCCGCCACCAAGACGATGTGTAACTACATCTGGAATACGTATGGTCGCTTCCCCGCGACGATCGATCCGATGATGATGACCGTCTGGTACCAGGCACAGCACCTCGATCTCGACTTCTACGCAAAGTACTACCCGGCCGAGGTGATCCCCGATCGTGTGCGCAACCACATGCGCGATTGGCACGGCATGGGCTGCGACTGCTGCTGATCGTTGTACGCGACATTCTGGGCCTGGACCCAAAGTGTCGCTAGCCGGCACCGGTGGCCGCGATTGCCGAGATCGCGAGGATCACCGTGATGATGCCGACCCACTGGCGGAGGCGCAGGCGTTCCTTCAAAACGACCATGCCGACGATCACACCGACCGTGGCAAACTGGGCAGCGAGCACGCCGGCGACTGCGACCGGACCACGGTCGGCGGCAGCAACGAAGAGGAGCGAGGCGACCGAGTCGCCGATGCCCCAGGCCGCCACGTTCTTCCAATCGAGGCGAGCCTTGCCGACGACGCCCAACTTTAGACAGATCGGCAGGGCAATTAGCAGCGCCACGAGGCGTACGAGGATGAAGCCCCAGATCACGCCCACCTCATCGGCAACGGGAGCGGCCATCGTCAAGATACCACCCCAGATCAGAGCGGCAAGGGCAGCCTTCAAGGCACCACTCGACTGTCCGTCCTCACCTGTACCCATCGCGGCCAGCACGACACCAATCACAGCGACCGGCAACAGCAGCAGGATCCGTGTATCCACCGACTCGCCCAAGAGGATCGCGAAGACGGCGGCGACGGCGCCCTCACAGGCAATCGTTGGCGCGACAATCGTGAGCTTGCCTGTTTTAAACGCACTAAAGGCGACCACGTAACCACCAAATGTCAGGATGCCCATGCCGATGATGAGAACCGCACCCCGCGTCGTAATGTGGGGCAAGCCGTCGGTGAAATACAGGATCGGCGAGGTGACGAGCAGGCCGATCGCGATCGAACCGATCACCGTCGGCATGATGCCGAGGTTACGGGCGGCGCGTGCGAGCTGTACCTCCGGCAGACCCCATGCGAGCGCGCACATGATGCCGAGCAGGACGGTGATGCCCATCTAGACGCTCACGGTCTCGCCGAGCCACCCGGTGATGGTCTCGACGCACCGCGTAGGCTCTTCGAGCTGGGGACAATGCCCCGAGTCTTCGAAGATCACCAGCGTGGAACCCGCAATATTCGCGACGCACCAGTCGCCCATCGACAGTGGGATCAGGCCCTCGTCCCGACCCCAAATGTTCAACGTCGGAACGGTGCCCGAGGCGATCGCCTCGCGCGCGTCGTAGAGCGTCTGATCGAGCAGGATGTTGCAGCCGGCATTGGCGCCGACGAGAAACGACTCGTTGGCACACCACGCGAGATCCTCAGCAGACAGGTCGTCCTTAAACATGACGGGCGCAAAATGCTCCATCGAGCCGCGGTAGTCGGCCTGGCAACCCGCAATAAAGCCGTGGATTGCCTCGAGCGAGAATGGCGCGTCGGGAAACTCGTCGGTCTGCAGATCGGTTGGGCCCTGCGAGATAATGATGTGTGCGACGACGCGCTCGCGGCCGTGGCGGTGCATCAATTCCCACGCGACAAGATTGCCCATCGACCAGCCAACCAAGACGCAGCGGTCGATCCCGAGTGTGTCGAGCAACGCGTTGATGTCGTCCGCGTATTGCCCAATTGTGTGGCCTCCCTCGACCGCAGGTGAGCGGCCGTGGCTGCGCAGATCAGGCACGACGACGCGATAGCCCGCCTCCACCAAGGGGTCGATGATTGGGTGGAAGTACGCGGCGCTCATCGAGACACCGTGCAAGAGCACGAGCGGCAGACCCTCGCCACGATCCGTCACGCTCAGCGAGACGCCGGGCGCAACCTCAACGAGGCTCGCATCGGCGCCAAAGGCCTGAGCGGGGCGGATCATCACGGCACCAGGACGAAGCGGCCCTTGACGTCGCCGACACGTAGACGATCGTGCGCGACCTGGGCTTGGCTCAGCGGCAGGCGCTCGACGACGTGACGAATCGGCTCCTTCTGAGCAAGTGCGATCAGATCACCGAAGTCGGCGAGGGAACCCCAGACGCTGGTCATC
The DNA here is from genome assembly GCA_009694475.1 of Thermoleophilia bacterium. GTDB lineage: Bacteria > Actinomycetota > Thermoleophilia > Gaiellales > F1-60-MAGs149 > F1-60-MAGs149. The sequence continues at coordinate 3,601 of SHUX01000114.1, forward strand.
AGTCGCGACTCCATTGGCACCGCGCCGAAGCCGAAGGGGATGCGGCCACCATGCAGGCCGATTGCGATTAGGAGTCCCGTGCGGTCGAGCAGGCGCGCACCATCTTCGAGCGACTGCTGTGCCGCCACGAAGTCGAGCACGGCCGCGTAGGGTCCCACGAGGTCCGCAGGATTGGCAGCCTCAGTCGCGCCGAGCTCTTTGGCGGTGGCGCACTTTGCGGGGTCGGGATCGCCGACATGGACTTCGGCGTCACTCAGCAGGGCGAGGTACTGCACCGCATACTGGCCGAGGCCACCAGCGCCGAGGACGAGCACGCGCTTGCCTTTGCCGAGGAACGGCAGGGCGTGGCGGACGGCGCGAAAGGCCGTCAGGCCACCACAGCCGAGTGGTGCAGAATCGATCGGGTCGAGGTCGCCGAGCGGGAAGATGTAGCGGCGGTGCGGCACGAGCATGTACTCGGCATAGCCGCCTTGGTCAAACAGGCCGGCCTCGTGGCTATCGGGGCAGATCATCTCGGTGCCCGCCGAGCAGAAGCGACAATTGCCGCAGCCCCACGGCGTGTAGACGAAGACGTTGCCGTGCTCTTCGGTCCAGCCGGTCACCTCGTGTCCAAGCGTCATTGGGCGCGGCATACCACCGAACTCGCCGTTGACGACATGGATATCGGAGAAGCAGACGCCACAGGACGAGACCTTGATGACGACCTCATCGTTGCTCTTGGCAACGGGGATCTCAATCTCGTCGAAATGCAGGGCCTGGTCGCCCTCGTGCAGCCGTACTGCGAGCATCCGTCTCTCCTCCTCAGGGGTGCAGCGCAAGCGTACCCCAAAGCGCCTGTTCGTTTCGGCCTTGACCCAATGCGGACATGACAAGTGCGCACTTGTCATGTCCGCATTGGGTCGAGGCGTCGCTGCTGATTGCGGCACGGCAGGCAGGCGCCGAATAGTTAGCTGCTAGCGCCCTCGTAGCGGACGGGGATGCGCTTGATGCCGTTGAAGAAGTTCGAGCGCATGCGGTCGACCGGACCGTTGAGGTAGAGGTCGGGCAAGTAGGGCACGAGTTCCTCAAGCCAGACCTTGATCTCGAGGCGCGCGAGGTGCGAGCCAAGGCAGTAGTGTGGACCGCCGAGACCGAAGGCCATGTGCTTGTTGGGCGTGCGGGTGATGTCGAAGCGATTGGGCTCGGGGAACATGCGCTCGTCGCGATTGGCAGACGTAAACCACAAGACGACCTTGTCGCCCGCCTTGATCTGCTGGCCGTGCAACTCGACGTCCTCGGTCGCCGTACGACGGAAGTGGTGGACGGAGGTGGCGTAGCGAATGACCTCTTCGGCAGCCGTGCCGGCAAGGGTCGGGTCGGCGCAGAGCCGCGCAATCTCGTCGCGATTCTGGAGGAGTGCAGCAATGCCGTGCGACATCGAGTGCCGCGTCGTCTCGTTGCCAGCGGTGATCAGCAGCAGGAAGAAGAGCTTAAATTCGTGTTCGGAGAGCGTATCGCCATCGAGTTCGGAGTTGATCAGGATCGTGACGACGTCCTCGCCAGGGTTGTTGCGCTTGAGGTCGGCCAGGCCGAGCGCGTAATCGAACATCTCCAGAGCGGCGGGGCTCGAGAAGGGCAGGTGCGCGTATTGCGAGAGGTCGGTCTGGTCCTTGACGAGGTCGCCGACGAAGTCCGGCTCGGTATTGCCCAGTAGGCGGTCGCCGAGCGAGACGAGCGTGTGGCGATCTTCGAGTGGCGAGCCCATGATGTCGGACAGAATCTGCATGGGCAGCTCGACCGAGATGTGCTCGACAAAATCGAACTCGCCGAGCGGCATCGTCTTGACCAGGATCTCGCGGATCAGGGTGCGGATGCGATCCTCGTAGACCTTGATGGCCTTGGGCGTAAAGCCGCGGTTGACAAGCGCGCGCAGGCGCGAGTGGCGTGGCGGGTCCATGTCGAGCAGCGACATGCGCGATTCGACCTGCTCGGGTGTCAGATCGTCGAGGCTGGTGCCACCGACGCCGGCCGAGAACAGCAGCGGCTGTTTTTGCAGCGTGAGGATGTCTTCGTAGCGGGTGACAGACCAGAAGCCGCGACCATTCGCCTCGTCCTGCCAGTAGCAGGGAGCGTCGTCACGGAGGCGCTTGAACCAATCGTGCGGTGTGCGCTCGACGAAGG
>SHUX01000115.1 GCA_009694475.1 Thermoleophilia bacterium
TTGGCGCCAATTTCGAGCAGCCGCGGAATGCCGCCCTTCGAATTCGACACGATCAAGTCGTATTCGCCGGGGTCAGCGCCGTGGTAGATGTTGAACCCCGTGTCCATGCCACCAAACTCCGGCAGGCTCATAGGAACATCGCCGTCGTAGTAGACGAACGGCACGCCGTACTTGGCCGAGAGTTTCGACGGGATACCCTTGAGATGGCTCATCGGCACCGTGAAGACCACCACCGCATCGACGTCGCCTTCGCGCTCCAAAATCGACGCAATATGCTTTTCCCACTTCGGTGTAACCCAGTTCCAAATCACTTGCCTCGTCAGCTGATCGACACGGGTGTCATCTGGATGGTCCTCTTCGCGGCGTAAATGCGTATCGCGCTTCATCCGCGCCGCAAGTTCGCGAACTTTGGAAAACGATTCGCCCTCAAACTCACAGGGATTGTCTTCCGAACGCCACCAGGGAGACTGGACCGAGGGGCCTCGATAGGGCGTGACGATGACATCTACCCCAGCCTCGTACATGCCTTTCCAGATCTGCCACCACGCAGGTGTGCAGCCGTACTGGAAGTCGAGACTCACGGCAGAGGTGATTGCGAGAATTTTTGGTCGCGACGCGGCAGAAACGTTCAAATCGGACGTATCGTACGGGTTACGGCCCGTGCGCACGACCACGGGGGCGCGGAACCGATCCGGTATCGTCGCCAGTGTCCTTTGTGTTGCATGCTGAGGCGACGAATCCCGCGCGACGATGAGCCACGAATCCACCACACCCACGGGGCTGCGCGAGCGCCCTTCCAGGATCCATTGGATCGCACTCGCCGTCCTCACGGTTGGATCGATTCTGGTGCGTATCTGGCTCAATCGGAAGATCGAGGCGCCAACGATCCTGACCGACGAGCTGACGTACTCACAGCTCGCAGAAAACATTGCCAACGGCAACTTCTCGTTCAGCACGGGCTATGGCGTTATCTATCCGCTATTGCTCGCCACCGCCTGGGCTCTGGCCGACTTTGGCACCACGGCATACACGTATATGCAGACCACGAACGCGATCGTCGTCAGCCTCGTTGCAATCCCGGTCTTCCTGTGGGCCAAGCGCATGATGCGCCCGTGGTACGCACTGCTTGCGGCCGCACTCACGCTGGCGATGCCCTCGATGGCGTACAGCGGCATGATCATGACCGACAACGCGTTTCTGACGGTCTTCGTGCTCGCCTGCTTTGCAATCGCTGTCGCTGCGGAGCGGCCAACAATCCTCAACCAGGCCTTTGTCGTGGCGGCACTGCTGCTCGCGATGGGCACGCGTGCTCAGGCCGTTGTGCTGTTTGCTGCGCTACCGATCATCTTTCTGCTGACGATAGTGATGGAGGAGCGTGCGACCAATAGCTTCTCGCTCGCAGGGCTTGGACGAAGGGCGCTGCGCTTCTGGCCGCTCGCCACGCTGGCCGCCATCGGACTCGTTGCCGTGGTTGCACGCACCGCCCTCACCTCGTGGCGTCTCAGCGATATCTTGCAGGCCTATGGGTCGGTGACGACGGGGCAGTACGACGCCATGACCGTCGTGCGCTATGCCCTCTGGCATGCCGGCGATGCAGCACTCGCCGTTGGCGTCATCCCAATTGCCGCCGTGCTTGTGGTGGTCGGGTTGGCGATCCTCAACCGCTCGCAATCTGCAGCCGAGCGCGCCTACCTCTCCACCGCACTGGTCGCATCCGTGCTCGTGATCATCCAAGTCGCGATGTTTACGTCGTCGTTTTCGCAGCGTGTCTCCGAGCGCAACATGTACTGCATCTTTCCGCTGATCTTTATCGGCATGGCGTTGTGGCTCAGCCACGCACTACCTCGACCTCGTCGAGTCGCTGGTGTCGCTGCTGCCATCGCCGGCGGCCTCGTCTTCGTGATCCCGTTTGGCTACCTCTACCAGCGTGCACCGAGCACCGAGACGTGGGCGATCGTGCTACCCGACTTTCTGACCCACAATCTCAAGGGTGGCGGCGACGATGTCGCGATCTTGATTGCGATCGGCGTTGCGATTGCACTACTTGTCTTTGGCATCGTCAAGCCACGCCTCGCGCTCTACCTTGCCCCCGTGCTGCTGATCGGCTACTTCGTTGTCTCACAGACCGTCATCCTGCACACGCTGCACAAGGTGAGTGCCGACTATCGCAATTCTCCGAGCCTTGGTGCCGACGCCGATTGGCTCGATCGCGCACTACCGGATGGTGGCGACGTCGTGTTTTTCACGGGCTCGAGCCTTGGTGCCAGCACAGACCAAGTGATTCTCTGGGAGACCGGATTCTTCAATAAGAATCAATTCACGTCTGCCCCATGGGGCACAAACATCAAATTTGATGCGACGACCGGTGCTCTGACGCAACCTGATGGCTCGCCATTGGTGCTCCCGAAATACGTGGTGACACCGGCATCAATACAATTCGGTGGGCGCGTCATTAGTGACCGTGGGGCCTTCATTCTGCAAGAGCCGACGACGCCCTATCGCATAGTCTGGAGCAGCGCTGGATTTTACGCCGATGGCTGGACCGGCCCTACAGCCACTATTGATGTTTATGATTCGGGCGCCACGCCCGCCACGGTGCTTGCAATCAGCCTGACACATCTCGGATTGATGCCAGATGCCACGGCAGTCATCAGTGTCGGCCCCCTGAGAGAAGCAGCCGATGGTTCTGTCGAGTTTGCTTCTATCGATATGAAGCGAACGACAGAAGTGAAGACCGGCGTCGTATCGACGATGTCATTCCAGGCTCCTTCGCAGCCATTCCGTATTCTCATCTCAGTGGATCCTCTTTTTACACCGTCGTCCGTTGGCCTCCCCGACCCCCGCGCGCTGGGAGCAGTCGTGACCGTCAAACTTGGCGATCAGGTGATCTCACGATGACGGCGCGCATCATCATCCCCGCACACAACCACACCGGCATGACAGACGCGTGCCTGCGCGCCGTGCTCGCAACGATTGATGCCGCGGCAGAGGTTGTCCTTGTCGATGACGCCTCCAACCCCCCACTTGAATGTGCGGCTACAACAGACCCGCGCGTACGCGTGCTCCGAAACGAGACCAGTCTCGGTTTCGCCGGATCCTGCAATTCCGGAGCCGAGGGTACTTCTGCAGAGTTCCTAGTCTTTCTCAACAACGATACGACCCCCCTCGCAGGCTGGCTTGAGGCGATGCTGCGGTGCGCAGGGGAAGATCCGACGGTTGGCATCGTTGGTTGCCGCCTACTCTATTCCGACGAGACGGTGCAGCATGCTGGTATCGCGTTTAGCCAGTCCGATGGAGAACCACGCCACATCTATCGAGGTTTTCCTGGCAACCACCCCGCTGTTGTCCAGACACGGCACCTCCAAGCCGTGACAGGTGCTTGCCTACTGATTCGCCGCACGCTATTCGAAGCGCTCGGCGGCTTCGATAGCACCTACGAGAATGGTTTTGAGGACGTCGACCTTTGTCTCAGCGCTATTCAGGCGGGCCATGCGGTCGCGTACTGTGGCGAGGCCGTCGTCTCGCACCTAGAGGCCGTATCACGACGTCCTGACAGCGCGTCTCCCTCTGGAGCCGAGAGCCACAATCGCTCCAAATTTGCCGAGCGCTGGGCAGCGACGGTTCGCCGAGACGAGGTGTCTCTCTACGCAGAGGATGGCCTCATCGCATTTGCCGCAGGCGATATCTATCCACTACAGATGACGCTTGCGCCCGAGTTGGCCACAGCACTCGGCGAGCAGACGACGGCCGGGCTCGCACAGCTGCTGAATGTTCGCTCTCGCCAGGTGTTCGATCTCGAGAAAGAGATCGGCTACCTGACTGCCCGTGTCCTCGACCATGAGGCCCAACCATGAGCGAATCCCAGGATAGTGCCCTGCAACGAGAGCTCGAAGTTGCCCACGAGCAGTTGATCGAACGCGATCAACGCATCAACGAACTACGGATCGAGAACGCTGCCCTACTGATGGAGAACGCCGCCCTGCGCATCGAGAATGCCGCCCTACGCACGCACCTCGAGTCAGTTCTGGCGACTCGCGCGTGGAGAACGGCCGAGCACCTGCGAAAGTTGCGTAGTCGCGTCTTGCGCAGAGATGTCTAGAGCACTGCTCAGTTCGTTGAGGCGACGGCATGCCGCTTTTCTGCGTGTCGCAGAGCAGAGCGCGTCACGACCGCCATCCACACAACTGCAACGATGCCCCCCGCGACGAAGGCGACTTCGGCCCGGGTAAAGACGTCAAGTGACGAGGCGATCATGACGACAACGAAGACACCGACCGCAACGACCCAGGCGAATGCGGTAATCGCATAACGCCGCAGAGCAATCAGTGCCTGCGCCATCGTGAGAGCAACCACAACCAGGCAGCAGCCGGCAGTCAACGCAGCTAGGGAAGCACCACTAAGCGTGAACTTCGCACCAAACAGCGCGCCACCGATTGCAGGGCCCGCGACGAGGGCGATGATCACACCCAGCACGCTGGCACCCGCCACGAGCAGAACAAGGCGTTGAAGTCCATGCCGAAACTCTCGGATCTGTCCCCGCCCCAAGAGTCCAGCAAGTTTCGGCAGCAGCGCAGCCTGCACAGCCTGAAAGAGCAAGAGTGGAATGCGCGCGATAAAGAGGCCGGCGATGAAGGCCGCGAGCTCGGCGTCTTGGCCGCGTGTTGCAAGCACGCTCGCACCGATGTAGGCCGAGTAACTGAGACCCTGCGCAAAGGTCGAGCCGAGCAAGAGCCATCCGATAGCAGTAGATAGTTCACTCATCGGTGCCTGGGGACCAGGCTCGGCCAAGCCGCGAACGCCAATCAGCCCGGCAGCGCTCGCCAAGAATGGTGCGATGGCAAAGACCACGCCAAACCAGCCAAGCGTGTCATATCCAACGAGCGCGATCAGGCCGGCAAGGCCAACACGAGCAAAGCCATCGACACCGACAACGATGCCGTAGCGCCCAAAGCGCCCATTGCCACTGAGGATGCCGCGGGTCAGCGACTCGAACGCGAATCCGATCAGCACCACGATCAGCGCAATAAATAGCCCATCGGCCTCACGCAGCAGACGCGATTCGATTGGACCTTTCAGCGCAATCACTGCGATCACCACGCCAACCATCAAGATCGTGCCAAGCAGGAGCGCCCGCTTGATCAATGGTCGCCCACCCTGCCCGATCGCGACGCGGTGAGCCAACGCTCGCGCCACCTCTTGCTCCAACGGCAAGAACAATCCGGGTGCCAGCACGAATGCCGTCACCCACAGCCCGTTGAGGGCAGCATACGGTTGCGCCCCAAGCACGCGAAAAGCGATCACCTGAAAGCCATAGGCCGAGAGGCCGGCCACCATCAGTCCGAGACCAACCGGAATCGTGCCGATCGGTAGCGCGGCGCGGATAGTGGCGAACCGAGAGGGAGGCACGCTGGCCACGTGCACTACCCGCGTAATTCCGCGCCGTGGCCAGCCGCTAGCGCAGCCACGATCGACTCACGCACGGTACTGGCCTCGTCTTCGGTCAGCGTGCGATCATCGGCCTGGAAGGCGAGGCGCAGCGCAATCGAGACCTTGTCTGCACCGAGACGCTCGGCATCGGCAAAGACATCGAAGACCTCGATCTCGCTCAGCAGGTCGCCACCGGCAGTACGAGCCGTGGCGATCAACACTGCTGCCTCGACATTTGTGCCAACGATGACTGCGATGTCTTGGCGCACGGGTGGGAAGGTCGAGAGCCCTGCGAAGGTGGAGACACCCGGCAG
>SHUX01000116.1 GCA_009694475.1 Thermoleophilia bacterium
CACGGCCAAGTCTTGCTGACCGCGACTGGAGCGGATGGGGTCGACGACGTGGCTGACGAGGTACACGAACTGGCGGTACGGACGTGACCGAGCGGCGACGCGACCCACAGGCCGCCCTGCGGCTGCCCTCGCCGATTGGGAGCGACATCCGCGGTGCCGTGCCGCCGGACCTCGGCCCAGTTCGGCGCATTCTTGGCGTTTGGAACGAGACGGTCGGCGCAGGCCTCGCACGCTTCGCGCAGCCGGCGCGGATCACCCGCGAAGGCGTTCTGATCGTTTATGCGGCTGACGCCAGTTGGGTGCATGCGATCGCGCTGGAGCAACGCACGATTTTGAAGAAGCTGAAGGAACAGTTGGCGGGCGACGCTCCGACGGAACTGCGGGTCGAAATCGGGTTAGTCGACACGCGTGTGCCAGAGGCGCCACCCGAGCCAACGCCGATCCAACCAGCGGCTCAGAAGACGGCCGACGAGATGGTCGCTGGTATCGACGACCCACGTCTTAAAGCGGCGCTCAGCCGGGCGATCGCACGGTCACTTTCACGGGGTTCTGAGTAGCAAGTTTACGCCCCCGCAACCGACAGTTTGAGGCGGACCTCAGACACTTCGTCACAAATAACACAAAATCCCGAAAAGCAAGTAACAATGCGGCTTTTCCGGGGGATTACTCTGGTAGAGTTAGGGGTGCGTTTACCAACCGGTGAACACCCAGGAAGAAGCCCTTGACCGACTCCTACGGCGCCAGCAATATCACCGTCCTCGAAGGTCTCGAGGCCGTGCGCCGACGCCCCGGTATGTACATCGGTTCGACGGGCGCTCGCGGCCTTCATCACCTAGTTTGGGAAGTGCTCGATAACGCGGTTGACGAAGCGCTCGCCGGGCACTGCACCGAGGTCGTAATCACGCTGCATACAGATGGGTCTGCGACGTGTGTCGACAATGGTCGCGGGATCCCAGTCGAGATGATGGCCGACCAAGGCATGTCGGCTGTCGAGGTTGTCTTGACGAAACTGCACGCCGGCGGCAAATTCGGTGGCGGTGGCTACAAGGTCTCGGGTGGTCTGCACGGCGTTGGCGTCTCCGTCGTTAATGCGCTGTCCGAGAAACTCCACATCGAAGTGCGCCGCGACGGCTTTATCTTCTCGCAAGACTACGCCAAGGGTGATCCGCAAAACTCGCTCCGCAAGGGTGAGGAGTGGGACGGGCCAAGCAGCACGTCGATCACCTTCCTCCCCGACGGGGAAATCTTCGAGGACATCCGCTTCGACCGCGACACGCTGGCCTACCGCATGCGCGAGATGGCATTCCTGACATCTGTGCTGGCGTTACGGCTCGTCGACGAGCGTGGTGACGGCTCCGACGAAACCTGGAAGTACGAAGGCGGAATCGCCGAGTACGTCACCTTTATGAATCACGGCAAAGAGCTTGTGCACCCTGGCGTGGTTGTAGTCAGTACGCGTGACGAAGAGAGCAGCGTCGAAATCGACGTCGCCCTGCAGTGGAACATGACGTACCAGCCGTCGATCTACTCCTTCGCCAACGCGATCAACACGCACGAAGGCGGCAGCCACTTGGTGGGCTTTCGCACCGCCGTCACGCGCGTTGTCAACTCCTACGCGCGGGCCAACAACCTGATCAAGGAGAAGGAAGAGAACCTGACGGGCGAAGACGTCGCCGAAGGTCTAGCCGCTGTCATCTCGGTGCGCCTACCCGAACCACAGTTCGAAGGCCAGACGAAGACGAAGCTCGGCAACACGCATGTCCGTGGCATCGTCGACAGCGCCTCGAACTCGGCTCTCGCCCAGTACTTCGAAGAGCACCCGGCCGAGGCCAAGGCAATCGCCCAGAAGACCGTCTCCGCAGCCCGTGCTCGCGCAGCAGCGCGCAAGGCTCGTGAGGCCGCCCGCAAGACCGCCTTCGGCAGCGGCGGCCTCCCTGGAAAACTGACCGACTGCGTCACCACAGACCCCTCGATCTCCGAGCTCTACCTCGTCGAGGGGAACAGCGCTGGCGGCACGGCCGTCGACGCGCGTGATCGCGAATTCCAAGCAATTCTGCCGCTACGGGGCAAGATCCTCAACGTCGAGAAGGCTCGCATCGATCGCGTCTTCGGCAACGCCGAGATTCAGGCGATGGTGGCGGCGATGGGTATTGGCACGGGGGAGGACATCGATACCGACAAGGCGCGGTATCACAAGCTCGTTCTGATGACCGACGCCGATGTCGACGGTGCCCACATCCGCACGCTGATCCTGACGTTCCTCTATCGGCACATGCAGCCGCTGATCGACGCGGGCTATGTCTACATCGCCCAGCCGCCGCTCTATCGCGTGCGCTTGGGCAAGGAGCAGATGTACCTGTCGAAGGATTCCGAGGTCGAGGACTACGCGGTCAGCCAGCGACTCGAGCAGGTAACGGCGATGGCCGCAGATGCCAAGTTGCCGCTCGACCAAGAGCTGTATCGCTCGATCGTCAAGTCGGTCCGCGAGCAGGAACTGATGACGACACGTATGCGTGGCGCCTTCGGCCCGATCGTGGCCGAACTGGCCAAGCACCCGAGTCTGCTCGAGGCGAATGTCGAGCCGGGCGCGATCAGCGACTGGTTCGCCAAAGGCGGCGCCGACGACGAGCGCGTCACGGTCGAGGTCACTAGCACCGACGAAGATGGCTCGATCTTGCTGCGCCGCACCGAGCGCCACACAGGTGCCGTCGAGACGATCCCGCTGCCACTCAACCTCTTTACGGGAGCAGCGTACGAGGGTCTGCGCCGTAGCCACCAACGCTTACTCGAACTCGTCGGTCCAGGGCCGTTTACGGTCACCCAAGGGCGCAAGGAGATCGTGGCGATAGGCCACGCCGCGCTCCGCGAGGCGATCTTCGACTGCTGCAAGGATGGCATCGAAATCAGCCGCTTCAAGGGCCTCGGCGAGATGAACGCCGACCAGCTGCGGGATACCGCGATGGCACCGCAGACGCGCACGCTGCTGCAGGTCACGATGGAGAGCGCGGCCGAAGCCGACGCCATGTTCGTCACGTTGATGGGCGATCAGGTCGAAGACCGCCGTGCCTTCATCGAAGCGCACGCCCGCGACGCACAGGGAATCGATGTCTGAGCCAGAAGCACCCGCCGAGGAGCCGTACGGCGGCTCCGAACCGCGCGAACTAGCCGACGAGATGCGCACGTCGTATCTCGATTACGCGATGAGCGTGATCGTGGGGCGCGCGCTGCCCGATGTGCGCGACGGCCTCAAGCCGGTCCACCGCCGTGTGCTATACGCGATGGACGAGCTTGGCCTGCAGCCCAACCGCCCGCACGTCAAGTGCGCGAAGGTCGTGGGCGAAACGATGGGCACCTACCACCCGCACGGCGATCAGGCGATCTACGACACGCTCGTGCGCATGGCACAGCCATTCTCGTCGCGCTCCATTCTGGTCGACGGACAGGGCAACTTCGGCAACGTCGACGGCTTTTCCGCTGCCGCCATGCGCTACACGGAGTGTCGTCTGTCGCGCGTTGCGACACTGATGCTCCGCGATATCGACGCTAACACCGTCGACTTCGGGCCCAACTACGACGGCTCGCGCGAACAGCCGCTGGTTCTGCCAGCGCGCTACCCGAACCTGCTCGTCAACGGTTCGTCGGGTATCGCCGTTGGCATGGCGACGAACATTCCGCCGCACAACCTAGGCGAGGCCGTCAACGCCACGATCGCGATGATCCGCAACCCAGAGATCCGGCTCGAGGAACTGATGCAGATCATGCCCGGTCCGGACTTCCCGACTGGCGGCGTGATCATGGGTCACGCCGGCATCCGCGCCGCCTACGCGACGGGGCGCGGCAAGATCCGCCTCCGCGCCACGACCGACATCGAGGATCTGCCGAACGGCAAGAGCGCGATCGTCGTGACGCAACTGCCGTTTACCGTCAAGAAGGGTGGCGACGACGGTGTCATTGCCAAGATCGCCGAACTCGCCGTCGAGAAGGTGATGCCCGAGATCTCGGACGTCAAGGACCACTCGTCCGACGAGGGCATGCGCATCGTGATCGAGCTGAAGAAGGACGCGATCGCAACGGTCGTCCTCAACAAGCTCTACAAGCACACGCAACTGCAGGTGACGTTCGGCGCCAACATGGTTTCGCTGGTCGATGGCGTGCCACGCACGCTTGGTGTCCACGACATGCTGCGCCACTACATCGCGCACCAGCGAGACGTCATCGTGCGCCGCACGAAGTTCCAGCTCGACCGCGCGGAGCGCCGCTGCCACATTCTGGATGGCTATCTGATCGCCCTGACGAACCTCGATGCGGTTATCCAATTGATCCGCAACTCGAAGGATCCCGAACAGGCGCGCCAGAATCTCCAGAGCGAGTTCAATATGTCTGAAGTTCAGGCGCAGGCGATTGTCGACCTTCGCCTCGGGCGCCTGACCGGTCTCGAGCAGGACGGGATTCGCTCTGAGCACGCCGAGTTGACGGCCAAGATTGCCGAGTTGCGCAGCATCCTTGCCGACGAGAGCCGCGTCTCACAGGTGATCATCGAAGAACTCGAGGCGATCCAGGCTGAGTTTTCGGACGACCGCCGAACCTCGATCAGCGCTGTTGAGGGCGAGATCGACATGGAAGAACTGATCGCCGACGAGGAGATGGTGATCACCATCACCAATGGTGGCTACATCAAGCGACTGCCCGTCGACACGTATCGCGCGCAGCGCCGAGGTGGCGTTGGCGTGCGTGGCATGCAGACCAAGGAAGACGACTGGATCGAGCATCTGATTACGGCCTCGACGCACGACTACGTCTTGTTCTTCACGTCCTTCGGCAAGGTTTACCGCGCCAAGGCCTACACGTTGCCAATCGGCACGCGCGACTCTAAGGGTCGCGCCCTCGTCAACGTACTGCCGCTACGCGAAGGCGAGCGCGTGATGGCGGCCTTCACAACACGCGACTACACCGAGGGGAAGTACCTCCTCTTCGGAACCCGCAAGGGCGTCGTCAAGAAGACCGAATTTCTTGCGTACAACACGATTCTTAAGGCTGATGGCATTATTGCGATCAACCTGCGCGACGGTGACGAGCTCGTGGATGTCCGCCTGACTAACGGCGAAGACCGCATCTTGTTGGTCTCCAGGTCCGGCCAGGCCGCCCTGTTCTCCGAGCAGAAGGTGCGCTCCATGGGCCGCTCAGCCTCCGGTGTAATCGGCATGCGCCTGGTTGGCGACGACGAGGTGATCGCCCTGCGGGTACCACAGGAGGGCGAGGACGTCCTTGTCATCACCGACGGCGGCTACGGCAAGCGCTCGCCGATTGCGGAGTATCGCGAGACGGGCCGTGGCGCGAAGGGTGTTCGCACGATTGCGGCGAAGGCCGAAGCCGATCGCGGCCCGCTTGTCGCAGCGCATTGTGTGACGGGCGAGGAAGACCTGATCGTCACGACGGCCAGCGGTATCGTCACGCGTATGGCTGTCGGCGAAGTCCGCTCGATGGGCCGCTCGACCTCAGGCGTGCGTGTACAACGCATCCGTGGCGAAGAAGATCGCGTCTCGTCCTGCGCAATTGTGCCGGCAGACGATGCCGTGGACGAGGTCGACGAGGTGGGCGGCGCAGGCGCGCCAGTGGACGCGGTGGAGGTGACGGAGACCGTCGTCCTGGCGGATTCCATCAACGTTGCCGACCCAGACGGCCTCGG
>SHUX01000117.1 GCA_009694475.1 Thermoleophilia bacterium
CCTGTGGAGTGCGATTGGTGGCTTCGCGCTACAGAACATCGCTAAGGAATTGGTCGGTCGCACCCGCCCCTTGTGGTCCGAGTCGGCCTTTCAGCCGCTGACGGCGTCGTTCCCTTCCGGGCATGCGATGAGTGGCATCACGATGTGGGTCGTGCTTGGCCTGATCCTGCTGCTCGCACCAGTCGGCGGTCGCCTGCCACGTTTGATTGGCGTACTTGCGTTGGTCGTCGGCGTATTGATGGGCCCGAGCCGTCTCGTTTTGGGTGTGCACTGGCCGACCGACATCCTCGGTGGCTGGCTGCTCGGCGGCGCGGTGGTGGGTGGTGTGGCGGCGTTGGTGTTGGCGCGATCAGGGTCCGCTGGAGACGCTGGGAGGACATGACAAACCGGGGTTTCTGATGTCCCCCTGATCTACGAACTGCGAAAGTTGTTCGCTCGCTGGGGGACATCAGAAACCCCGGTTTGTCATGTCCTCCCAGGATCGCGAGTGGACCTGGATGGCGCTACCCATCGTGGTTGCCTCGAGCCTGACGCTCCGGCAATCGCTGCGTTAGCGGACAGCGAGGCCTGGGCGGATTAGTTTTGTGGGCTTGACGAGCCCGCCGTCGTCGTAGGGCGGCGGCGTCGAGTCGAGTAGTTCGGGGGCACCAAATGAGCGGGCGGTCTGGTCGGCCGGTGGGCGACCGTAGAGCGTCGAGCGTTGGATCGGGTTGCGGCCTGCGGCGTGAATTACCGCCTCCATCCGCTCGGGCGGGCATTCCTGACCGTGGTCGGCACCAGCGGCGCGGCTGATCGACTCGTTCATCAGCGTGCCACCGAGATCGTTGACACCAGCGCCGAGCATCACACGCGCACCCTCAGGGCCAAGCTTGACCCACGACGTCTGAATGTTTTGGATCCAGGGGTCGAGCACCAGGCGCGCGGTGGCATGCAACACGACCGTCTCGTCGAAGGTCGGGCCGTAGCGCGCCTTGCCCTTGAGGGCGATCGGTGCCTCCTCGGGGATAAACGGCAACGGCACGAACTCCGTAAAGCCACCTGTTTCGCGCTGGAGGTCGCGGATGCGGTGCAGGTGGCGCGCGACATGGATCGGGCGTTCGACGTGGCCGAACATGATCGTCGCGGTGGTACGGAGTCCGACGCCGTGCGCGGTGCGCATCACCTCCAGCCATTGCTCCGTGTTGACTTTGTCGGGGCAGAGCACGGCGCGCACCTCATCGTCGAGGATCTCGGCGGCCGTGCCTGGCAGGCTGCCGAGGCCGGCCTCTTGCAGTTGGTGAAGGTAGTCCTCGAGGGTCCATTCCATCGTCGCGGCGCCTTGCCAGATTTCGAGGGGCGAGAACGCGTGGACATGAATCTCGGGCTGGGCTGCCTTGACGGCGCGCAGCACCTCGAGGTACCACTCACCGGTGAAGCCGGGGTGGATACCGCCTTGGAGGCAGACTTCGGTGCCACCGCGTTGCCAGGCCTCGACCGAACGACGGGCGACTTCGCTGGGTTCGAGCAGATAGGCAGGGCCGCGCAGGTTCTCGGCGAGTCGCCCCTTCGAGAAGGCACAGAAGCCACAGCGGAAATAGCAGACGTTGGTGTAGTTGATATTGCGACAGACGACGTAGGTGACGTCGTCACCGACACGGTCGTGGCGGCGCTGATCGGCGAGCCCCGTCAGCAGTGCGATCTCGGGGCCGCGAGCAGTCAGCAACGCCTCGGTGTCCTCGAGGTCGAGTAGTTGCTCGGCTTCGGCACGGGCGAGGGCCTGGGCGAAGGCAGGCGATACGCCCCCGACGCGCAGTGGCGGACCATCCTGCCACGCGAGCGGCGGCAGCTCGGTCACACCATTGGTCCAGCCATCGTTTGGCCGCGAGCGCAACTGCGCATCGGCGAGCCGCAGCGACGCGGCGAGTGGGGCGGGCTCGAGCCAGTCGCTGTTGACGAATTGGGGATAGACGGTTAGTCGCGCCTGCAGCGTGTGCCCGGCCTCGGCGGTAGCCATCTCGAGCACCGCCAGTTCGGGCCAAGGAGCCTCCGGGTTGACATGGTCGGGAGTGACGGGTGAGACGCCGCCCCAGTCGTCAATGCCTGCGTCGAGGAGGCGAGGAAAGTCGGCATGCGCGAGGTTCGGTGGTGCCTGCAGGCTGACCTCGTCGGGCAGGATCAGTCGCGCAACGGCGAGCGTCCAGAGGTGGTCATCCAGCGATGGCTCGGGTGCGTCGACCATCTTCGTATCGGCCTTGGCGCGAAAGTTCTGGACGATCACCTCCTGCAGGTGGCCATGTTCGGCGTGCAGAGCGCGGAGTGCGAGCAGCGCGTCGATGCGTTCGGTGCGCGTCTCGCCAATGCCGATCAGGATGCCGCTCGTCGTCGGGATCTTCAATCGACCCATCCGGACGAGGGCGTCGAGGCGCACCGAAGGCTCCTTGTCGGGCGAGCCGAAGTGCGGCATGCCTCGTTCGCTCAGGCGCGCGCTCGCGGTCTCGAGCATGATCCCCTGCGACGGGGCAAAGGCACGAAACAGCGCGAGCTCTTCGTCGTCGAGGATGCCTGGATTGGCGTGGGGTAAGAGCCCTGTCTCGGTGAGGACGCGCTCCATGCAATGAGCGAGATACGCGGCGGTTGTTGCGAAGCCGAGCTCGGTGAGTTCTGTGCGCGCGGCCTCGTAGCGCAGCTCGGGTTTGTCGCCGAGGGTAAAGAGCGCCTCGCGGCAGCCGGCCGCCTTGCCCTGCTCGGCGATGGCGACCACCTCGTCTGCCGTCATGTACGAGCGCTCACCCTTGCGTGGTGGCTTGGTGAAGGTGCAGTAGTGGCAGACGTCGCGGCAGAGCATTGTCAGGGGGATGAAGACCTTCGGCGAATATGTGACGATCACGCCGTGCGTCGCAGCCCTGCGTGTGCGTGCCTCTTGGCAGAGCCCCACTAGGTCTGGGGTATGGTCCTCGGCGAGTGCGAGTGCCTCTGCGTCGGTCAGCATGCCGTGACCGTAGCAAGGTGGATCAACTTTGCTTTGGGGTCAGACCCCAAAATAAAGTTGATCAGACCCAACGCTCGCGCAGGCGTGGAGCGAGGTCGGTGGCGAAGCGATCAAGAAAGCCAGCCTGGTCGTCGCCCGGAGCGTGGAAGACGAGGTGGCGGAAGCCCATCTCGACGTACGGCGCGATGCGCTCGACGGCCTCTTCTGGGTCGTTCGTGCAGATAAAGCGGCTCGTTGCATCGACTGAGGGGTCCTTCGAGAGGCGCTCCAACTCGACCGGATCGTCGACGCCGTGCTTCATTTCCGCGGGCAGCGCCAGCGGGGCCCAGAACTCACAGTCGCGTTTGGCTTGGGCAAGATCGGGGTGGTATGAGAGCTTGATCTCCATCAACAGGTCCAGGTCGGTAAGCGAGCGACCTGCCTTTTCGGCGCCCTCGGTCAGCGCCGGCAGGAGCTTCTCGGTGTAGAGCTCCTTTGGCTTGCCGGAGGTGGTGATAAATCCGTCGGCCGTGCCGCCCGCATAGCGCGACGCTAGTGGTGCTGCGGCAGCGACGTAGATTGGCGGTGGCGCGTCGGGCAGGTCGTAGATCGTGGCGCTCTTCGTCTGGTAATAATCGCCTTCAAACGTGACGCGCTCCTCGCTCCACAATTGGCGGATCAGCGCGAGCGACTCCTTCAGGCGCTTCAGGCGCTCGGGACCTTCGGGCCACTCGACGCCCGTCGGTGGCACCTCGTTGAGCGCCTCGCCGGAGCCTACGCCGAGGAAGATACGGCCCGGCGCAAGACACGTCAGCGTTGCGAAGCCCTGGGCGATCGTCGAAGGGTGGTGGCGGAAGGTCGGGGTGATGACACTCGTCCCGATGTGGACGCGCTGGGTGCGCTCGACGAGTGCGCCCATCCACGCGAATGAGAACGGCGAGTGCCCACCGGTGTGGCGAAACGGCTGGAAATGATCGGAAATCGCAACGGTGTCAAAGCCGAGTGCGTCGGCCTGCACGGCGTACTCCAGCAGTGCGCGGGGAGCGAATTGCTCGCTGGAGGCCTTGTAACCGAGTCGGATCACGAAACTCCCTTCGCGTCGCACGCGCCGTGCGGACGTAGACTGCCGCTGGATGATAGCCCTCGTTCCGCTCAAGTCTCTCAATGACGCCAAGTCGCGTCTTGGCGATGTGCTCGATGCCGAGCAGCGCCACGCGCTCGCGTTGAGCATGTTGACGCGTGTCGTCGATGCCTGTCAGGGTGCTGGGCTGACGGTTGCGATTATCTCGTCCGATCCGATGGCCTACATCGCCGCACGCGAGTTGGGGACCGTTGTTGTTGATGACGGTGGTGAGGACCTGACCGGTAGCGTGCGGCGTGGCCTCGCTGCCTACACTGATGCTGAGACGGTTGTTGTGATCGCTGCAGACCTGCCCTACGTCGAGACTGCCGATCTGGAGGCGCTGCTGGCGGCGGCTCAGCCACTTGCCATCGCTCCGTCGGCGGATGGCAAGACGAATGCGATTGCCGCCACACCGCCGAGTGCCTTTACGCCGTCGTATGGCGAGGGGTCTGCTGCGCGCCACGGTGGCATGCCGGTGATTCGCCCAGGGTTGGCGCGCGACCTTGACACTCCCGCCGATCTGTTGGAACTTGAGGCGATATGGCCGTCACGCTGATCGCCGGTGGCGTGGGTGGTGCCCGTATGGCCTTGGCGCTGCACGAGGCGTTGCCGCCGGGCGAGCTGACGGTGATCGGCAATGTTGGCGATGACTGCGAGCACTGGGGGCTCAGCATCTCGCCCGATCTCGACACGGTTTTGTACACACTCACGGGCCGCATCGATCCGATCAATGGCTGGGGAGTGACCGACGACACGCGCAATCTGATGGAGACGGCGATCTCGTTGGGCGAGGAGGACTGGTTTATCCTCGGCGACAAGGATCTCGCTCTGCACGTGGCGCGCACGCGACGCTTGCGGGCTGGCGAGTTGCTCTCGAGCATTACCGCGGATGTGGCGACCCGTTGGGGCTGCGCCACGAAGTTGCTGCCCGCGACCAACGATCGGCAGCGCACGTGGCTCGCAACAGATACGGAGGAGTTGCCGTTCCAAGAGTGGCTCGTTCACCGCCGAGCCGCCGACACCGTCACGGGTGTCCGCTTTGAGGGCGTGCCCGAGGCGCAGCCGGCGCCCGGCGTGCTCGAGGCGATTGCCTCGGCCGACCGCATTGTGCTCGCGCCGTCGAACCCGTTTGTCTCGCTCGATCCGATCCTCGCGGTCGATGGTGTGCGTGCTGCGGTCTGCGCGCGCCGGGCCGACACGGTTGCCGTCTCGCCCGTGATCGCCGGCAAGGCGGTTAAGGGGCCGATCGTTGGCATGCTCGAGTCGATGGGACACCGCCCCGATGCGATCGGCGTTGCTCGCTATCTCGCGCCCGTGGCAGGCACGTACGTGTTGGACGTTCAGGATGCTGACCTTGCGGCCGACCTTGCCGAGCTGCAGATGGGTGCGCTCTGTGTGCCAACGCTGATGGCCGATCCGGCTGTGCGGCAGGGGCTCGCCGCTGCGGTGCTCGCATGATTCGCCTTGTGCCACTGCCGATTGCCGAGCGGATTCAGCCGGGCGATGATCTCGTGGCATTGCTGG
>SHUX01000118.1 GCA_009694475.1 Thermoleophilia bacterium
ACTCCCCTAATCAAGACTCAAAAGGGGAGAGGAGACGGTTCGATACGCGATGGTATTGGGTTGCTCTTATTCTCCCCCTTAACTCCGCATAGTTAAGCCATTCTTGAGGGTCATTTTTAGGGGTCTGACGTCCCTTAATTAGGGTTACGGGCTTGTTCTATCCGATCCCGCTCTGCTTCTGCTTGTTTTAGTTGTTCTTCTATTTCGTGCCATTCTGCTTGTTCTTGGGGTGTCAGTGCGACGTCTGGAACAGCCGGTATTTTGCGCAATCCGACGAGTTCTACTCCAGCCGCTACATGCCATTTGCTCCAGCAGCGTCCACAGACGAAGCGCAGGTCTTTGCAGACGACACCTGGATGGGTGTTTAGGTCAGGCGCGTTGCTATACACCTATGCTTGCGTCCATGACTAACGGGCGAGTACTCGAGACAGACGTGATCGTCGTCGGTGGTGGGACGGCCGGATGTATCGTCGCCGCGCGCGTCTCAGAGGATCCCGTGATCCACACGACGCTGCTGGAGTGGGGCCCGACCGATGAGGGCGAAAACCGCGCCCGCTACGTGCGTCGTTGGCTCGAAATGCTCGGGGGTGAATACGACCTCGACTACCGCAGCGTGCCGCAACAACACGGCAACTCGGAGATCCGCCAGTCCCGTGCCCGCATCTTGGGCGGGTGTGCAAACCACAACACGATGATCGCCTTCAAGCCGCCGGTATGGGATCTTGAGGAATGGGTCGAACACGGCGCCACAGGGTGGGATCCTACGACGATCCTACCGTACTATGACCGACTCCAGACGACGATCGTCCCCGTCGCCGACGCGCACCGCAATGCCTATCTACGCGATGTAATCACGGCCACAGCGAGCGCGCTCGACATCTCCGTCCGTACAGACTGGAACTCGACGCCTTGGCGTGATGGTGCGGGCTTTCTAGAGATTGCGTACACGCCAGAGACCGGGGAGCGCTCGACATCGTCGCGCGACTACCTGCGCCCGCTGCTGGGCAATCGCGACAATCTCGACGTTCGTCTGCAGGCGCGTACGACGCGCCTACTCGTCGATGGTGAACGCGTGACGGGCGTCGAGGTGCGGCGCGATGACGGCTCGCTCGAGCGCATTACCGCCCGGCGCGAGGTCGTTCTATGCGCAGGCGCGATCGACACGCCCCGCCTCATGCTGCTCTCGGGCATCGGTCCGGCCAACGAGCTCAAAGCCGCTGGCGTCGAGGTGCAGCACGCATCGCCTGGCGTGGGCCAAAACCTGCAGGACCATCCGGAGACGCTACTGATCTGGGAGCTGAATCGCCCAATGCCGCCGGAAGGCGCAACCGATTGGGACATGGCGATCTTCGCGCGCACCGATCCCGCGCGCCCTGGCCCCGATATCCAAATGCATGTGCCGCTCACGACATTTGCAGTGCATTCAGAATTTCTGGGCATTCCGACGCCTGAGCACTCGTGCTCGATGACACCCAATGTGCCGAAGCCCAAGAGTCGCGGCACGATCACCCTAGCGTCGCCCGATCCGGACGTTGCGCCAATCTACGACCCGGCGTATCTCACGGACCCAGAGGGCTACGACGAGGCGATGCTCCTCAAGGGCGTCGAGCTCGCACGTCGTATCGCGGCAACACAGCCGATGAGTGACTGGCTCGTGCGCGAGACGGTGCCAGGCGCCGACCTCACACAGCCCGACGAGTTGCGCGAGATGATTCGTAGAACGCACCACACCGTCTACCACGTGTCGGGTACCGCCAAGATGGGGGCGGAGTCCGACCCGCTGGCAGTCTGTGATCCCGAGCTTCGCGTCCGTGGGCTCCAAGGACTACGTATCGCCGACGCGAGCGTGTTCCCGACCGTCACGACCGTCAATCCGATGGTGACCATCTTCATGATCGCCGAGCGTGCGGCCGACCTGATCAAGGCGAGCTGAGATCGCGGAACGAGCCGTAGCCCGCCCCGCGATCGAATTCAGAACTCGCTAGGCGGCGACTGGCCGGCGAGCGGGTCGGTCGGAATGCCCACCGACTCGATCAGCTTGTCTTGGCCCGTTGCCTTGGCGAGGACGTAGTAGAACGGGCACGTCAGCGCGAGACCAACGATCCACGCGATGTCGGCACCGTTGAGGCTATCGACAGCGAAGCCCTTGTAGTAGTCCGGCGGGTACATGAACGGCAGTTGCACGAGGATCCCGAACGCGTACGAGACGAGCGCAACCCAGTTGAGGCGGCCGTAGATGCCGCCGGACGGGTGGAAAAACGACTCGACGTGGTAGTTGCCCTTCTTGACCAGGTAGAAGTCGACGAGGTTGATCGCCGTCCACGGGATTAGCAGGTAGAGGAGAAGCAGCACGAAGTTCGTGTACTGCGTCAGGAAGTCCGACACGCTCAGCGCGAAGTAGAGCGAGAGCAGCGTGACGATGATCGCAATCACGATACGGACGGACGGTCCTGCTATCCACTTCGTCCAGAACGTCTGGATAATGGTGATCACGCAGAGCGTACCGCCGTACAGGTTGATCGCGTTGGACTGCGATCCCGACAGGAATAACAGCACCATAAACAGGCCGCCGAGGCCGCCCATCAGCGAGTTGATCCCGATAATGGCATCGCCGTCACCGCCATAGGCGAGAACAACCATGACACCCCAGAGCATCGGCAAGATCGAGCCGAGGTTGCAGCCGAAGTAGGAGGCGAAGAACGTCTCTTTCAACTGCTTGTCCGCCGGCATATAACGCGAGTAGTCGGACACGTACGGCGCGTAGGCGAGCTGCCAAAGTGCCGCGATCGAAACCATGCCGAGGAACGCGCCCCAGTCGGAGCCACCGCGGGTGAAGAAGTCGGCGGGGACGCCGTGGATCGGGATAT
This sequence comes from Thermoleophilia bacterium, assembly GCA_009694475.1. Lineage (GTDB taxonomy): Bacteria > Actinomycetota > Thermoleophilia > Gaiellales > F1-60-MAGs149 > F1-60-MAGs149. The sequence goes on from SHUX01000118.1 coordinate 2,868, forward strand.
AGACGATGCCGACGATCATCGCAATGCCAAGGATGACGGTCGCGACCTTATTGAGTCCGTGGATCAGCTTGTAGCCGAACACAACGATCACGAAGCCGATGATCGCGGATCCAATCTGACCCACGTTCGTGCTAACGGACGGGAACGCTGCGTTGATGGCCTCACCCGAGAGGTAGAGGATCGACGCAAAGAAGCCGACATACATAACCACTGCTACAAGCACGACGATGACGGCGCCGATCGAGCCGAACTGGCCGCGACTCTGGATCATCTGCGGCACGCCCAACTTCGGTCCCTGCACCGAGTGCAGCGCCATGAATACGCCACCGCCGAGGTTACCGAGCACAATGGCGATCAGGCTGGCCCAGAAACTCAGGCCGAACGCCGCCGGGCCGAGGGCGCCGGTGATGATCGTCAGCGGCAGAATGTTCGATCCAAACCAGATCGTGAAAAGATCGCGCGGTCTGCCGTGCCGCTCGTTCTCCGGAATCATGTCGATGGTCCGTTTCTCGACCATGCCTGTGCTGCTCATGGATCTCCTATCCTCGGGAGTTGCGCTGGGAGCATACTCTTTTCGCCGCGCGTGCATTCGGATCTTTTCGCCGAACAGGTGTTGCACGCAACGACTGGTGCTAGGCAGAGCCGACCCAGCCGGCCGTGCGGCCGCCGTCGACGGTGATTGCCTCACCGGTGATGTACGAGGCGTGACCCGAAAGCAGAAAGGCGATGACGTCGGCGATCTCCTCTGCCTGGCCGACGCGTCGCAGCGGGATCGCGTCTTCGATGCGTGAGCGCGTCGCTGAATCGGCGAGATAGGACGCGGTCATCTCGGTGGCGGTATAGCCCGGGCAGACGGCATTCACACGAATGCCCTTCGGCGCAAGATCGATGGCCATTGATTGCGTCAGCGAGATCAGCGCCGCCTTGGACGCGTTGTAGTCGGCGAAGTGCTCTTCGGCGGTCTTGCCGTTGATGCTTGAGACGTTCACGATCGCCCGTCCGCTGCCGCTCGCAGAGAGGGCCTGGGCAAGGCGCATCGGGACGATGACGTTCGCGTCGAAGAGGCGGCGCACCTGATCAAGATCTAGATCCTCGATCGACGCCCCTTGGCCGTCGAGGCCCGCATTGTTGACGAGCAGTGACCACGCGCCGAGTTCGGCCGAGGCGGCGATACAGCGATCAGCGGCGTCAGAGGCCGTGATATCGGTGTCGACGATCGCGGTGCGTGCCCCGTTGCCTAGGCCGTCGATCTCTGTGGCGAGTTGCTCGAGGCGATCGCGACGTCGTGCGACGAGTACGACGTGTGTTCCCGCGGCCGCCAGTGCCAGCGCTGTAGCGCGACCGATACCGCTTGATGCGCCGGTGACGACACCGACCTGATTCTGCAGTTCCTCCATAAAGGAACCATGATTGCGCGTCGACCGGGCGTCAATCGGCAACGCGGTTGCTGGTACCATCGCGCCATGTCGACAACCCGCATCGCGCTCGTCCAGTGGGCGCCTGTGCCGGGTGCCCACGAGCGCAATCTGCGCGACGCGTTGTCGCTCATTGACGCCGCCGGCGAGCATAATCCGGACCTGATCGTGCTGCCCGAACTGTGGGATTCGGGCTGTGGGCCGACGCTCAAGGACGATGTACGGGCTTCGGCCGAGGCTCTCGATGGGCCGCGCGTGCAAGCGCTTGCCGCGGCCGCCAAGCGGCACGCGGTCTGGTTGTGCGGTGGCAGCGTGACAGAGCCGGTCGAGGGCGGTGTCGCCAACACCACCCTGCTCTTCGACCGCGATGGCGTGCTCGTTGCAACGCATCGCAAGGCGCACCTTTACACGCCGGGCGACGAGCATCTCGCACTCGTGGCAGGCAATTCGACGACCGTCGTCGACACCGAGTTCGGGCGCGTGGGCCTAGCGATCTGTTTTGACGGCGATTTCCCGGAGACCGCCAGGGCACTGCGCGATCAAGGCGCACGCATCGTGCTTCACCCTAGCGCGTACGAACTCGAGGCCGAGACGTGGTGGGATCGCCTCTATCCGGCCCGGGCACTCGAGAACGGCCAATGGTGGCTGTCGTGCAACCAATGCGGTGCCACCGGCGGCTTCACCATGCTAGGTGCGAGTCGCGTGACATCTCCGCTCGGGACGGTTGTGGCCGAGGCGGTGCGCACGGTGCGAGATCAAACGCCACCGGTCGAAGTGCTCATTACCGACGTCGATTTCGCGGCGGCGCTTGGGGAATGGGACGCGCACTGCGCGGTGCTCGTCGACGGACGGCGGCCCGAGACCTACGGCACCTGAGTGCGCTGGAGCGGTACGGGAATTCGCATGTTGCCTGCAGGCCCTGCTTGACCGCCGATGGAAACCAGCCATCGGCTGAGCGCCAACTACTGTCGATCCACGCAGCCCGATCTTGACGTAGTGCCACGACACAACCGGCATTGGCGATGCCGGTTGCCTCTCCGCACAGCACGATCCTTGCGACCCTTACCGACGCAGCAGGCGCCGTGGCCGCACCGCGCCGCGCACGCGCTCGTAACGGGTGCACCGCTCCCGCATTGCGCCGCGTAGCCGCTGCGTCTCGACACGGACGATGTGTACTGCCGCAGCCGACGCGTCGGGCGGGCCGTAGCGCGCCAACACCACTGCATCCACCCAGCGCTCCGTCGGCACGGCGAACGTCGCCTGCACCCGAGCACCAACATCGCCGATGCCCTC
>SHUX01000119.1 GCA_009694475.1 Thermoleophilia bacterium
GGCGGCCACAGCGTGCGGCACTCTCGACCGAGACGGGTACTTGGACAGACATCGGCGGATTGACGTACCGGGCGGATACTCCCAACAAACCGACTGGGAGCACGAAGAACTCGTGCGTTGGAGCCTACTCTGCTGCCACTAGCAACGGTGCTGCCGTCGCGACGACGGCTACCAGCGACGGCGTGCTCGATTCGGCGCTCGATGCGCAGGCCAACCCTGCGAACACCGTCACGTGGACGATCGACCTCGCCACCTGCTTCGACTGGTCGTTGATGGCGAGCGGCACGGTGTTCGATCTCGACATCCAGGCCTTCAGCGCTTACGGCGATAACGCCGCCCGTAAGCTGGTCTTCAAGAAGGGCTAGGAGGGCCAGGCACCCTCAGACGTTGCTAGCGTCTGAGGGTGTCTGCCGACCCACTCGACCTCTGTCAGCAGCTCGTCGCCTGACGGGATCATCAGGCCCCAACAACGCGCAATCAGCTCAGGGTCCAGTGACTAATGGCGGACATGACAAGTGCGCACTTGTGGTGTCCGCTTGTCATGTCCGCCGAGAGCGGCAGACTGACCGCATGCGAAGGCGATCGTATTGCGGGTTCTGTGGCAGTCCACTGGGAGCGCTGATCGGCAACCAGCAGGACTGCACAGCTTGCGGTGTCCCCACGTTTTATGACGCTAAGCCCTGTGCCGCTGTGATCGTCTTAGACGGTGCCGATAACGTGTTGCTCGGCCGACGCGCCCGCGAGCCGATGCGCGGCCTCTGGGATTTGCCGGGTGGTTTCTGTGATCCCGACGAGATTCCCGAGGCCTGCGCGGTGCGCGAGTTGGCGGAGGAGACAGGGTGCCTGATCGCCATCGATCGTTTTCTTGGACATCTGATTGATACGTATGGCCACGACGGCGACACCACACTCAATGCTATCTTCGTCGCACACATCATCAAGGGTGAGCCGGAACCGTCCGATGATGTCGACGCGTTGCGCTGGTTCCCGCTCTCCGCACTGCCACCGGACGACGAACTTGCCTTTCGCAATACCCGTGAGGCACTCGCGCTGCTGGGAGACTAAAATGGGGCAGGAGTCGACGCCGGTTGCGCGAATCACTCGACCGCAATGGCATTTGACGATAATGACTGGGGCGACGAGCCCTCGCTAACCGGCCTCGAACAGTGGGACGAGGGCGTCTGGGTCGAGGGTGGTCTCGCCTCGATCGAGCGCTACCTTGCGCGGCATGCCGCGTTCGAGTTGTGGTGCGACGAGCAGACGCGGCGGTATGGCCGCGGACCGGGTGGTGCGGAGGCTTAGAGGACCTGCGCCGGTAGAGTTCGACACCGTCGACCTTCCGTATCACCTTGAGCACCTACGACGCCGTACCCGCCACGCCCGACCACATTGCGCTTGAGCACCGCGTGCTCGCGTTGTGGGAGGTCGAGCAGACCTTCGAGCAGCTGCGCACGCAGAACGCCGGAGGTATGCCGTACTCGTTTATTGACGGCCCGATTACCGCCAACAACCCGATGGGTGTGCATCACGCATGGGGGCGCTCGCTGAAGGACCTGATGCAGCGTCATCGCGCCATGCGTGGTCACGAGTTGCGCTATCAGAACGGCTTTGACTGCCAAGGACTCTGGGTCGAGGTTGAGGTCGAGAAGTCGTTGGGCCTCAACTCGAAGCAGGAGATCGAGGAATACGGACTCGACCGCTTTGCACGGGCCTGCCGTGATCGCGTCGCCGAATATTCGGCGATCCAGACCCGACAGTCCCAACGACTCGGACAATGGATGGATTGGGACCGTTCGTACTACACGATGACCGACCCCAACATCGCCTACATCTGGCATTTCCTGAAGGTCTGTCACGAGCGCGAGATGCTCTATCGCGGTAATCGTCCGATGGTCTGGTGTCCGCGTTGCGGAACGTCTCTGTCTCAGCACGAGCTGATTGACTCGTACCACGACCGGACGCACGCGACACTGCACGTGCGGTTCCCTTTGGTTGACGCACCCGAACAGGCTGTCGTGGTCTGGACGACTACGCCATGGACGCTGCCAGCGAACGTGGCGGCTGCAGTTGATCCGACGGCTGAGTACTCTGGCGTGCGCACCTCGCTCGGTATCGACTGGGTGATGTCGACACGCGTCGCCGATCTGTTTGGTGAGGATGCCGAGATCGACCGTACCGCGCTCGGAGCAGAGCTCGTTGGCATGGCCTACGTCGGGCCGTTCGACGACCTCGTTGCTCAGTCCGACGTCGCGCATCGCATTGTTGCCTGGGACATGGTGGCCGACAATGAGGGCACGGGTGTCGTCCACATCGCCCCCGGCTGTGGCGCCGAGGACTTCGAACTCGGCAAGCACGAGCAGCTTCCCGTGCTCGTGCCAGTCGATGAGGCGGGCCACTTTACGGAGGAGTACGGCTGGTTGGCTGGAGTAGTAACGAGCGATTCCGCCGAGCCGATCACGGATCATCTCCAGAAGACTGGTGTCCTCGTCCGTTCTGGCACGATTGACCATCGCTTCCCTGTCTGCTGGCGCTGCGGCACGGACCTGATCTTCCGGGTTGTCGAGGAATGGTTTATCGGCGCCGACCAGGTTCGCCAGCCGATGATTGACGCCGCCGCGACGGTCAATTGGGTGCCTGAGCAGTACGGCAAACGGATGGAAGATTGGTTGCGCAACATGGGGGACTGGTGCATTTCCCGCAAGCGCTATTGGGGACTGCCACTGCCCTTCTACCGCGCTCCGTCGGGCGAGATCACCGTGATTGGTTCGGTCGAGGAGTTGCGTGAGCGGGCAGTTGATCCAATCGATGACCTGCAAGAGCTCCATCGACCCTGGATCGACGACATTCGGATTCGCACGGACAGTGGCGAGATCGCAGAGCGCGTTACCGAAGTCGGTGACTGTTGGCTCGACGCCGGCATCGTGCCGTTCTCGACGTTGGGCTGGGGCCGCGACACCTATACACCGGAAGGCTACGCCGAGGGTGCCGGCGTTGGGCTGACCCGAGCAGACCTTCCAGATCACGCCTACTGGGAGAAATGGTTCCCGGCTGATTGGATCTCGGAGATGCGCGAGCAGATCCGACTCTGGTTCTACTCGCAGCTCTTTATGAGCGTCGTACTGGTTGGCAAGGCGCCATACAAGTCTGTCCTGGGTTACGAGAAGCTGCATGACGAGAGCGGTCGCGCGATGCATAAGTCTTGGGGCAACGCGATTTGGTTTGACGACGCCGTCGAGGAGATGGGCGCTGATGTAATGCGCTGGCTCTACGCGCTGCAGACCCCATCCCAAAACATGAACTTTGGCTACGGACCGGCAAATGAGGTTCGCCGTCGCCTGCTGACGCTGTGGAATAGCTACGCGTTTCTGATTCGCTACGCAGAGATCGATGGATTTACCCCGACGTGGGCCGATCTTGATTCGCGACCGCCAGCTACGACTGCACTGGACACGTGGATCGTGGCCCGTGTCGACGAGACCATCATCGCCTGCGATGAGGCGCTCGACGCCTACTGGACTCCGACGTACGCCCGTGCGGTTGAGGCCTTGATTGACGATCTTTCGGCCTGGTACATCCGTGGTTCACGTGCCCGTTTCTGGCGTTCGGAGAGCGATGCCGATAAGGACGCTGGCTTCCGCACGTTGTGGTACTGCATCGCTCAGATCTGCCGCCTGATCGCGCCGGCGATGCCATTCATGGCCGATGAGATTTGGCAGAACCTCGTGCGCGATCGGGCCGAGGGCGCGCCGGCGTCCGTTCATCTCAGCAGTTGGCCGACGGCAAACACTCCAGATCAGGCTGCGCTGCTTTCGATGGGGCTTGCGCAGACAGCCATCTCGCTCGGACGGGCGGCGCGTGCCCAGGGCAACCGTAAGCTACGGCAGCCGTTGCGAGCGGCGGTCATTGCCACGCCGGACGCCGCAGCCCGTGCAGCCGTCGAGAGTCTCAGCGCCGAGATTGCACTGGAGTTGAATGTCAAGAGCGTGCGTTTTGCTGATGCGGTTGACGAGTTGTTGGAGATCGAAATCATCCCGAATTTCCGTGCGCTCGGCCCCAAGCTCGGCAAGGATATCCCGCGTGTGCAGCAGCTGCTCAAGGATGGCGACTACGCTCGCAGCGACGCCGGTGTTGAGGTCGGTGGCTACCTGCTGACTGACGACGAGGTCGAGTTTCGCACACGTCCGCGCGAGGGCTTCGCTGTCGCGGACGAGGGTGGACTCGCCGTGGCCGTCGATACGGATCTCGATGAGGAACTAGAGGACGAAGGCCTAGCCCGCGAACTGATCCATTTCATCCAAGGTGAGCGGAAAGCAGCCGGCTTCGAGATTGCTGACAGGATCACGATAGAGATTGCACCCAATGCGCGCGCTCAGCGTGTGTTGACGCGCTTCGGTGACGAGATTGCCAACGAGACGCTCTGTACCAACCTCGTCAGCCGGAGTCGGGTTGACGGCGCCGCCTTCGAGTCGGATGGCTGTGCCGTCGTCGTACGTGTCGCGCTCGCGCTCTAGTCGGCTCGTGTCCTGACCGGGCGCGTGAGACACTATCCGCGTGGAAGGCACTCGGCTCCCTGCATCCGTGATTCGGCAGTTCCCAAACGTGCTGACGACCGTGAGACTTGCCGCGGTGCCGCTGTTTGCCGCGCTCCTGCTGACAGCAGATAGTGCTCCTGCACCGATGGCGGCGGCCGTCTTCGCCATGGCGGCTGTGACAGACTTTCTTGATGGCGAACTATCGCGTCGGCTACATGCCCAGAGCCGCTACGGACGAGTACTCGACCCGATCGCCGATCGACTACTGATCGATGTTGCGGTCGTTTTGCTCTGGCACGAGGACCGGGTGCCTCTTGTGCTGGTAGTAGTCGTTGTGGCGCGAGACATCCTCTTGCTAGCCTCGCTCTTCGTTGGTCCCGGACGGGGCCACGGAGTCCGTGTCAACGTGATTGGGAAGGCTGGCACGTTGCTGATGATGATTGGCCTGCTGCTCACAATCATGACGCCTCGTGGCACCGTTTCCGCGAGCCTTGTGCTTTGGAGTGGCGTGGCACTGTTGCTGACAGCAGCGGTGGTGTACGCCCGTCGAGTGTTGTGCGAACCACGCAAACAGCATGCAGCGAAACCGTCGCTAAACGCGAACCATAGGTAACCCTCAACCAGCGCTGTACCCTTCCGACGTTTCCGGTGTATGCTCCCTGAATATGTTTTGTCAGGAATGCGGATATCGGAATGCGGCGACTGCGCACTACTGTGCGAAGTGCGGCACGCTGCACGACCCTGACGCCGCGGATGACACGGCCACCTATACGGGTGATACCGATACGCAGGAGGTTCCTGCGACGCAAGGCCATCAGCTGCCGGCGGTCGTCATTCGCACAGGTGGCCGGGCGGGGGAACACATCCCGCTCTTGCAGCCACGCGAGACAATTGGCCGCGCTGGTGAGGCTTCGATTCTGCTTGATGACGTGACGGTCTCCCGCCGTCATGCTGCGATTGAGGCAGAGGCCGACGGGCACTATTTGGTTGATCTCGCCAGTCTCAACGGGACG
>SHUX01000120.1 GCA_009694475.1 Thermoleophilia bacterium
TGCACCAGGACAACAACTATCCAATCGGTAGCGGCCTCGTCGGCGACATCGGTGATGGTCACGGTATCGGCGCGACCCTCAACATCCCACTGCCGGCTGGTGGAGGTCGCCAGCCCTACGAACTCGCGTTCATCGATGTGGTGATCCCCGCGCTCGAGCGCTTCCAGCCCGAGCTGATCCTGATCGCCAGCGGCCTCGACGCGAACCGCTTCGACATCAATGCGCGCATGGATCTGACGGCCGAGGACTACCGCGTCTTTACCCAACTGTTGATGGACGCTGCCGACCGCCTCTGCGGTGGTCGACTCGTGATCATCCACGAGGGTGGCTATTCCGACATGTACACGCCGTACTGCGGCCTGCGTGTTGTTGAGACGCTGAGTGGCCTCGACGGCGGCGTGCCGGACGGTACGCTCGGCGGCGAGTCGAGCACGAAACTCTGGGACCACGAGCGCGCTGCTGTTGCAGCCGCTGCGGCGAACGTGCCGAAGGTTCCGACGCCGTGAGCGACGAGCGGCATATTCGCGACCGGAGCCTCTGGCTCGACACCTTCCCTGGCCCGATTCGGCCGCGCCCCGCTCTACAGGGCGATACGGATTGTGACGTCGCGATTGTTGGTGCGGGCATGACGGGTCTCTGGACTGCGTATGCCTTGCTCGATGCTGACCCGTCGTTACGTGTGCGAGTAATCGAGCGTGAGGTCGCGGGCTTTGGCGCGTCGGGGCGCAATGGTGGCTGGGTTTCGGCTGGCATTGCGGGTGTCGCTGAGGAGTGGGCCAAGCGGAGTGGTGCCGAGGCCGTGCGTCAGGCCGAGCGCGTGACGTGGGAGTCCGTCAATTGGATCGGCGAGCGTGTCGCGCAGGAGCAGATCGATTGTGGCTTCGTCAAGGGTGGCATTCTCAGCGTTGCGCGGACCGCGGCGCAGGAAGAACGCGTCCGCGACTACATCTCCCATCACCGCGCGTGGGGCTGGGGCGAAGAGGACGTGCGCGCGCTCAGCCCGGCCGAGGTCGCCGAGCGCGTGGCGATTGCCGATGTGCGGCTCGCGTCCTTTACGCCGCATGGTGCGCGCGTCAACCCGGCCCGCCTCGTGCGCGGACTCGCGGATGCAGTGGAGCGCAAGGGCGGCGTCATCTACGAACAGACGGCTGCGCGCTTCATTGAGCCTGGTCGTGTGGTGACGGAGCACGGCACCGTCCGCGCTGCCAACGTCGTGCGCGCCACCGAGGCCTTCACCGTGCAGTTCAAGCAGCAGTCGCGCACCTACCTGCCGCTCTACTCGCTGATGATCGCCACCGAACCGCTACCGCAGGCCGTCTGGGACGAGCTCGGCTGGAATGGCTGCGAGACGATTTCCGACGCGCATCACCTCTTCTTCTATGCGCAGCGCACGACCGACAACCGCATCGCGATTGGTGGGCGTGGCGCGCCGTATGGTCTCGGGTCGCCGGTCGACGAGGCCTATGAGCGTCACGACGGCGTCAAGGCTCGACTGACGAACACGCTCTTATCTGCCTTCCCCGCCACGCGTGGCGCGGCGATTACCCACCACTGGGGCGGCGCGCTTGGTGTGCCGCGCGACTGGTCGATGAGCGTCACGCACGACCCTGCAACCGGCCTCGCCTTTGCGGGCGGCTACTCCGGGCACGGCGTCGCGGCAACGAGTATCTCGGGTCGCACGCTCGCCGATCTGATCCTGCGTCGCGATACGGAATTGACCAAGCTGCCGTGGGTCAACCATCCGGTCCGCAAGTGGGAGCCCGAGCCGCTGCGGTGGATTGCCAGCCGCGCGATCGTCGGCATTATGGGTTCGTCGGATCGCGCCGAGGATGCCGGTGCTGCTCGTACTGCGCGGCGGATGGCGATCATCCGACCGTTTCTCGGGCACTAACGCCTAGGGCGTTACGCGCCAGATTGGGATGCCGTCGACTGTGGTCTGTGCGTAGCCCGCATCAAGCACAGCCTGGATCTTTCCGCTTGGATCGAGCGCGTTGATGGGCTGGTAGCCGACTGCAACGGTTGGCGGCGTCACTCCGGTGAACGAATCCACGACGTGCTGGCTGGCGCCCGGGATGCGCTCGATGTTGCGGTACCAGAGGAAGCGCGTGGCGGGGATCCGGTTGGCATACCAGTAGACCGCCGCGTTGGCCCACAGCACTTGGATCCGCTGGTCGGGGGTCGTCAGCTGCGCGATCCGGTTACCGACGGTGATCGCCGAGATCACGCGTGGATCGTTTGTCGAGCGCGCGCTCGCCCGTTCGGGACTCGAAGCGAAATAGACGGGCAAGGCAGCGGTCAGCGGAATACCCGCGACGACGGCAACGACGATCAGGCCGCGCTTGGGTGACGTGTTCTCCCACAGCCAGACGCCACCGATGCCAGCGAACAGTACAAACGGCGGCAAGAGCTGCACCCAATAGTGCGGGTGATAGAGCCCGCCGATCAGGAAGCCAAGCGAGCACGCGCCAAGCCAGACGAGTGGCTCAAAGAGGCAGCGCTCGCGACGCATGGCGATCAGGCCAAGGACGCCGAGTGCGAGCAGGAGCCCCACGTCGACCAGCATCCAGGGGATCGAGTTGACGAGCAGGTTCGCGCGAAAGCCAATGTCGCCCGAAAACATCGACTCGGTCTGGGAGCGATAGCCGTAGATCGCATACCACCATCCATTGACCCCCGGCGAGGAGAACGCAGCGGCGAGCACAGCCAACCCCCACGGGATCGTGCTGCCGACAGCGAGCAGGATCAGTCGGCCAAAGCCGAGCACCCAGTCTCGCTCGCGATAGGCAACCACGAGCACGATCGCGCCGACGACCAGCACACCATCGAAGGCCGACTGTTTAACGAGTGGCGCGAACCCGGCGATAACGCCCGCGACGAGTAAGAGCCAGGCGCGCGGCCAGGCGCTCCAACGAAACGCGATCGCAATGGCGACCGCCGAGACCGCGCCTCCGAGCAGCTCGCCGTTGGCGGTAAACCCCTCGATGTGCGGCGCGGGGCCGACAATCGCCATCAGCCACGCCGTGATCACCGCCGCGCGAGGCCCGCCAAGTGTCCAGGCAATCACAGCCAGCGCGAGCACCAGTGCAATGCCGGCCTTCAGTGCCAGCATGCGGATCGCCCATTCGTCACCGAAGACGAGCGCGAGACGATAGAGCCCGAGCAGTCCCTGCGGTCGATCGACCCAGGCAACGTCGCCGTAGAGGGCAAACCCGCCCGCCCAGAGTCGCGCGACCTGGCCATAGCCAGCCTCGTCGACGCTCAGCGGAACATTTAGAAAGCGCAGCCGTAAGATGCTGTCGGCGACGACGGCTCCGGCGATCCAGAGCCAGGCGCGACGGATCGTCATTGGGCTAGGTGCCGCTCGACGCACCGACGAGCGCGAAGAACTCGGCGCGGGTGCGCGGGTCGTGCCGCAGCATGCCGCGCACCGATGACGTCGTCGTGCGACTGCCCGGTGCGCGGACGCCGCGCACAGTCATACAGAGATGCTCGGCCTCGAGCACGACACCCACACCGCGCGGCTCGAGATGCTGTTCGAGCCAGTTGGCAACCTGTGCCGTCATCCGCTCTTGCACCTGCAAGTCGCGCGAGTACATGTCGACAACCCGTGCCAACTTCGACAATCCGACAATCCGTGGCCCGGGGATATAGCCCACGTGCGCGACACCAGTAAACGGCAGCAGGTGGTGCTCACAGAGCGCATGGAAGGGGATATCGCGGACCACGACCAACTCGTCGTACTCGCCATCGTTACTAAACGTCGTCGACTCAAACGGCTTCACCGTCAGCAGTTCCTCGTACATCCGCGAGACGCGACGCGGCGTGTCCTGCAGCGATTCGTCGGCCAGGTCGTAGCCGAGCGCGCGCAGCATGTCGCCCGCAGCAGCCTCGACCTTCGCAAGATCAATCGGCCCACGGGCGCGAATCGGATTCGGTGTGCTCACTGGCGGAGTCTATCCGCCGTACGGATTTAGGCGAGCATCAGCAGTTCGTTGGGTGGCCATCAGGTACACGATTGCGAGTGTGGTTGTCGAACAATGGCCCCTCCACCTCAATACGATGACGCACGTTTCCCACGTTTTCGACGTCAAAATCACGCGCTCCCTGCTGTATTGTGCGCCTGTGAGGCAGTTCTACCGCTATCCGCATTGGCGGAGAATTGTCATCGTTGTGGCTGTCCTTGCCGCCCTCCTCGCTGTTGGTGGCTGGTTCGCGTATCCGCACCTAAAGCCCAGTGAGGTCGCCGGCAACACCACGGAGGAATACATCGCGGCGACGACGACAGCCGCTGCTACTACGACAGCCGCTGCTACTACGACAGTCGCCCCCGTTGCCATGTCGTGGCCGATGTACGGATTTGATCCAGGGCGCAGCCATTGGAATCCCAATCTGCATCACCGCCCTCCGTACACGCAGGAGTGGCTCTTTCATGCGCTGAGTCTTGTCGAGTTTCCTCCGGTCGTTGCCGATGGTCGCCTGTTCGTTGCAAATCTCCGCGGACACTTTTTTGCGATCGACGCGGCCACCGGCAAGCGTCTCTGGCACAAACCAACCGGTCATTGTTCTGCAGCGTCGCCTGCTGTCGTCGATGGCATTGTCTACGCGGCATTCCTCCAGTTGTACCCGTGTCAAAAAGGTGATTTCAGTGGCAACGGCTTCGTAACGGCATGGGATGCCGCGACGGGTCGACGAATCTGGTCGGTCGAGATGCCGGCTGTCGAGTCGTCTCCCCTCGTCGTCGATGGCGCAGTCTACGTTGGCGACTGGAGTGGCACGGTCTACTCGTTCGATGCCAAGACCGGTGTGCTGCGCTGGAAAACGCAGACCGATGCGCAGATCACATCATCGCCGTCATATGTCGACGCGACACAGACGGGCAGCACACCCGCCGTCGTGATTGGCACCAATGGCGGCAGTGTGTTCGAGCTCGATGCCGCGACCGGAGCAGTCCGGTGGCAGGCGCAGAGTATTGATCGTCTTGGCTCTGGCCGCGAGTACTTCTATGCGACACCAACGGTTGCGTATGGCCGTGTGTTTATTGGCAATACGGACGGCTGGATGTACGCATTCGGTGCCGAAACGGGCAAGTTGTTGTGGGCAAAAGCAGCAGGTAGCTATGTCTATACGGCAGCCGTCGCTGCGAACAACATCATCTACATCGGCACGTATGATGGCTTTATCATCGCCTACGACGCCGGCACGGGCAGCGAACTTTGGCGCTTTGAAGCACCTGGCGCAGTGCACGGCGCACCAACGCTGATGGACGGTCTCTTGTATTTCTCCACGTGCGCGGGTTGTGGCAGAAACGGGGTCCGCTCTGCAAAAGCTGGCCCAGCCGGTACGTACGCGCTCGACATCGTGACGCGCAAGATTGTCTGGTCGTTCTCTGACGGCCAGTACTCACCGATTGTCGCGGACAGTAAGCGTGTCTACCTCGCCGGCAAGGGCCTGATCTACGGACTTCGACCCGCGCCTTAACCGCGCGCGGTACACGTCGTCACAATC
>SHUX01000012.1 GCA_009694475.1 Thermoleophilia bacterium
CCACCATTGCGCCCCGACGCGCCAAAGCCCGCGACCTCACGCTCGATTACTCGCACACGTAACGACGGGTCAGCATCGAGCAAGGCATACGCAGTCCAGAGACCCGTCATGCCCGCGCCGACGATCGCGACGTCACAATCCGTGTCGCCCTGCAGCGCGGGGCGCGGCCGAATCGGGCCGGGGAAGGTGTCGAGCCAGAGACTCCGGTCGCGGATATGGCGCTCGTCGCTCACGGCGTCGGTACCTTCGGCACGTTGGCGGCAGCGGCTGCGACTGCTGCGCGCTCGTGGTCCCACAGCTTCGTGCTCGACTCGCCGCCAAGCGTGCCGTCTGGCACGCCGCCATCGAGGCCACTCAGCGTCTCGACAACCCGCAGGCCGCAGTACGGCGTGTACATGTCGGAGTAGCCGCCCTCGTGGATGATCACGAGCCGACCACCACAGAGGCGGTCGGCGGCATCCATCAACAGCTGGGTGAAGACGCGGTAGTCCTCGGCCGTCAGGTCCATCCGCGCATTAATGTCGAAGCGATTCGCATCGAGGCCGCTGGCGATCAGGATCAGCTCGGGCTGGAAGCGCTCGAGCGCGGGGATCACCACATCGATGAATGCGAGTTCGTAGGGCTGGCGACCTCCACCAGCCGGCAGTGGGATGTTGAGGGTCGCGCCGATACCGTGACCATCACCGATGTCGCCGACGAGGCCGCTACCGATTGGATAGTTGTTGTCCTGGTGCAGCGAGATCGTCAGCACGCTCGGGTCGTTATAGAACGCGTGCTCAGTGCCGTTGCCGTGGTGCACATCCCAATCCACGATCGCAACGCGCTTGAGCCCGTGATCGAGCTGCGCGTGACGGGCGGCGAGTGCCGTGTTGGCAAAAATGCAATAGCCACGACCGAGGTCGTACTCGGCGTGATGCCCGGGCGGGCGCACCAGCGCGTAGGCGTTGTCGACGGTGCCCTCAAGGACAGCCGCAACCGCGTTCATCGCACCACCCGCTGCGAGCAGTGCGATCTCGTAGCCACCACGACCAAACGGTGTCTCCTCGCCCGCATCGCCACCCGTCGTGTCACTCAACTCCTTAATGCGCGCGATGTAGTCGCGATCGTGCAGACGCGCAATTTCATCGACCGTGGCCAGACGCGACGGCACATTGACGAGCTGAGGCGTAATGCCCGCAGCATCGAGCAGATTCTTGAAACGACGCTTGCCTTCGGGAGTCTCGGGCGACGGCATCGGCTGAAACAATGCCTCCTGTGGTAGCCAGTCGGCATAGCCGCGACTGTCAAACCAAACGTACTTCTCATCCCACACAAACCCGGTGCGCATCATTCCCTGTTTCTCCCGTCGATGGAGTGCAGCGTAGCCTGTTTTTGGGTGCGATTAAGAACCACGCTAGCGCCCGTTGACACTGAAGTGCTGCAGGTCGAGCGTGCCGCCCGACCACGAGCCACCCCAGCCCCAGCCCTCCGCAGCGAAGGCCTTCACGACGCTATCGCCCGGCAGGATCATCAGCGGACTGCGGCGCTTGCTGCGATCGATAAAGGGCCTGGAGGCCTTGTGGAAGACGTTCCCGTTTTCGATCCACGGATTCTGGATCGGGTTGATGTCGATCGCATAGCCATAGGCGTGGTTCGACCAGTTACTCGAACCGGTCGCCGCGCGACAGTTAAAGGCTGAGGTGTTGTTCGCCTCGATCGACTCCCAGTCGTCGCCGCCGTACGCGTCGACAGGCTCCATCTTTGCGATTGGGTAGTTGAGATCCCAGAGGCGCTTGAGGATGCGCTTGACGGCAGGCGCAACGTCGCGATGCACGATCAACTTTCCCGTCGCAGGCCCGCCTGCAGGCAGATGGTAGGTCGAGGTAACCAGCCGCAGAGCGCCGAGCCCAACCGGACAGCCCTTGTGCCACGACACGCCCGTCATAGTCGTGCGCATTTCACGAGGAATAGGAGTGACGGTAGCGCTGAAACTGTCGGCCTGAGCGGCTGGTGCAACCAGTGCGACTGCAAGCAGCACGAGGCAAAGGAGAGCGATGCGCTGCACCCCCTCACTCTGCCTCATTGTGCGGTCGTCTAGTGGTGCAGGGCGACCGGGAGGCGCTTGGCGGACTTGGTGACCTCGAAGCTAAAGGACTTCTTCTGCGCCTTGCCTTTCTTTGGCGTCACCGTCAATGTGCCCTTGCAGGTGCCAGCCTTGAGACCCTTAACTGTCTTGCCGACGACCTTGCAGATCTTTGGTGTCGAAACCGTTATCGACAGTTTCGAACGAGTGGTCTTGAGCCCAAGCAACCTCGCAATAACCGCGAACGAAGCGGTCTTGCCAACTTTGAGCGTTTGCGCCTTCTCGACGATGCCGCCGCTCGCCGATGCTTCCGATGCGCGGGTGACGAGAAACTTTGGCGCCGAGAACGAGATATTGGAGATCGTCAGGAACTGGCCATCTGTACCATTTCCCGCAGCAGTCCATGGGGCCCACGCCGTACTAAACGTGCCTGCATCTCCCGTTCGGGTGACAGCCAGGATCGCTGGGTCGAAGGCGGCGACCGAGGTGCCAAACAGCGTCAAGATGTTGGAGGAGACAAGCGCATAAAAGTTGCCGGTGCGCGCTGCGCCATCGGCATTGAGATGCGGTGCAGCGGCGGCGTAGGTCAGCGTGGGGGCAATGCCAGTCTGGATCGGCGTCGACTCGAGCGAACCAATAAAAGCCGAGGACGTGCCAAACAGCACGCCTGCCAGAGCGGCATCGAGAGTCGTATCCATCGATAGGAGCAGGTTTGGTTGCAGTGCCTCACGGTCGGCTTGAGCGATATCACAGGTCGAAACGGGGATCCCCGAGCAGCCACCCGAGCTCATCCAAGGCATCGTCTTCGGCGTGAACTTCACGTGCGCCTCACCGGCGGTCGGCGAGACTGGCGTCGTCGTAGACCAGTAGTTCGGGACGCCGTTAACCCACGACCAACGGAGCGTGGCGTATGTACTGCGGATACCGACGATGAGGTCGATCACCGAATCCGACGTTACGCTCGGTGTCGATGAAGGAGACGTCGTGAAGTCGTAACTCCAGCTGTTCGGTGACGTCTCGTGGACAAGCGAGACCGTGACGCGATTCGGCACGGCATAGCAAACGCCAGCCGTGTTGGCCTGCCCAGGCTGGCAACTATTGGTGGGGCTAACGACGGCATATACATCGCTGCCATTCAGTGCGAGCGGGCTTGCAATACCTGCCGTGTTATCAATGATGACTGTCGTCGTGCCACCGGTTGTGACTGCGAGGTACTGCACGTAGGGGCGCCCAGCGACCCCAGGTGTGGTCTGGTCCCAACCTCCGCACTGGCTTGTTACTCCGACATCAAGACAGGTGCCATTCTGGAACGTCTGGCCTGAGGTGTTCGCTGTGACGGCAGCGGCGCTCCCCGCAGTTCCCAGCACTCCAAGCGTCAGCAAGAGCGCGAGTACGGTCAATCGGCATGTTTTGCGCATAAGGGCTCCCCGCAATACGCTCAGCCTGTAATGAAGATAACGATCTTTTCGACGATTGTAAAGGCTGTGGTGACAGCCTCGTTACAACGTGATCCGGCTCACAGCGCGGATCCCGACCAGCGCCGACGGGTTTTCCAGCGTCGACAGATCGCCCGGATCCTCGTCGAGCAGGACGGCCCGCACGGCGCGGCGCACGATTTTTTGGCTGCGCGTCTTTGGGAGTTCGGTCACGGCAAGGATGCGTTCAGGGCGAAAGGCCGGACCAAGGTCGCGTTCGATGGCTTGGCGCAGACGTAGCGCAAGCGCATCATCGAAGGCCTCCGAGCCGTTCAGCACGACAAAGCAGTGCACGGCCTCGCCCTTGATTGGGTGGGGGATACCAACCGCGCAGGCCTCCGCGACGGCGGGGTCGGAGACGAGTGCCGACTCGAACTCGGCCGGGCCGACCCGCTTGCCGGCGATGTTGAGCGTGTCGTCCGAACGGCCATGCAGAAACCACTCGCCGTCCTGCTCGTGCGTCGCCCAGTCGCCATGGGTCCAGATACCGTCGTAGCGATTCCAGTACGTCTCGAGGTAGCGATCGGGTGCATTCCACAGGCCGCGGGTCATGCTCGGCCAGGGTCGGCGGATGACGAGTTCGCCGACTGCATCGACGAGCGAGTTGCCGTCGGGGTCGAGCACATCGACGTCCATGCCCGGGATCGGGCGCCCCAGCGAGCAGGCAGTCATCGGCAGCGTCACATCGCAGCCGAGAATAACGGCGCCAATCTCTGTGCCACCCGAGATATTGACGATTGGGATGCGGCTGTCGCCGACGACGCGGAAGAGCCACGTGTACGGCTCGGGATTCCACGGCTCGCCCGTCGAACCGAAGGCGCGCAGTGCCGACAGGTCGACCGAACGCGGCAGCTCATCGCCGTGGCTCTGTAGGGCGCGGATCAGGGTTGGCGAGACGCCGAGGAAGGTCAGGCGGTGACGTTCGGCGACCTGCCAGAGTCGCGCGGGATCGGGCCAGTCGGGCGCGCCATCAAAACAGACCATCGTGACGCCCGAGGCGTGCGCACCGATCGTGATCCACGGACCCATGATCCAGCCCATGTCGGTAAACCACATCGCGCGATCATCCGGTCGCAGGTTTGCAGCAAGACGAGCCTCCAAGGCGAGCTTGACGAGTAGGCCGCCATGCACGTGGACAGCGCCCTTCGGCTTGCCGGTCGTGCCTGACGTGTAACAGATAAAGACGGGATGCTCGCTGTCGACCCAGACCGTCTCGCATGCCGCGCCGTCATGGTTGGCGATCAGAGTGGCGTAGTCGTGGTGAGCGTGGTTCGAGCCGCCGACGATGATCGTATGGGCGACGGGCGAGATCGCCATCGCCTCCTCGACGGTGGCGCGTACCGGCACGGCTCGCCCACGCCGAGCGCTCTCGTCTTGAGCGATCACGACCTTGACGGTGCAGTCCTCGAAGCGGGCGGCGATCGCGGCGGCCGAGAAGCCAGAGAAGATCGGCACGGCAATCGCGCCGATCCGCGCGGCCGCGTAGATCGCGGCTGTCGCCTCAACGCCCATCGGCAAGACGACGGCAACACGGTCGCCCTTGCCGACGCCAAGGTCCTGGAGTGCCAAACCGAGTTGGCCGACCTCGTCCCACAACTCGGCAAACGTACGTGTCTCGACCGAGCCGTCCTCGTGCTCGACAACGATCGCCTCGTGTGTGCCGCGCCGCTCGGCGTGCTGGCCAACACACGACCAGGCGAGGTTGAGCCTGCCGCCACCAAACCATGTCGCCCAGGGCAGGCCAGCGGACGTATCCAGCACGGTCGACCAGGATGTCTGCCAGTCGAGTTCGAGCCAGCGCGTGGTCTCGTCCCAGAACCGCTCGGGCTCTGCGCGTGCGAGAGCCAGCACGTCCTCGTACGTCTCGACCCCAAGGTGGCGCGCGAGTGCCGTCGACTGCGCCTGGTCGATCGTTTCGGCGTCAGGGATCCAGAGGTGCTCGCTCACGCGGGCATCCTACGCGCTGGCTGCAAGGTTGGGTGCCCCAACCGCGATCCAGTCCCACTCGCATTCCAGGCAGGACATGACAAGTGCGCATTTGTCATGTCCTGCCTGGAATGGCGTGCCTGAGTTGATCACGCGCTAGCGTCGAACCACTAACGCAGCACCTGCGATAGTGCGGGCGTGGCTGGCGCGATCACCATTGGACGAACAATGCCCGCCTGTCTGCGCGAGCGCTCATTTGCGCTGCTGCTGACGGGCCAAGCCACCTCGATTATCGGCGATGCGGTTTCGATGATCGCATTGCCGTTCGCGATCCTGGCGATGAACGGGTCGGTTGGTCAGGTCGGTGCAGTTCTGGCGGCACGTGCGATTCCGAACGCGATTCTGCTCCTGGTCGGTGGTGTCTGGGCCGATCGCCTGCCGCGGCGACTGGTCATGCTCGCCAGCGATGTCATCCGCGGCGTCTTGATGGTTGTTGTCGCTTTAGCGCTCCTATTCGATGTTGGTGGCATCTGGGCGCTGATTGCGTTGATGGCGCTGTATGGCGCGGCCGAGGCGTTCTTTCGGCCAGCCCTAAGTGGCATCGTGCCGCAAACCGTATCGGCCGATCGTCTGCAGGAGGCGTATGGCCTGCTCTCGACGACGCCGGCACTCGGGATTGCGATCGGCGGTGCGGTTGGTGGCATTTCCGTTGCGGTACTCGGTCCGGCCGGCGCGATCGCGCTTGATGCTTCGACGTTCTTTATCAGCGCTGTGTGTCTTGCGTTTATGCGTACACGTGGGAAGCCTTCACCGTGGCGTAATCGCAACTTTCGTACGGACCTTGCCGCTGGTTGGCGCGAGTTCTCATCGCGTACGTGGCTCGTGGTGATCGTTGGTGGCGAGGTGCTCTACGCGCTGTTTGTGATGCCGTCGATCTACGCGATTGGTCCAGCGATTGCGGACGAGAAGATGAATGGCGCGAGCTCGTGGGCGGCTGTCATCTCTGGTTTCGGGATTGGCTTTCTGATTGGTGGTCTGACGGCGATGAAGCTGCGCCCGGTGCGACCACTCGTGCTCTCGTATCTAATCACCATTCCGTTTGTAGGGTTCCTTG
Organism: Thermoleophilia bacterium; assembly: GCA_009694475.1. Classification (GTDB taxonomy): domain Bacteria; phylum Actinomycetota; class Thermoleophilia; order Gaiellales; family F1-60-MAGs149; genus F1-60-MAGs149. The sequence goes on from SHUX01000012.1 coordinate 6,578, forward strand.
TGATCTTGGCAATCACGCCTGCTGTGGCGATCGTTGCGCTTGCCGCGGTGGTTGCGGGTGCGGTGATTTCGATTTCGGGCACGCTGCTCGAGACGACGATCACCCGCGAGGTGCCGGCCGATATGCGTTCGCGCGTCGGCTCGTTCCGAACGCTTGGTAGCGTCGCGATGATGCCGGTTGGTATGGCGATGGTTGGTGTGACGACGGGGTTTCTGACGACGTCGGGTGCGGTTTGGCTTGGTGCAATTGCCGTGCTGGTGAATGTCGTGATGGTGCTCGCGACACCGAGCGTGCGTGCTCTTCGCGGCACGTACCCGAAGCCCGGCGAGACGCCTCCCGTGGTGGCGCCGACGCCCGACGTCGTTTCTGAGACGACGGTCTAGCGATGGACAAGCAGGCATTGCGTAGCGAGGTTCGCGCGCGACGGGCTGCCCGGTCGGAAAGCGAGCTGGCTGGCTGGGGTTTGCTGCTTGCAGCACACGCGGAGCAGGTGCCCGGGCAGACGCTGACAGCGTTCGTTGGTGGGGGTGGCGAGGTACCGACGTTGCCGTTGCTCGACGCATTGGTGGCGGCGGGTCGTCGCGTGCTATTGCCGATTACGTTGTTTGACATGGACCTCGATTGGGCCGAGTACACGGGTGCAGCAGATCTGGTGCCAGCGGCGTTCGGCCTGCTCGAACCGACGGGTCCGCGCTTGGGCCTTGCCGCGATCGCTCAGGCCGACACGATCCTCGCGCCTGCACTTGCTGTCGACCAGTCTGGTCTGCGGCTTGGCCAGGGTGGGGGTTGTTACGACCGCGCCTTGCCGCGCGCGCATGGCCTCGTGATCGCCGTCGTCGCCGACGACGAGGTCGTGCTTCGTGTTCCCGTCGAGTCGCACGACCGTCCCGTGGGCGGAGTCTTGACGCCAAGCGGCGGCCTGATGCGTTTTCCGCGCGCTTGACGTCACTGTTTCTGCACACGCCTCCTTTTGTGGACGCGCGAACGGCGTAAACACAGCGATCTGCAGCTACAGGCGACATTCTGGGCCCGGGCCCAAAATGTCGCCTGTACGATCAGCAGATGGCTGACTTGGGTGAGCGTGGGATGCGGAGCGTTGAGCAAGAGGCGTTTTACACCGAGCTGAAGGGGCAGCGGGGGCGACTCGACGGGCTCTACGGGACGCTCGTGTTGCACCGCGGGTTGGCCGAGATGATGCTCGAAATTGGGCGCTTTTATCGGACGGCGGCGACGGTACCGGATCGCTATCGCGAGGCGGCAACGCTGGCTGTTGCGACAGAGACGAAGTGCGCGTACGTCTGGTCGAAGCACGAGCCGACCGCTCGCAACGCTGGTTTGTCTCAGCCGGCAATTGAGGCGCTGCGACACGGGCAGTACGACAGCACCGAACTTTCGCCGCACGAACGCGATGTCGTAGCGCTCACCCTCGAAGCGCTCGCACTCCACTCGATCCCTGCCGACCTCCAAGAACGCGTCGCGGAGGTCTACGGCGTCGAAGGCGTGCTGGAGTTAAGTGTGCTGGCAGGCGTCTATCGCATGATCGCCGGCTACCTTACCTCGATCGATGTGCCGCTCCCCGAAGATGGCCGCGACCCCTGGGGACCAGACCCAGGACCAGGCCTCGGCGGGGCGTAGCGGCTAGATCGCTGGACGGCGGTCGGCCCACGGGCGGACGCGCTCGACGGTCGCGCCGATCTGGAGTGCGACGTCGTCGCGATCCTTGCGCGTGATGATCTGCAGGCCGACAGGGAGGCCCTCGTCGGACCAGCCAGCGGGGACGCTCAGCGCCGGGCACGGGCTCGTGAAGTTGAACTGGCTTGTCATGTCGAGCGCGTGGTAGCGACCATCGGGTTCGGTGCGGTACTCGCCGTACTCATCCGTATCGATCGGCAATGGGAGCTGCGCCATCGTCGGACAGAGCAGCGCGTCGTAGTCGCGGTGCACAGCCGCCAGCTTGGCCCAGGCCGCGTTACGAGAAATCTCGAGGCGCTTGAACGTGACGGCATCCAGCTTGAGGCCGTGTTCGATTAGGCGCTTGACGGTGGGATCCATCTTGTCGCCAAACTCGGGCAGCGTATGACCAAACCAGGCCGCAAGGTAGACGCTCCAATGCTCGCTCCAGGCATCGGCAACCTCGCGCGTCCAGCCGAGGTCGACCTCCTCGACGATCGCGCCAGCATCGGCAAGAGCTGCGGCGGCGGCGAGCACCTCACGCTCGACCTGGCTATCGACGACGTAGTCGCCGAGGTCCAGGTCGATCGCCAGTCGAAGCCCGCGCACGTCACGGACAATCGGCGCGGTCCAGTCGATCGTGGCCGTCAAGGACAACGCATCGCGATCGTCGTACCCGGCGGCGGCGAGAAGAAACAGGCGGGCATCATCGATCGTGCGCGCAAGCGGGCCGAAGTGGTGGATCGTGTCCCAGCTCGACGGCACGACATCGATAGGGATGCGTCCAAACGCGGGTTTGAGTCCCACCAGCCCGCAATAGCTGGCAGGGATCCGTACGGAGCCACCCATGTCCGTACCCTCGGCAAGCGGCACGCAGCCCGCCGCGACTGCGACGGCCGAGCCACCCGACGAGCCGCCCGGGTTGAGCTCGGGATTCCACGGATTGCGCGTTGCACCCCACAGTGGGCTGCGAGTGAAACTCGAATAGGCGAACTCGGGGGTGGTCGTCTTGCCGACCACGATCGCACCAGCCGCGTGCATGCGCTCGACGATCACACTGTCGTAGTCGGGCACCCAATGCTCGTGCGAATACGACCCGAGTGTCGTGCGATCGCCCTTGGTGGCGGTCAGATCTTTGATTGCGATCGGCACACCATGGAGCGGACCAAGCGGCCGACCATCGGCGACGGCCTGGTCGGCACGACGCGCCTGCTCGAGGGCACGCTCCCCGAACACGAAGCAGAAGCAGTTGAGTCGTGGGTTGATCTCGGCTATGCGATCGAGCGAGCTCTGCACGATTGCCACCGACGACGTCTCGCCCGCTGCGATCTGCTGCGCCATCGCGCCAGCGGTCAGCGTCCAGAGCGGCGTGGTCACGATGCAGCCTCCCGCGCAACGGCAAGAAAACGGTCAAAGAGTTCGCTGCGCCACGCGCGCGATTCGGCACACCCCTTGATGACGGTGGCCTTCAATACCTCAGGCGTGAGTCCCGTCACCTCGGCGGCACCCGGGTGGTTCGACTGCCAGAGATCGAACACGTCCGGTTCGACTTCGGGGTGGAATTGCAGACCCCAGGCCAACGCCCCAAAGCGGAACGCCTGATTTGGGGCTGCGGGGGAGGACGCGAGCAGCGTCGCCCCTTCAGGCAGTTCGAACACATCCCGGTGCCACGACAGCGATCCGGATGGAGTCCGCAGCGCTGCGAGAACAGGATCGTTGGCAGCCTCCGGCGTTGGTGAGATTTCGTACCAGCCGTATTCGCCCACATCACCGATGCTCACCTCTGCACCGAGCGCGCGCGCCAAAACCTGACCGCCGAGGCAGACACCAAGCACGGGGGTCTTGGCCGCAACCGCGCGCAACATCAGGTCTTCGACGCCGAGCAGCCACGGGTACGTCTCGATGTCGAAGGCGCTTGGATTGCCACCCATCGTAACGATTGCGGAATAGTCCGAGGGGTTGAGGGCCCTGAGGTCGTCGCTCCAGGCATCGGTCGAGATGCGTTCTATCCCCGCATGATCAATCCGGTCGCCCAGCAGCCCGTGTCCGGGTAGCTTGGCGTCCTGTTCGATAATCAAGAGCGGGCGCATGGCGCGTACCGTAGCGCGCTGACTGCCGTCTATCCGAAATCGCCCGACAAAGCCACGTTTGGTGCATTGCCGCGATCTTCGCGCGCAGTACGTGCACGAGATTGATACCCTCCACGGCATGAACGCAGCCACTCTTCGCCTCGCCGCTATCCCGCGTACCGGTCTTCTGGCCGACACCCTGCTCGTTGTCGGGGGCGCGTTGTTCCTCGCGCTGTGTGCGCAGGTCTCGTTCGCACTGCCGTTTACGCCGGTACCGATCACGCTGCAGACGTTTGGTGTGCTGTTGATGGGCGCGTCGTATGGCGCGGTTCGCGGTGGCTTGACGGCCGCGCTGTATTTGTTGATGGGCATTGTTGGCATGCCGGTCTTTGCGGATCGCGCGCATGGTCTTGACGTGGTGATTGGCGCGACCGGTGGCTACCTCGTTGGGTTCGTTGTTGCTGCCGTCGTCGTTGGTCTGCTGGCTCAGCGCAAGTGGGATCGTCGCTTCTCGTCGGCTGTGACCGCGATGTTGACGGGCACGGTGATCATCTACGCGTTCGGGCTGGTCTGGTTGAAGGTCGACCAGGGTCTCGACGTGGCTACGACTCTCGAGTATGGCCTCTACCCGTTTGTGCCGGGTGATCTGCTCAAACTGTACTTGGCTGGCGCGTTGCTGCCGGGTGCGTGGCGGCTGATTTCGCGCCTGCGCGGCTAGCGTTGTAGGGCTCGCGCTCACATCGGGCGAGCAACGACGGGTGTAGCATCTCCCCTATGGAGGCGCTCCCCGCTACCGCTGATGTTGTGATTATTGGCGGTGGCTCAATCGGGCTGAGTACCGCGTACGCGCTTGGACTACGGGGCGTGTCGACGGTTGTGCTCGAGCGTGGCCGGATCGGCGTTGGCGCCTCGTCGGGCACCGCCTGCATGGTTACGCCGAGCCATGCAGAACGCACGGCGTCGCCAACCTCGTTGCGCGAAGGTATGCGTCATCTGTTTGATGCGGAGGCACCACTCAAGTTGCGTGGCCGCCCGAGTGAGCTGGCCTGGATCGCGCGCTTTGCTGCGGCGTCGGCTCGTGGGAATGCAGCCGATAGTGGCACCGCGCACCTGCGCTTTCTTGCCCGCCGTAGCCTCGAGCTGCATCGAGTCTGGAACGACGCACTAAAGACGGGCCTAGTCGAGGAGGGCACCCTCAATATCTGGACCGGGCCGAACGCGTACGAAGACCGTGCCGCGATCGTCGCGGACCAGCGCGCCGCGGGGATGACATTGATCGAGCTCGACGCCGCGGGTGTTGTCGAGCTCGAGCCGTCGGTACGCAATGTCACAGTCGGGGCGCTCTGCACAGACGATGGGCATGTCGACTCGCTTGGCTTTGTCGAGGCCGTCGCAGCGGGCGCACGCTCGGTTGGTGCTGAGATCTACGAGCACGTCGAGCTGATTCGCATCGATCGCGGTGGCCTTGATCTGAGGATCGAGACGACGCGCGGTGTAATGACCTGCGGCCAGCTCGTGCTGGCTGCCGGTGTCTGGTCGCGCCATTTTGCAGACGATGTTGGCAGTGCGATACCGCTGACGGCTGCGAAGGGCTACCACGTCGATTACGCAGGTGCGAACCCGGAGGGCAAACGCCCGGTCTACATGTCGGACGAACACGTCGTTGGTACGCCGCTGGCGGGTCGCCTGCGCCTGGCGGGGACGCTCGAGATCGGGACGGATCCAGATCTGATTGATGTGCGCCGTGTCAATGCGATTCGTCGCGCCGGCGAACGACACTTCGAGGGCGTGGTGGGCACCGAGCCGGCGACGATTTGGAAGGGTCTACGCCCACTGAGCGCCGACAGCATGCCGCTGATAGGGCCATCGCCACGCGATCGGCGCATCACGATTGCGACGGGGCACGGCATGCTCGGCATCACGCTCGGTCCCGTCACGGGCGAGCTCGTGGCTGATTATGTGACGGGTGCATTGGTCACACCCGACCCACTGCTCGATCCCGCGCGTTTTCGCTAGCGCCGGCCGAGCACGTGCATTGCGGCGCTGCGGCCTGCGATACCACTGACCGCACCACCGCGTCGTGCACCGCTGCCGCACAACAAAACGCGTTCGTGGTGCGTCTCGACGCCCCAGCGTCCAACCTCGAGTTCCGACTCGGCCCAGGGCCACTGCAGATCGCGGTGAAAGATGTTGCCACCGGGTAGTCCGAGCGACTCCTCAAGGTCCTGCGGACACTTGGCCTCGATGCACGGCCGTCCGTCCTGATCGAGGGCGATGACATCGAGCAGCGGCTCGGCGAGGTACGCCTCGAAGCCAGCAAGTGTCCGCTCGAGGTACTCGGCGGTGCGCGCCTTCGGGTCGTCGGCGAACAGGCGGGCGGGAGCGTGGAGGCCGAACAACGTCAGTGTGTGGTATCCCTGCTTGCGGAGCTCGGGCGAGAGGATCGACGGGTCGGTCAGCGTGTGGCAGTAGAGCTCGCTCGGTGGCAGGGTTGGGAACTTGCCGGCAGAGGCCTGACGAAAAGCAGCCTCGAGCTGGTCGTAGCCCTCGTCGATGTGGAGCGTGCCGGCAAAGGCCTCCTGCGGGTCGCGGCCGCTCTTCAACTTGGGCAGGCGCTTGACGACCATGTTGACCTTCAGCTGGGCACCTTCGGGCGCCGGCGTGGGGGCTACCTCGCCAAGCAGCGCCGCGAGCGTGGCGGGTGCGACGTTGGCGAGCACGACGGGGGCCGACGCGGTGTGCTCGCCATCGGCCGTCCGCCAGGTCACGTCCGCGGCGTCGACTCCAGGTTGGATTGCGAGCACATCGGCGCGGGTCAGAATCTCGGCACCCGCGCGAGCGGCCACGCCATGAAGCGCGGCCGAGACCGTGCCCATGCCACCAATGGGGACCTTCCAGTCGCCCGTGCTGTCGCCGACGACGTGGTAGAGGAAGCAGCGATTCTGGGCGAGCGAATGGTCGTTGGCGCCGGCGAACGTGCCGATCAGGCCATCGGTCAGCACGATGCCGCGAACAAGATCGTCGTCGATCGCGTGCTCGATCCAGTGGCCGAGCGGCTGTTCGACGAGCGCGTCCCAGACGTGGGGGAGATCGTGGAAGAGCGCCTTGGCGTCGGCTTTTGAGGGCAGTGTGCCGAGCAGCGTTGGTGCGAGTCGGCGGGCAACCTCACCGGATTCCGCATAGAACTGCTGCCATTGCTCCCAGGCCTGGTCGTTGCCGGTCAGTGACCGAAACGAGCGAGCAGAGGTGGCGGCATGACGACCGACGAGGAGGCCGGTATCGCGCCCGTCGCGTGTTGCCGGGGTGTACGACGAGATGTCGCGCGAACGCAATTCGAGCGGCAGTGCGAGCTCGTCGATGATCTCGGTCGGCAGCAGCGAGACGAGGTACGCGTACCGCGACAGACGTACATCGACGCCGCGAAAGGGGCGCTCAGAGACAGCCGCGCCACCGGTCTCATCGAGGCGCTCAAGGACGAGTACCCGTTGACCGGCGAGGCTGAGATAGGCGGCTGCGGTTAGCCCATTGTGCCCGCCGCCGACGATGATTGCGTCCCACTGCATCGCATCAGCGTACTTCGCTCGGAACGTACGTGTGGTTCGACATATCGGTGTGTTGAGGTACGGAGACGGCGAACACACACCGCTCCTTCCCTAAAGGCTTGGAGCCTGTACCATTGCGATCTGTGCTGCGAATGCGTTCCGCGACGCATGGTGGCCCTGACGTCTGGAGGCTCGAATGTGCGGAATCGTTGGACTCTTTGCCAAGAACCCCGAGGTGGAGGCAAACCTCGGTGCACTGCTGGCGCCGATGCTCTATGAGATGAGCGACCGCGGCCCAGATAGTGCGGGGGTCGCGTTCTATCGCGAGCCCGTCGCCGCTGGCCATACCAAGTTGACGTTGCAGCACGACGACCTCAATTTCAATTGGAGCACGCTCCGCAAGGGCATCAAGGAGGAGTTTGGTGCCAGCACGGGCATCGAGCGCCGCGCCAACCATGCCGTGATCGTCGCGCATGCCGATGCCGCGCCTGTCGAGGCATGGATCGAGGAGCACTACCCGGCCGTCAAGGTCATGAGCGCCGGTGAGGCGATCGAGATCTACAAAGAGGTCGGTCGCCCCGAGGCCTTCATCGAGACCTTCGACATCACGTCGTTGAATGGCACGCACGCACTCGGCCACACGCGGATGGCTACCGAGTCGAAGGTCACGACCGCCGGTTCGCACCCGTTCTCGACGGGCCTCGACCTCTGCCTTGTGCATAACGGGTCGCTGTCGAACCACAACGGGCTGCGCCGCATGTTGCGCCGCGAGGGGATTCGCTTCCAGACCCTCAACGACACCGAGGTCGCGGCTGGTTACATGATGTGGCGCCAGCGCGAGGGTGACACGTTGACCGAGATGATGGACAACGCGTTCGAGGATCTCGACGGCTTCTACACGTTCCTGATCGGCACGCGCGATGGCTTTGCCGTCGTGCGCGACCCGATCGCGTGCAAGCCAGCCGTGCTGGCCGAGACGGACGAGTGGGTCGCGATGTCGTCGGAGTATCGATCGATCGCGACGCTACCGGGAGCCGAGAATGCCAAGACGTGGGAGCCGGCACCGGCCACGGTCTATTCGTGGGAGAAGGAGGCGGTGCGATGACAACTGCGACGGACGTGAAGGTTGTCGACCTCGCAACGACGCCGCTCCGCGAACTCAACCAGCGGCTGCACGACGGTGCCGCTGGGGGTCCGCTGCGCTGGCGCATCATCAACCCGGGTGGCGCTCACGCGGTCGCGGTTGGTGTTGACGCACCCTTCGAGATCGAGATCGAAGGACATACGGGCTACTACACCGCCGGTATGAACAAGCACGCGCATGTCCGCGTCAACGGCAACGTTGGCGTTGGTTGTGGCGAGAACATCATGAGCGGCACGATCCATATCACTGGTAATGCCTCGCAGGCCTGTGCCGCGACGGGTCGTGGTGGTCTCGTGATCGTCGAGGGCGACGCTGCGGCGCGCTGCGGCATCTCGATGAAGGGTGTCGAGATCGTCGTCAAGGGCAGCATCGGCCACATGAGCGCGTTTATGGCTCAGTCCGGCGCGCTGGTTGTCTGCGGCGATGCCGGCGACTCGCTTGGTGATTCGATCTACGAGACGCACATCTACGTGCGCGGTTCGGTCGAGGGGCTCGGCGCGGACTGCATCGAGAAGGAGCTCAAGGAGTTTCATCGCGAGGAGCTCGGACGTCTGCTGACTGCAGCCGGCGCTGACGCCAAGGTCGATGAGTTCAAGCGCTACGGCTCCGCCCGCCGTCTCTACAACTTCAACATCGACCATGCCGGCGAGTACTAGGCCGGAGGGACTGATATGAGCGATTACAACGGACAAGCCGGCGACGGCATGAATTGGCAGCCTGGCCTGCGCGAGTCGTACATCTTTGATCGCAACACGATCGAGGAAATTCGACGAGCAGCCAGCCAGGGCATTTACGACATCCGCGGCTTCGGTGCCAAGCGCAAGTTGCCGCATTTTGATGACCTCCTGTTTCTTGGTGCGAGCATGTCGCGCTATCCCCTCGAGGGCTATCGCGAGCGCTGCGATACGAGCGTCACGCTCGGTACGCGCTTTGCAAAGAAGCCAATCGAAATCAAGATTCCAATCACGATCGCCGGGATGAGTTTCGGTGCGCTGTCGGGGCAGGCCAAGGAGGCGCTCGGACGCGGCGCCACGATGGCAGGCACGTCGACGACGACCGGTGACGGCGGCATGACGGAGGAGGAGCGCGGACATTCCGAGATCCTCGTCTACCAGGTGCTGCCATCGCGTTACGGCATGAATCCCGACGATCTGCGTCGTGCCGACGCGATCGAGGTCGTCGTTGGTCAGGGCGCGAAGCCGGGCGGTGGCGGCATGCTGCTGGGCCAGAAAATCTCCGATCGTGTTGCCGAGATGCGCAACCTGCCCAAGGGCATTGACCAGCGCAGCGCCTGTCGTCACCCCGACTGGACTGGGCCCGACGATCTCGAGATCAAGATCGAGGAGATCCGCGAGATTACCGACTGGGAGAAGCCGATCTACATCAAGATCGGTGCCAGCCGCCCGTATTACGACACGCAGTTGGCCGTCAAGGCGGGTGCCGATGTGATCGTGCTCGACGGCATGCAGGGAGGCACGGCCGCCACGCAGGACGTCTTTATCGAGCACGTTGGTCTGCCGACCTTGGCCTGCATCCGCGAGGCTGTCGAGGCGTTGCAGGAGATGGGCATGCATCGCGAGGTGCAGCTGATCGTGTCGGGTGGTATTCGCAACGGTGCCGACGTCGCGAAGGCGCTGGCGCTCGGTGCCGACGCCGTTTCGATTGGCGTCGCAGCGATGATCGCTCTTGGCGATAACGACCCGGCCTATGCCGACGAGTACGCCAAGATCGGTTCTGCTGCCGGCTTCTACGACGACTGGCATGAGGGCAAGGACCCAGCGGGCATCTCGACGCAGGATCCAGAATTGTCGAAGCGACTTGACCCCGAACTGGGTGGACGGCGCCTCAACAACTACCTCAAGACGATGACGCTCGAGACGCAGACGCTGGCGCGTGCTGCGGGCAAGAGCGATGTGCATAACCTCGAGCCGGAGGATCTCGTTGCGTTGACGATCGAGGCCGCCGCGATGGCTCGTGTGCCGCTGGCCGGCACGGACTGGATTCCTGGCCGCTCGAAAGACGGCTTCTAGGTTCTTGCTTGCGAGAGTGATCGTGGGTGCCGCTAGACTTCGCCCATGATCACTCTCTACGGCATCCCAGGTACAGCCACGACTGCTCCGCACATGGTGCTGGAGGAGATTGGTGTTGACTACGAGTTCGTGCTCGTTGAGCGCACCGACGATGGTGTCCCGACGGCTCCGGCGGACTACATCAAGCTGAGCCCGTTCGGCAAGGTCCCGACGCTGAAGATCGACGATCTCGTGTTGACCGAGTCGGCTGCCTGCTGTCTGCACCTTGCTGACCTGCATGCGGACAAGGGTCTGATCCCTGCGGTCGGCACGGCCGAGCGTGCCGAGGCGATGCGCTGGCTGATGTTCCTGACCAACACGGTCCAGCCTGCGTACCTACGCTTCTTCTACCCCGCGCGCTACACGAACGACCCGAACGGGGCAGACCTCGTCCAGACCAACGCAATCGACGAGTTGACGGCTCTGCGTGGCCACATCAGCGGCAAGCTTGGTGCCGGTTCGTTCTTGCAGGGCAACGCTTTCTCGATCGCCGATGTCTATCTTGCGATGCTGTCGTCGTGGGGTACGGATATTCCTGGCAACGCGAGCTGGTGGTCCGATTCGAAGCTCGCGGCGCATTACGATGCCGTGCTCGCCCGCCCCGGTGCCCGACGCGCTGTAGAGGAAGAGGGCGGCCCAGTCAGTACTCAGGGGTGATGATGCGGTAGCGGTGCCGATCTGGCGCCGTCTGCCGACTACCTTCTCCCTGATGAGCGTCCGCTCCGAATCCCCGTCTGCCCTGTTCGCGCGCGTCCCGCTGATCGTGCGGGAGGCCGTGATTGCAGCACTGCTGTGCCTGATTGGCGCGGTCTTGCTGAAGACGCTGACGCCGCTGCCAGACGACGCCTCGGCGCATCTCTATCGCGCTCTGCTTGTGCAACGCGACGCGGTCTTGTGGGACAACTTTTGGTACGGCGGCGACTATCCGCTGCTTTCGTATTCGCTGTTGGTGTACCTGCCCGAGCAGGTGGTTGGTCCTGTCACACTCGCGATGCTCGCCGTGGTGGCCTCTGCTGCTGCCTTTGCTGGACTTGTTGTCCAGCGCTGGGGGAGTGGAGCTGTTTGGGGTTCGCGCGCGTTCGCGCTGCTCGCTTTGGGGCCGCTCTTTACGGGTGGCTATGCCTATGCCATAGGTGCGGCCGGACTGCTGGCCTGCCTCATCGCCTTGCAGAACCATCGCCATGTGATCGGCGCGGTGCTAGGTGCGGTCACGCTTGGTTTGAGTCCACTCGCCTTTGTCTTTCTCGGACTGATTCTCGTCGCGGTTTGGCTTGAGCACCGTCGGCTCGACCCTCGCACGATCGTGGTGGCAGCCTGGCTCAGTGGCCTGGTTGGGCTGCAACTTGTGATTGGGTGGCTGTTTCCTTCTGACGGCGTCTACCCATTTCTCGTTGGTCATCTGATCGCTGTGCTCGTAGTCTCGATCCTCGGCGTGGCGCTGGCGCGCCGCCGCCCCGAGGCGCATCTGATCATGTGGTTGCTGATCGTCTGGGCGGTCGGATCGCTGCTCTTGTTTGCGATTCCGACGCCGATTGGTGACAACCTTGCGCGGCTGCGCTATTTCGCCTTTCCGATGGTGGTGATTGTGGCGGGGCTCTCGGCGTGGCGACCACGACTGCTGGTCGTCGTTGCGTTGGCCGCCTCGTTTGGGTACGGCGCGCTGCCTGACCTCTACGACGCAGCCACGCGCACCGACGCGCGCCCGACCCAGCCGCAGTTTTGGCAGCCAGCCGTTGCGTTCTTGAAGCAGCATCAGACGCCGGACTATCGCGTCGAAGTCGTACAGACGTCGGGCCGTTGGGAGGCGTACTGGATTCCGCAGGCGGGCTTCCCGCTCGTGCGCGGCTGGTATCGCCAGGTTGATCTCGCAGAGAACCCGCTGCTTTATAAGAAGAGCATCACGGCCGCTGAGTATCAGGCATGGTTGAGGGCCCGTGCCGTCCGTTACGTCTTGCTCCCCGACACTCCGCTCGATACGGAGGGTGCGAAGGCCGAGGCGACGCTGCTGCGATCGGGCCAGTCGGGCCTGACGCGAGTCGCGACGACGGGGGCGTGGCAGGTCTTCGAACTACCAGACCCGACGCCGCTGATGACGGGGCCTGGCACAGCGACAATCACGAATCAGGGGCACGACCAGTTGACGGGCACGGTTACTGCCCCTGGCCGGTATCTCTTGCGTGTGCGCTGGATGCCGTATTGGAACCTTGAGGGCGTTGCCGACTGTGTGGCGCCTGGACCGCAGGGTCAGACGATTGTGCGGGCAACGGGGCAGGGCGGCTTTGCCTTAAAGGCCACCGAGCGAGCCGATCTATTGGTCGAGCGGATCTTCGCCGCTCCGGCCGGCGGCGCCTGCTGAGTTAGCGCTTCGGCACGCCACAGGTTGGGATTAGCGCCTGCCATTCCGGTGTGGCGAGGCACGCCTCGGCCCACGCCTGCAGGCGCGGGACCTGGCTGAGGTCGACGGGTGCGTGGACGAGGCGATGGAGCACGGGTGTCGCCGCAATATCGGCGATCGTGTGGTGACCAAGGCAGGCCCACGGACCGACGGGGTCGAGGACCTGCATCGCCTGGTTGAGTTTCGGGACGGCGTGGTCGAACTTCTCCTGCACCTCTGCCTCGACGGCCGCGTCTTTGGCGAACGCGCCGAGTCCGAGCACGATGCCGTACTGCGCTGCCTCATAGGGAAAGAGTGCGGGCCGGACGACCAATGCCCACAGATCGAGGATCCAATCGATCGTGGCACGCTCCTTGGGATCACGCGGATAGAGATCCTCGCGGCCTTCGCGGTCGGCCAGGTAGCGCAAGATCGTGTTCGACTCGGCGAGGTGGAAGTCGCCGTCGACGAGGGCGGGGATGCCGCCCATCGGATTGACGGCAACGTGCCAGTCGGCGCGCTCGGCCTCGAATGGCACCTCGCGCACCGCATAGTCGAGGCCCACGATGTCGAGCATCAATTGGGTTTTCTGCCCATTCGACGAGAACGGGTGGGTGTGCAGGGTGAGGCTCACGTCGGGCTCCTCAGGAGAGGGATTGGGGGAGGTCGCGAACGAGGCCGGAGATGGTCTTGAACTGCGAGTGGTCGGCACTGATCATCATCTCGAACAGCGCCAACTCGACGCCGCTCGGCACCATGCCGGCGGCGCGCATGCGGCGCACGCCAACCTCGCGGCTCGATGCTGTGCGGCTGGCGATCGCATCGAGCGCGACATGCGCCTGACGACCTCCACGCAGAATGTCGGCAACGGATTGCTGCACGCAGACGTGCGCCTCGATGCCACAGACAATGATCTGATCGCGACCAAACTGGTCGAGCTGGGCGACGACCTCGGGGGCGCCGAGCGACGAGAACGCGCGCTTCTCGATCGGCTCTACGCCAGCCAGGCCCTCAGCGAACTCTTCGATCGTGTGGCCGAGCCCCTTGGGGTACTGCTCGGTGACGATGATCGGCACGTCGAGTGCGACGCAACCTTTGATCAACGCATCGACATGAGCGACCATTGCGTCCCAGCCAGCGATGTGCGGCCGAAACTTCTCTTGCACGTCGACGACCAGCAGCAGGGCGCGCTCTTGGGCGAGGGTGTCGGGTACGTGGCGCATGGTGGAACCGTAGCGCCGGCAGAATTTGCCCGCCCCTAGGCGTACATCGGGGGGTAGTCATTTATTGGAGGCACCATGTCCACTGCCATGCCGGGGCTCCCCCCGGAAATTAAGAGCGCGCTCGGAAAGAGCTGGAAAATACTGTTGACGGCGGGCATCATCTCGGTCGTGCTTGGCGCGATCGCGATCATCCTGCCGCCGCTGGCATCCGTGACGATCACCTACCTCGTCGGCATTCTGCTCCTGATCGGTGCGGTGGCCTACGTTGCCGAGGCGATCTCGCGTGGCTCGACAGGGCATCGCATTTGGAGTGCCTTGCTCGCCGTGTTGTACGTCGTTGCTGGTGTCTGGCTGATCATCAATCCCATCTCGGGCACGATCACGTTGACCTGGATCCTCGCGACCTTCTTTCTCTTGATCGGTGTGCTGCGCCTCATCGCTGGTATCTCGTCGCGTGGCAAGCTGCCCAATTCTGGGCGGACGATCGTCAACGGTGTGCTCTCGATCCTGATCGCCGTGCTCGTGATCGGCAACCTGCCGTCGTCGGCTGCCTGGGCGATTGGCCTGCTCGTCGGCATCCAGCTCTTGTTCGACGGAATTGCCTTGATCGCAACGGCAATGGCGGGCAAGCAGCTCGCCGAATCCGGCCCTAACTCGTAGTTTCCCGCGGCGCAAGCCGGGTGCATGCGTAAGGTTCGGCGGGAGGCCCGCGACAACAGTCGCATCGGCCTCTCGCCCGATCCCTTCGCATGAGCAACCGCTTCATCCACGCCGCCGACCTCCATCTCGATAGTCCCTTCGTGGGCATCGGGACGCTGCGCGAGGGGCTGGACGACGTGATGCGCGATGCGTCGCTTGCTGCCTGGGACGCGCTGGTCGACTGCTGTCTCGACGAGGGCGCAGCATTTCTGGTCTTGGCTGGCGACCTCTTTGATCGTGCCGACGGGACGCCACGTGGGCGTTCGCGCGTCCGCCGAGGGATCGAGCGCCTGCACGCGGCTGGCATCCGCGTCTTTGCGATCCATGGCAATCACGATCCGCTCAGTGGGCGCTCGCCGCTGCAGGGGTTGGAGGGTGTCACCGTCTTTCGCAAGGACGTGCCGACGAGCGAGACGTTCGAGGGGCCCACTGGTCCCGTGACGGTCCACGGCGTCTCGTTTGGCAAGCGTGAGGTGACGGACAACTTGGCGTTGGCCTTCGAGCGCGGCGATGCGCCCGGCCTGCACGTCGGCGTCTTGCACTGCTCGCTTGGCGAGCGCGAAGGACACGGCCACTACGCCCCCTGCAGCGTTGGCGACCTCGTCGCCGCACGGATGGACTACTGGGCGCTTGGCCATATTCATGCCTACTCCGAGGAGAATGCCGAGCCGCCGATCGTCTATGCCGGCACGCTGCAGGGTCGTTCGCCGAAGCCGGGCGAGCGCGGGCCGCACGGAGCCGTTGTGGTCGAGTTTGAGGGCGATCGCGTGCTTAGTCATCGCCGCGTCGAGCTGGATCGCGTGCGCTTTGAGGCGATCGACGTCGCGATTGACGAGCTGGACGATGAGGCCGCGCTCGAGCGCGAGCTTCGCCAGCGAGCCGCGAGTATCGTGGCGGTCGCCGATGGTCGACTCGTACTCTTGCGCGTCACATTGACGGGCCGGGGACCACTGCACGAGGTGCTTGTACGCGACGACTATCTGGCTGGCCTGCGCAGTGCCCTCGACGATCAGGAGGATGCCGAGCTGGTCTGGGAGCGCATTGCCTCGACGGCTGGCCCCGCCGTCGATCTCGACGATTTGCGCCAGTCAAACGCCTTCGCGGCCGAGGTGCTGGCCGTGTTCGACGAGCTCGCGGCCGATCCAGTTGCTGCCGAGCAGTTGCTCGAAACGCTCGCTGGGTCGTTTACCGATAGTGCCCTGACTGGGCTGGCGACAGACGATCCCGCAACGCGACTCGCTAGCGCTCGTGATCTGGCGCTTGGGCTGCTGCTCGAGCAGGGCGGTACGGCATGAGAATCGCGCGGATCGAGGCGATCGCCTACGGCGCCATTGCCGGACGTGTGGTCGAGCCCGAGCCGGGACTGACCGTCATCCACGGGCCGAACGAGTCGGGCAAGAGCTCGACCATGCAGCTGATCCGCGGCGTGCTGTTTGGCTTTCCGCGCCTGCAGGGCGAGGGCCCGCGGCGTGAGCCGAAGGGTGGCGGTCAGCGCGCTGGGCGCGTCGACATCGTCACGGACGATGGTCGCCGGTTGCGGATCGAGCGCGCTGGCTCGACATTGACGGTGACAGACCACGAGGGCGTGCCGGTTGGCGACGCCGCCTTCGCCCATGCGCTCGGTATTGCCAGTGCCGAATTGTTCGATCGCGTGCAGACTTTTGACGCCAAAGATCTTGCCTGGATGGGGCTGCTTGACGACCCGTCGGTGCGGGCTGGTGTGCTGGCCTCGGCCGTGCTCGGTGGTGGGGCGGGGGCTGGCCCGGTCCTCGATGCATTGCAGAAGCGGGCTGACGCGCTCTATCTACGGCAAGGCGAGAAGCAGCCGTATGCGCACGCGCTGAAGCAGGTGACGGCCGCGCGGCGAGCACTCCGCGATGCCGAGCGGGAGGCCAGCACTGTCGAGCGATCGAGCGACGCGATCGGCGAAGCCGAGCAGCGTGTCGACACAGCGCACGAACAGTTGGTCGCCGCCACCCGCGAGGTACAACGACTCGAACGATTGCTCGAACTGCGCGAAGCACTCCGCGTGCTCGACGCGCTTGAGGCCCCCACGGATGGTGGTGTAAAAGAGCCGACCGCCGACACGGTGAGCGTCTTCCGGGCGCTCCTGGGCGACGTGCCAACCGCGGTCGAGGCGCGCCGACGCGCCGACCAACTGCGCACCGATGCCGCCGACGAGAGTGCGCGGGCGGCGCACGGTCGCAGCCACCTTGGCTTGGCCGCAACCGCCGCTGTGCCCGCACTTGGTGAGGAGGCGGCGCTGCGGACAGCGGCAGAAAACGTCCGTGAGGCAGAGCGCGAGGCCACCCGCCTTGGCGACGCCGCTCACATGCTCTCCACATACGTACCCCTAGCCGGCGAGCAGTCCTCGGCGACGCCACGGCGGGGGCTAGGTGCGGCACTGATCGTGATCAGCCTGCTCGCGATTGGTGCCGGCTGGGCGATGGGCATCACTGCGACGATTCTCGGTGGCATCTTTGGCGTCGCCCTTGGTGCGGCCCTGCTTGGTGGATTGATTGGCAGTTCGCGGACTGGACGCTCGACGGGTACTGCAGCGCCGAGCGATCAGCAACGGCCAGCCGTCGAGCAGGCAGTGGAACTGGCGGAACAGGCCCGGACTGCGTGGCGTGGTGCGCTCGTTGGGCTCGGACTCTCGGGCGAGCTTCGCGTCGATCAACTCGACGACATGCTGACGACGCTCGCCACGATTCGAACCGCCGAGCAGGCAGCGGCTCGTGCTGGGGCACTCGCCCAGACGGAGGATTCGGCTGCGGTCGAAATCGCCACGCGGGCTGCGGCTGCACTGACGGCTAGCGGTGTTGAGCCGCCGACCGAACTCGGGCAGTTGCGCGACACAGTCGATCGTGCCTTGCACCAATTGGAGGAGCAGCGCGCGCAGGCCGCGGCGGGTCGTAACGAGCTGCAGGCGTGGCAGGATCGGCAGGTACTCGCACAGCGCGGTGTCGACGAGTTGTCGCTGGGCGACGAGGCACTGGTGGCGGCAGCGCAGGCGCTCGACCTCGAACTGACTGACGCTGAGCGCACGGTGTTGGAGCGCCAGGTCGCGACTGCGACCGAGGAGCATGCGGCGGCACTTGAGGCACTTGGTGGCACCCGTGCACTGGTTGCTAATGCAGAGGATTCCTCCGACCTGGCCTCGCTCGCCCAGGCAGGTGCCGACGCCGAGGCCGACCTGCGAGCCGTGGCCGATCAATGGCTGACACTTCAGATCGCTCACGATCTCGTCGAGCGCGCCCGCGACCGTTTTGTCGCCGAACATCAGCCCGGTGTTTTTGCGCGCGCGGCGCAGCAGATCGAGACGGCGACGAACGGCTCGTGGGTCTCGGTGCGGATGCCCGATGGCGAGAAGGCGGGTGCACGCTCCGAGATCATCGCTGCCGACGGCGCTGCGACCCCTTTTACGGAACTCTCCGAGGGCACCGTTGGTCTTGTCTATCTCTGTCTGCGCGCTGGCCTTGTCGACGAGCTGCACGACGATGGTGGCGCCGAGCTACCGGTTCTGATGGACGACGTCCTCACGCACCTCGACCCCGAGCGTCGGGCCGGTGCCGCCGCGGTGATCGCCGATCTCGCGACGCGTCACCAGGTCTTGTACTTCACGTGTCACCCTGAGCAGGTGCAGGCACTGCGCGATGCCGAGCCGGGTCTGACTGAAATCGAGTTGCAACGGCTCGTCTGAGCGTGGTCGTGCATTAGAACTCCACGGTCGAGCCCGGCTCGAGTAGCCGAGCCTTGCTGCCTAGTGCAACGCGGGTTCAGTGTTCGACGAATTCGTCGGCTGGCTCGTGCGGAGGCTCGCCGCGCCCGATCGGCCTGCTAACCAGTGCGCGAATCAATGTATGCGTGGAGGTGGAACAGTGGTGTGTAGCGCCGGCACGTGCTGTTCATGACAGGAGACGCTTCTTCTGCACCTTACCGAGCGCGTTGCGTGGCAACTCATCAATTCGGGTAATCACGCGAGGGCGCTTATGCGGGGCGAGCTGGCTCGAGACGTGATCCACGAGCACATCGTCTGTCAGATCGCTGCCTGGTGCAACAACGATCCACGCCGCGATGCGTTCGCCGAGGTCGTCGTCAGGAATCCCGAGCACGGCCGCCTCGATCACATCGGGGTGTTCGAGCAGGGCTGCCTCGATCTCGCCAGCACCGACGCGATAGCCGCCCGTCTTGATCAGATCGGTCGAGCTGCGACCCGCCAGGCGGAGCACGCCGTCGTGGTCCAACGAACCGACGTCGCCGGTACGAAACCAGCCGTCGCGGAAGGCCTCGGCCGTCGCCGTTGGGTTGCCGAGGTACGCGTCAAACAACGCGGCACTCCGCAACTCGACGTTGCCGATCACGTCCGGGTCGCCGACCGGCAGCGTCTCGCCGGTGTCGTTGGTGATGCGCAATTCGACACCCGGTAGTGCGGTGCCGACGGCACCCGGAATGCGCGGGCCGTCGTGGCGTGCGCTGGCGATCATGAGGGCCTCGCTCATGCCGTAACGCTCGACGATCTTTTGGCCCGTCGCCGCGGTGTAGGCCTCGTGGACGCGGGCGGGTAGTGCGGCAGAGCCCGAGACGATCAGGCGTGCGCCGCGTAGGGCTGCCGCGATCGCCGGGTTGGCCTCGGCGGCCACGAGTAGGCGGCCATGCATCGTTGGCACGGCAAACAGCATCGTCGCGTCGTCTGCGAGTGCGGCTGCGATGGCCTCCGGTGTAAAGCGTCCAACGTGGCGCACACCGCCACCTAAACGCAACGGCCCAAGCAGGCCAAGCACGAGCCCGTGGACGTGGAACAGCGGCAACGCCTGCGCCACGATGTCCGCCTCCGTCCAGGCCCACGCATCAGCGAGAGCCGAGAGGTTGGCGGCGATCGCGCGACGTGACAGCACGACACCTTTGGGGAGGCCCGTCGTGCCAGAGGTGTAGACGATTAGTGCTGGTAAATCCGGATCGGGCTCGTCGGTCGGGAGTGGCGCGCGAGCCGTCGGATCGACGACGATCCGCGGCAGCCAGTCGAGAGCGGTAGGCAGTGCCGCTGTTGCCGACACCAGCACGGCCTCAGGTGCGCTGTCACCCGTCTCGTGGGCGACTTCGGTCTCGCCGGAGGCAGGGTTGAGTGGAACGACTGTCACGCCCGCGGCGAGCGCGCCGGCAATGCCGAGCCCGGTGGCGAGTTCGGAGGTACACCACAGTGCGACGCGGGTCTTACCGGCAAGAGACGCGGCAACGGCACCAACGGCACCGGCTAGTGCATCACCCTCGAGGCGTTCGCCCGCAATCTCGAGCGAGGCACGCGACAGTCCAGGGAGCAGCGGTGGCGTCACAGCCAGAGAGTCTAGGGTGACCAGAGATGCATCGTGGCAACGCCACGGTAGGGCGCCCAGGCCTCGCCACGCAGACGCGACTCGCGCTCGGTTGGGCGCCGTCCAGCGGCATCGGCGAGCGCGATCAAGACCCCTAGGTCGCTGGCTGGAAACGCATCAAGGTCGCGAATCGCTCGCATCCGGACGTACATCGCGGTCCACGGGCCAATGCCCTTGAGGGCCACGAGTGCGGCCTGTGCCGCCTCGGGGTCGGCTCCAGGCGAGAGGTCGACACCGCCAGTCGCGACGAGGTCGGCGATTGCTCGCAGGGCATCGCGGCGCGCATTTGGCAGGCCGAGACCATCAAGATCGCCCGCCGCTACCGTCGCCGCGTCCGGGAAGACGCGACCGCCATCGGGTAGTTGCTCGCCATGGCGCTCGACGAGGCGGGCCGTCAACGTGCGGGCGGCCGTGACGCTGACGAGCTGGCCGAGCACAGCGCGAGCACACATCTCCCAGGCGTCCCACGAGCCGGGCATTCGTAGCCCGGGTCGGCTCGTGACGCGCGGGCCGAGCACCGGATCCTTGCCAAGTAGTTCGAGCCACGGGCGGGGGTCGTCGTCGAGTCCGAGCAGGTGGCGCACTCGGGGTGTCGCCTGTTTAAGCGCCGTGGCGTCCCAGGCGCTGATCTCGACGCCTGTCTTCCCGTTCGCCGTCAGCGAGATCCGTCCGACGGAACGACCAAGCCGAGCCGTTCGCGTGTAGGTCGCGCCATCCCACGTGTCGATGTCGCGCACGGTGCGATCGCCGAGCCACGCCAGCGTGCCAGCAATATCGATCGGGCCACGACCACGCTCGACGGTGCTCACGCGAGCCATGAGCCATCGCGTCCGTTGAGTGCATCGCTCAGTCGATGTCGTGCCCGGACGGCGATTTGCGAATCCTCACCGACGCGCGAGGCGAGCCAGGCCACCGATAGCAACTCGCGCACACGGATCGCAGCGGCCAGCGCGGTCGGGTCGATACGGCCCGCCAGCGACTCGTAGCCCGCTTGGAAACTCGGAAAACGGGAGGGGCCAAGCCCGAGTCGTCGTTCGGTGACCTCGAGTGGCGCCAGGTCGTAGACGGCCGGTCCGAGCGACAGAAACTCGGGGTCGATCAACATCCACCAGTCGGTGCGCTGGGGCCACCAGTTGGCGCGGTGAGCATCGCCATGGATGACCGTCGGCTCGCCGGCGACGTCGAGCCAGTGCTCGCCGATCGCACCGAGTAGGTCGGCACGCTCGGACTCGGTAAAGACCGCGATCGAACGATCGAGCCAGCGTGTCGCGATTACCAGCGGATCAAATACGGGTAGATCGAGCGTGTCGTCGGCCAGCAGGTGACGCCCGGTTGTGTGCAGCGCCGCGAGGCAGGCACCGGCGATGCCGAGGTCGGCATCCGCAGGAGCGCCCGGGACGACGAGGGGGTAGGGGACGACGAGGGTGTCACCCAGCACAAACGCATCGCCAAGCGGCTGCAAGATGTGCTCGGGCAGCTGCGCGATTGCTACCAAGACGCGCTGGGTGGCGACGATCGAGTCGGCATCGCCAGGGATCACACGCGCGACTCGGCCCGCATCGACGCGCACGGTGACGGCGTCAGCTGCGCGTAGTACCTCAGCCTGCGCCGGATCGGTACCGAGCGCGTCGCAGGCGAGCGCGACCGCCTGCTCGGGGGTCACGACTCGAGCGTCTGCAGTGCGTCAGTCACGAGCGACATCGCATCTTCGACCGTCTCGGGGACCTCTTCCTCGCTCTGGCGCAGCAGTGTCAGGCACTGGCGCAGCGCGTGGTCCGCGCCGTGCAGATGCTGGAGCGCGGTGACGAGCTCCTTGGCGGCGGGGGTCATCTCAGCAGACATACATTGCGCTCCTCATTAATTGCGCTCCTCATTACCACGTGGTGTCGGTCTCGATGATCGCGGCGGCCTCGCGCCACGGCTCGAACTCGCGACGAATCAGATCGGGGTAGGTACCCACAGCGTGTACCAATTCGAGCGTGACGAGCTGCAGAGCGATTGCCGTCGCGGTCAGTGCGCTTGTACTGGGCAAAAGGCGCGGCGCGTGAGGGAGCAGGATGCGTCCGGCGTCCGTCAATTCACGACCCCAGACGCTCTCGACGGCCGGCACCATAATCGCTGCACAGGGCATGCCGACTCGGCGTGCGGCGCGCAGCAACATGCGGCCACGATCGGTACGGCGCGGTCGCCCACGGTGTTCCGTTGCGATAATTACCAGGCCGGTGCGCCCGTCGCAGGCCGGCAGGTGTCCGTGCAGAAACGTCTCGAGGTCGCGTGCCGCCGAGGGCAGGTGAAGACCCTCTTCGACCTTCAACACCAACTCGTCGGCGCTAATCCGGTCGTAACCGCCACCGACCACGATCAGCCGCTCGATGCCCTTGAGGTTGGCAGCGATTTCGGCTGCGTGCGGACGGACGCCGAGGCATTCCTCGAGGTGGCTCCGGAGCGCGTTACCGTCGACAGGCTTGTTGGCGATGACACCTGCGATCACAGCACCGGCAACCATCGGCGACAGGTACCCGATTGTGTGGCACCAGCTGGTGTCCTTCGCAGGAGTCATGGCGACGAGGTCGGCGGCCTCCAGCAGAGGACCGTCCGGATTGGCCGTGATCAGCGCCGTGGTGGCGCCACTTTCGTGGGCGGCCTCGAGCGCGAGCTTCGTGGCGTGCGTGCCACCGTCGTGAGAGATGCCGATCGTGATGCCACCAACGGCTGGATCGATCGAGGCCTCAAGGGCCTGCCGCCCAACCGGGCGGCTCCCACGATGGCCGAGCGCATCGTCGAGTTGAGCCGCCACGGCGCGCGCACCGTGCTCGCTCGTACCACAGCCCGCGACCACAATCGGCTCGCCCGCAGCATGCGCCTTCTTGACGGCCGCAGCGATCTTCTTGAGTCCCGCGATTCCAACGATCGCCTTCGCCGCTGCCGGTTCGGAGTCGATCATCTCCTCCATCAGCCACGGGCGTGCGTCGCGCAGTTCTGGGAACCAGTCTTCATGCCATTGTGGGGTGCTCATAGAGCCGAGTGTACGCCAGAGGGTCGTCGCCCTTGGACTTTTCGAAACTGTTAGCGTCATCCCGATGAGCAAGCGAATCTGCGGTGTCGACGTTGGTGGAACGAAGATTGAAGCGCTAGTGCTCAATCAGGAACACAAGGTCTGTGGCAAAGCGCGCCTTGCCACGCCGACGACGGACGGCCCGAATAGTGTCGTCAACGCCATCATCGAGGCGATCACGGCCGCGGCCGACGATGCGGGGTGCAAGACCAACGACTTGCTCGGCATCGGCATTGGTGCGCCGGGTGCAGTGGACGCCAGCGCCGGCATGCTTATGCGCGCACCAAACATTCCTGGCTTCGACAAGCCCTA
>SHUX01000121.1 GCA_009694475.1 Thermoleophilia bacterium
CTCGGCCATAACGGCGCGGGCAAGTCGACGGCGATTCGTCTGGCGACGGGCCTTGCGCGACCAGACGAGGGATCGGTTCGTGTTCTTGGTCTCGATCCGCGTCGCAGTGGCACGGTGCGCGCGGCGATTGGACTGGTGCCAGACGGTGATGGGCTGTGGCCGGGCCTGACGGCGCTCGGGCTGGTCGTGTCCTGCGCGCGCCTGCGCGGTGTGTCAGGCCCTCAAGAGGCCGCCCGACGCGCCTTGAAGACCGTCGACCTGCTCGACGTCGCCGACCGTGACGTCAAGGGCTTCTCGCAGGGCATGCGGCAGCGCATCAAAATCGCGCAGGCGCTGGTACACGATCCGCAGGTGCTGATCCTCGACGAGCCCCTCAACGGACTCGACCCCCAGCAACGCGAGACCACGATCACGCTGCTACGCGACCTCGGCAACCAGGGCATCGCGACGCTGTTCTCGAGCCACGTACTGACCGAGGTTGAGCGTGTCGCCGATCGCGTACTCGTGCTCGTCAATGGCCGACTCGTCGCTGAGGGATCGCCGCAGGGTCTCCGAGAGTTGATGGACGAGCGCCCGCGCCGCATCCAAGTCGTCACCACGCAAGCGCGCGCCGTTGCCGCAGGCCTCGCGGGCTTGCCAGGAGTCGAGAGCGTCGAGATCTCCGACGACGGCGTGCTTGTCGAGACGCGCGACCCCACCGCTCTCGCCCGTGCACTGCCCGAACTGGCTGTGGCAACGAACGCCCAGCTCCGCTCGATTGAGCCGACGGATGAGGATCTAGAGAGCGTGTACGACTACCTCACCCAACGAGCCCGAGGGACGCGTCGATGACCGTCACTCGTCTCACTGTCCGCGCTCTGCTCTTGCGCCGCCGCTCGCTGGCGTTGCTCCTGCCGGTGTCCTCAGTCATCTTCTTCGTGGCGCTGGCTATTATTCGCGGCGATGTCGTTCCTGACATTCAAGCAATCATCGTCGGACGCCTGCTCGTGACGACCGTAGCGCCACTCGTAGCGCTCGTCTTGGCCGTTACCGCGATCGGTGACGAGCGCGAATCGGGCACGATCGTCTACCTCGCCACCGCCCGCATCTCGCGACTGCGGATTGCTGCAGAGAAGACGCTGGCCGCAGCCATCTGCACAGCGATCTTGCTGTCTCCCGCGCTGATCGCGATCGTCGTTCTTGGCAACCATCTCGGGGTTGGCACCGACAACATCTTGCGTGGCATCGCTGGCACGCTACTCGTAGTAACGGTCTACGCCGCTGTCTTTGTAATGGTTGGGCTGCTCTTGCGACGCGCACTGGTGGCAGGCATTCTCTACATCCTCGTCTGGGAGGGCGCGATCGCCACGATCGCTCCTTCAGCCGAGCGGTTCAGCATGACTGCGTGGGGTCGGGCAATCACGGACAGTGGGATCTACGGATTGACGCCAGACCTTGTGCCCACGCTCGGCGCAACCACCGGCGTGATCGCCTTAGTGGTCGCCACCGCACTTGCCGTCGTATTGGCAGGTTGGCGCCTCGGGCGCATGGACCTACCCTAAGACACCTCCAAACCTGAGAAAACTCTCAGGTAACGCACGCCAGATTTCAGCACACTCTGGGTCAGCACCAACGACCCATCACGCGACAACAGAGCGATTTTGTTGCCGGCATCGTGCTCGACAAACAATCTGACCCTGGAGCCATCATGAACACACCTTCGCTCACCCGCCGCGGCATCCTCGCCGTCGCGGCCTCCACCGGCGCAGCAGCGCTACTCGCACAGCCCACTGGGGTCAGACACCAATCGGACGTTGATCGACGATGGAGCCAAGGGGGATCGAACCCCTGACCTTCTGGCTGCCAGCCAGACGCTCTCCCAGCTGAGCTATGGCCCCGTCAGCAGCCCACGATAGCAAGCCACCTATGAACGCCTTGACAGACCGTGCCACTGCGACTCGCGCCGCGTGTCGCTATCCCTCAGCGACGAGCGTATGTGGGACTTGGCCCCACAACTCGTCAAGACGATACAGCTCGCGCGACTCGGGCGCGAAGACGTGAACAACGATGTCGAGAAAGTCGATCAACACCCACGTGCCTTCCTTCATGCCCTCTGTGCGCAGCGGGATCAGGCCATGCTCGCGCTTCATGCGCAGCGCGACCTCTTCGGCGATGGCCTGAACCTGGCGGGTGTTACTCCCACTCATGACGACAAACCAATCGGTGTACGCGACGACGCCACGCATATCGAGCAGAACGATGTCCGTCGCGAGCTTGTCCGCACCAATAGCGCCAGCCTGCTCAGCGAGAACGGTGGTATCGCTCAGTGGTTCAGTCCCTTGCTCCAAGCACAACACCAACGTATCACGGCTAGCCGACGGATCATCCGGCACCACCAGATTGATACAGACCTTCAGTGGCGATCAGCGCCGACACCGAGGGCGAAACGAGCCCGTCGATCGACTCCCCTGCGGCAATGCGACGCCGGATCTCGGAGCTGGCAATGTCCAGCTCTGGCATCGCAATCAGGGTTGCAGAGCCGGCGGCAATCTCGACACCTCGACGTGGCGCCACCGCAATCGTGGCAAGACCCCTCAGGCGCTCGGGGTCGTGCCAATCGTCGAGCGTCGCGTACTGATCTGCACCCAAAAGTAGGAACAGCTCTGCGTCACCAGCAGCACGTGCTAACTGTTCCAACGTATCGGCCATGTACGACGGCCCGGCACGATCAACCTCGACACTCGAGGCCAGCAGGACGGGCTCGTCGGCTGCAGCGGCCTGCGCGAGACACAGTCGCATACCCGCAGACACGGCGGGCGCCTCGCGATGAGCAGGTGCGCCCGTCGGCACCAGCAAGACGCACTCGAGGTCGAGCTGCTCAGTCGCCACCCGCGCCAAGGCCGCATGCCCGAGATGTGGCGGATTGCAGAGCGAGCCAAGCACACCGATGCGACTCGAACTAGGCACGATACGGAACCTCGCGATCGCCGATCTTGACGATGATGCCGTTCTTGCCGCCAGCGCGAACGAGCAGTGGTGTCAGCCGGCGCGTCTCGACGTAGTGCGCCACAGCCTGCGTCGCTGCATCGTCATCCATCCGCTTGATGTCCTCTTCGATCGTGGCACCAATGATGCGCACGCCGGTTTCGTCGCGCAGGACACGCACGTTAGCGCTGCCAGAGCGGCCGGGACGATAGACGAGATATTGAGCCAACTCGGCCTCGGCGGCAGGTGTGATCTCGGGCTCAGGCACCACGCGTCCGAGGGTGCTCATCAGCTCGGGCACACCCTCGCCCGTCACGCACGAGACCGGCACGATCCACGGCTTACCTGTTGCCTCGTCCCGCAGTACGTTACGCATCGCCGAGATATCGCCCAGCGCATCAAGTGCGTCCGCCAATTCGCCGACGAGCACGTCGCGATCTGACTCGCCGCGGAGGTCGATGCGGTTGAGCACCACGAGACGTGGGCGTGTTGAGAGATCTTCCTGATATTGCTCGAGCTCATGATGGATGGCCACGAAGGCCTCGATCGACTCGTCAACGGGCAGCCCCGCATCAACGACGTGCAGGAGTAGTTTGGCTCGCTCGAGATGCGCAAGGAAGTCGAGCCCAAGCCCATGCCCCTCCGCGGCCCCCTCGAGCAGTCCAGGCACATCCATCACGGTGATCTGACGGTCAACCGCCAGATCGACAATGCCAAGCACTGGCTCGATCGTAGTGAATGGGTAATCCGCGACCTTCGGCTTGGCATTCGAGATGCGGCGCAGCAGCGACGACTTGCCGATGTTCGGAAAGCCGAGCAGGGCAGCATCGGCCAGCAGCTTGAGTTGCAAAACCAGCGTATAGTCATCGCCCAGCCCGCCGAACTCTGCCGTGCGTGGCGCCTGCCGTACCGAGGTGCGAAAGCGTCGGTTACCCGAACCGCCATGACCACCATGGGCAATCGTGGCGGAGGCACCCGGCGCGGCCAGATCGACAATCACGACCTCATCGTCGTCCAAGACCTGCGTGCCAACAGGAACGGGCACAATCGTGTCAAGCCCCATCGACCCTGTGCGGTTCGACCCCTCACCGCTATGACCATCCTCGGCCTTCAGGTGCGGGTTATTGCGGACGTTGGTGAGATCGCGCAGCGACGGATCAGCAACGAGAATTACGCTGCCGCCATCGCCGCCATCACCACCCGACGGACCGCCGCGCGGCACAAACTTCTCACGTCGAAATGCGACAGCCCCATCGCCGCCTCGACCCGCCGCGGCGTAGATCGTCGCCCGGTCGGAGAACACGGGCTACGCCCTGCCGACTACCCCTCGGCCGGTGCGACCGAGATGATGCGCTTGCCGCGACGCTGACCGAAGTCTACGACACCATCGCACGTGGCGAAGATCGTGTGGTCGACGCCGATGCCAGTGCCTGCACCCGGGTTGAAGCGGGTGCCACGCTGACGAACGATGATGCCGCCTGCGCGGATAGCCTGACCTGCGAAGACCTTGACGCCGAGTCGCTGGGAATTAGAGTCACGGCCGTTCTTCGAGGAGCCGAGGCCTTTTTTATGCGCCATCTTCGGTCCCCTTCTTGCCGAAGGCGATCGTCTCTACCTCAACGACGGTCTGCTTCGAGCGATAGCCCATACGACGGGCACTGCTCTTCTTCGAGCGATACGTGCGGATATTGATCTTCGGGCCGAGCATATGCTCCTTGACGCGTACGGAGACGGTCACGGGCTTGAGTTCGGATTCGGTCGCAAGCGTCTTCTTACCATCCGATGCCAAGACCACGGGCGGCTTGAGGGTTGCACCCTCGTCCAGCGCCACGCGATCCACAACAATCCGCTCACCCTTGGTGACGCGGTATTGCTTTCCTCCGAGGGCGATTACAGCAAACATCGATGCGAGACTTTCCGACAGGTCGCCACCGGCGACAACGGGCGGGAACGTAGCAGAGAAGCGAAGCGCAAGGCTCCGCCTCCCTGCATTTTACGGTCAGTCCTTGCCAAGAATACGGCCCAAAAGACCGCGCTTTGGCTTGGCAGCGGCGGCCGACTTGACTGCTGCGGGTACCTCTGTTTTGAACGCTGGAGACGGTTTCGGGCGCGAATTCTGACCACGCAACTCCTGCCCACCGCCTTCGCCGTTACCACCGGCTGCACCTGCACCACTCCGCGAACGACCACGGCCACCGCGGCTGCGACGTCGCTTGGGCCGGACAGGGCCATCGCCATCTGCACCCTCAATTGCGCCCTCACGGGCGGGCTGAGCGGCACGTGGGTTTGGCTCTTCGCCATCGACTACCGGCGCGTCACCAGGTGCGTTCGCTGCACCGGATCCGCCCGTGGAACGACCGCGACCGCCACGACGACCACGACGACGACGCTTCTTCGGAGCGCCACCGTCAGCGGTTGTCTCCTCTCCGTCCTCGTCGTCTTCGTCGTCTTCGTCTTC
>SHUX01000013.1 GCA_009694475.1 Thermoleophilia bacterium
TTCTGGATTGGCCTTGGCCAGCGCACTGAGCGCGCGACCCTCGACTTGGCGCACGCGCTCGCGTGTGCAACCGAGAGAAATGCTGACCTGATCCAGCGTTCGCGTACCGTTGTCGTCGAGACCAAAGCGCAGCTCGACGACCTGGCGCTCTTGGTCGTGCAACTGGTCAAGCGCCTGCCGCAGATCGAATGACACGTCGCCTTCGGTAATCGCGGCATCCGGTCGCGTCGCGTTCTGATCCTCCACGAGGTCCGCGATATCCGAGTCGCCGTCTCCCACGCTGACGTCCAGCGAGATCGGGTCGTCGACGATTTCGAGCAGTGCAGTGACCTTCTTCAGCCCGAGACCGGTAGCGGTCGACAGTTCCTCGGGGGTCGCAGTACGACCGAGCTCCTGACGCAGGCGACGCTCTGCCTTGCGTACACGCTTGAGGTTGTCGACGACGTGGACCGGGAGTCGAATTGTGCGGCCCTGGTCGGCGATCGCGCGGCTGATGGCCTGCTTGATCCACCAGGTGGCATAGGTCGAGAGTTTGAAGCCCTTGGTGTGATCGAACTTCTCCACCGCGCGCATCAGGCCGACGTTGCCCTCCTGGATCAGGTCCAAGAGCGACACACCCGAGGCGGCGCTATACGGGCGCGCGATCGACATCACGAGGCGCAGGTTACGCTCCACCAGCTCTTGCTTGGCGCGCAGATCCCCGGCGTCCTTACGGCGAGCCAGCGCGGCCTCTTCGCCGGCGCTCAAGAGACGCCCGTCGCCAATCTGGCGAACGTACGTGAAGAGCAGGTCGACTTCGGGAGTCTCGTCGAAGGAATCGTCAACAGCAGCAGCGGCGACCGGGGCGTCGAAGACGGTCTCGGGATCAACAATGCTGAGTGTGCGCGTGAGACGCTTGGGTGTGGCGGTGGCTGTCATTACCTAGGCAGGATTCCGCGTTGCCAGACGATCCGCTACCCAAAGTCGTGAATCCTGTCGGAGTTCTAACAAAGCCCGAATATCTGCCCAAGGATCTGGCATGAAGTACACACAACAGCAACATTGTCTGCCTCCAACCCACGTCACGGCGACGGCTACCTCGTCGGCAGGAGTAGCGTCTGCCCTAGCTGTAGAACCGTCGACGAGAGCTCGTTGAGCTGGCGAATTTGTGCAACAAGTTCGCGTGGGTCCGCGTCCGTCTGAGCACTGGCAATCGACCAAAGTGTGTCGCCCGCCTGCACGGCATAGACCTCCGCGGGCGCCGAGCCTGCGCTGGAAGGCGCCGTTCGGAGACCAAAGGCGAGGACGAGGGCGAGGACGGCAAGCAGCAGTCCCACGGAGCGGAGTATGCGGGTATCGAACATATGTTCGGAACAGTACACCGAACACGTGTTCGTGTCAAATGTGCCTACGCCAGAGCGTCGACCGCCGCCAGCACGGCGTCGAGCAGCCGGTCGGGTCCGTTGCGAACCACGTCGTCGGCAACGAGGCCCGTCAGCGCCTCCGTCTCCTCAATCGCACGCTGCGCACCCCCCGCATCGAGCAGTCTCGTATTGAGCGCGAGGCAGGCAACGCGGGCCGGTCGGACCGCCGCCGACGACAGTTCGTAGAGAGCAATCACCTCCGGCAACGGGGGAATTGGTCGGGTTTGGTAGTCATTGTTGACCGTCTGACCCGCGAGGTGCTGGAGCACGAGCACATCCGGCTGGGCGCCGTGTAGGAGACCCTGCGTAACGCCGCTATAGCCCGGATGGAGGAGCGATCCCTGACCTTCGACAAACAGCAGGTCGCCACGGGTTGCCCCTTCGTCGATCAGGCGCTCGGCCGCACCAGCAACATAATCGGCAATCACATGGTCGACAGCGATGCCCCAGCCGGTGATGGCAATACCGGTCTGTCCGGTCGAGACGAAGACGCTGTTGCGGCCCCGTGCCTTGGCCGCGTCGCATAGCTCGAGCCCCGTCGTCATCTTGCCAATCGCGCAATCGGTGCCCACCGTGTGTACCACGCGGATCCCGGTCGGGCGAGAGAGGTCGGAGCGCGGCACCGATAGCCCGTGCGGGGATGAGCGCAGGTCGCGCAGGTCCACCCCGTACTCTGCCGCGGCAGCCACCAGTTCGCTGTCATCCGTGAGCAGGGAGTGCAGGCCCGCCTCGATGTTCATTCCCAACGTCATCGTCCGCAGCAGTGTGGTGCGCCAAGCCGGCATCAGCTTGCCGCCGGTGGGGGCAATGCCAATCAGCACGGTGGTCGCACCGAGCGCTTGAGCAGCATCAACGTCCTTCACAATCGGGACATCACGGCGCGAGAACGGCACCACACTGGCGCTGGTCTTACCCGCCTGAGTGCTATCGACAACGCAGACCACGTCACGGTCTCCAAACCGCAACAGCCCATGCCCAGTCTTCGCGTCGGGCTGATCAAATAGGCCCTCCGCCAAAATCGCCAGTCGCTCGCTCATACAGCTCGTACTCCTAATCCAGGCGCGGACGAAACCGTCACCACACCATTCGATAAACCGAGACCCTCGAAGGGACCATCGTCGATCAACAGATGCCCATCCAGATCGATGTGGTCCATCAGCGAGGCGATTTGCGCGCCCTGACTGATCCCCAGGTGCGACTCGATCATGCAGCCCAGCATTACGGACAGATTGTGAGCGCGGGCCGTGCGGGCCAAGGCGATCGCCCCACGAATACCGCCCGTCTTCGAGAGTTTGATGTTGACACCGTCCGCCAGCGTGGCAGCGAGCGGAACATCGTGCGCTTCGATGCAGCCCTCGTCGAGGACGACGGGGAGTCGTTGCGCCAACGCGCGATACTGGCGGTAGGCAGCGTGGTCGCCACGCGGAAAGGGTTGCTCGACAAACTCCACACCGAGGCGTACGAGATCCGGCGTGATCGCCTTGGCGATCTCGATGTCCCAGCCCTCATTGCCATCGATACGAATCGGACCAGAAAAGCCGGCGCGCACGGCCTCCAGTCGCTCGAGGTCACTGGCTCCGCCAACCTTGACCTTCAAGACCTGATAGCCAACCGCGCGCCGCACCTTGTCAGCAGTGCCTTCGACCGTGTCGATACCGATCGTAAACGAGGTTGCCGGACTGGTCGGCGAGAGGCCGAGTACGCGCCAGGTTGGCTGGCCGAGACGCTTTCCGACCCAGTCGTGCAGCGCCCCGTCGATCGCCATTCGTGTGCCACCCATCAGCCCCTCAGAACGCAACCGCTGCATAATCGCCTCGATCGCAAAGGGGTCGTCGCCAAGCAGTGCGTCGAGATCGTGCTGGGTCTCGGCAAGCATCGCTTCGGTCGTCTCACCGTGATAATCGACCGGCGCACCCTCGCCCGCGCCGACCACACCGTCGTGCTCCAGTTCGACGATCAAGACCGGCTCATGCGTCGTAACGCCACGGGCAATCTCGAACGGCTCGTGCAGCGTCAGGTTTGCAATTCGCGCACGGATTTCCATGCCGGGTACCCTAAGGCATCGGACCCCCTTCACCCCTCCGCTATCCTGCCTTGCACGCCCTCGTAGCTCAGTGGATAGAGCACAGCCCTCCGAAGGCTGGGGTCAGACGTTCAAATCGTCTCGAGGGCATCAGGATCGTGGGGCGCACGCCAAACGCCACCGCGTCTCAATGGCTGAGTGGAAGTGTCGGGGCACTGCCATTGGCGGGCAGTGCCACCGCCGCAGTCGGTTCCGCCAGCGGTAGGCTATGCACCGCCGCCGTCGGCACGCTTGGCGTCACGTCGACCGCCACCGTCTCGGCCACGGTCGGGGTGGTAGTCACTGTGGGTGTCAATTGTTGCTCCTGCCCGGATGGGGCAGCAGCGGTCACGGTGAGAGTCACGTTCGGCTCGAGAGCAACCACCGGATGGGCCACGTCACCCAGCAACACATCTGCAGCCGGCGCCTCAATCGACTCGCCGGTTGCCGGTGTGCCTGCAGACCCCGCCGGCACCAGCAGCGCGACTGCAGCGGCAATCAGTACCACCACAATCGCGCCAGGAACAACCAGTCGGCGACGCGATCTCGAACCGCTGCGCCGCCGCACGCCAGCTTGCCTGGGCTGCTCGACCCAGTCGGGCTCGATCGCGATGTCCTGATCGGCTGGCAATAGTGCCATCAGGCACTCGGCTGCCGTGCGTGGCGCGTACGCGCCACCGAGGAACGGAATGCCGTCCACAATCAACTGCCCGCGACGGTTGGCAACCAGCATGGCCGACGTGATGTCCGCTACATCCAGCCCTACCTTAGCCAGCGCCACGCCAATCGCGGAGGCCTGGTGTCGGGCGTCCGGTGGTAGCACCGAGTCCGCCGCCTCTGCGGCCACAAAAGCAGCCCAGGCGACACCCTCCTCGTCGGTGACCACCTCGAGCAGGCGCGGCAGGCAGGCAGGGCGCTCCGCCAGGCGCCAGGCGTGTTCCCAAGCGTCGACTGCGGCCGCGTCGCCGGGAATACCCACGATCCGGCAGGCCGCAGCGCCCCGGTCGGCAGCGAGGTCGACGGCCTCAATCATGCCCGTACGACGAAGCGTGCCTGCCACGCGGTAGCGGTCGCCAATCACAATGCCTCGTGCGTTCAGTTCCGTATCCATTTGCGTATCCATGACCGAACGCTGCCACGACGACGCGCACGCCGTTGTCACAGAACCACACCGCCGAGTGATGGTGTCAGACAGCCTCCGCACGCTGGCGCCGCGCGGTCGCGACAGGACGCAGAGGTCCTACGCGGGTTGCCAGGCAATCGTCACGATCTCGTCGCCGATCTCATCCTGTCGAGCCAGCATCTCGCCACTGTCGGTCTCGTGGTCATACCCCAAAAGGTGCAACACACCATGTACCAAAAGGTCGGTCAACTCGGCTGCGGGCGAAACCTTCCGCTCCTTCGCTTGCGCCAAAACCACGGGCAGACAAATCGCAACATCGCCGAGCATCCGCGGCACACCCACCAACGGCTCATCATCATCCTGATCGATTGGAAACGATAGAACGTCGGTCGTTGAATCCTGCTGGCGATGCTCACGATTGAGTGTCTGCATATCCGTCTCGTTGACGATAATCACCCCGACCTCGACCTCGACCGTCGCCTCGGCCGCCAGCACGGCGGTGACAACCCGGCTAACCTCGGCGTCGAGCACGCCAGACCCAGCCCGATCGTCAAGCTCGACACTCACGCGTCGCGCGCCTCGTCCGATACCCGATAGGCCTCGACGATGCTCTGGACCAACTTGTGCCGGACAACGTCGGCCCGTTCGAATTCGATAATCTCGATCCCCTGAACGCCCGCCAAGACCTGACGCGCCTCGTTGAGTCCCGACATCTGATCGCGCGGCAGATCGATTTGGGTGGGGTCGCCCGTAATCACGGCACGCGAACCGAAGCCGAGCCGCGTCAGAAACATCCGCATCTGCTCGCGGGTCGTGTTCTGCGCTTCGTCGAGAATGATGAACGCGTCGTTGAGCGTACGGCCACGCATAAAGGCAAGCGGCGCAACCTCGACCACACCCCGCTCCAGCATCGCCGTGACGCGCTCGCCATCCATCATGTCGTAGAGCGCGTCGAATAGCGGGCGCAGATAGGGATCGACTTTGGCCATCAGATCGCCAGGCAGGAAGCCAAGCCGCTCGCCCGCCTCGACGGCGGGGCGCGTCAGGATGATCCGCGAGACCTGCCGCGACTCGAGCGCCGCCACGGCCAGCGCCATCGCGAGGTAGGTCTTTCCGGTGCCGGCCGGGCCACAGCCGAACGTCATCGTGGTCGAGCGAATCGCGTCGACATACCGCTTTTGATTGACGGTGCGCGGTTGGATCGTGGTGTTCCTGTACCGCCACACGACATCGCCCAACACCTCCTTGGCATTGCCATTCGCCGCCAGCACACCCGTGACGGCCTCGACCGTCTGCGACTCCAGTGGAGTGCCGCCGGCGACGACATCGCCGAGCTCGCTGAGCACGGCCTGCGCCTGCTCGATCTGGGCTTCATCCCCGTCGAGCATCACCTCGTCACCACGCAGATACACCTTGCAACTGGCCGCAAGAGCGACTGCTCGCAGCACTTCATCGCCGCGCGACGACAGCTCGCGCGCGAAGGCATCGGTGACGGTGAAAGAGGTTCGACTCAACCCACGTAGCCTAGCGGCACGTGCTCAGGCTCCCAAGGCTTCGCGGACGGCGTTAGCCACCGCTTTACCATCGGCGCGTCCAGCCGTCTGGGGCTGCACGAGTTTCATCACGGCGCCCAGGTCCTTGACGGAGGTCGCGCCCGCCTCAGCGATCGCCGCAGCGATGATCGCCGTAACCTCACTCTGCTCCATCTGGGCAGGTAGGTACTGGTCGATCATCACGGCCTCCTGCTCCTCCTTGACAGCGTCGTCCTCGCGCCCACCCTCACGAAAACTCTCGGCCGCCTCGACGCGCCTTTTGCGCTCGCGCGTGAGCACCTGGATCGCACCAGCCTCATCGAGCGAGCCGGCCGTCTTCTCGGCATCCTTGAGGGCGGCGAGCAGCATCGAGAGCGCACCGACCGTTTCGCTGTCGCGCGCTAGACGCGCGCTACGGAGATCTGCCTCTACCTGCTCGATCATGGTGACGCCTTTCCTACCGATGGACTACAGCGAGGATAGTCGGTCGCTCACCAACGCAGCGAGCACAACCGCAGCCGTCTCCGTCCGCAACACGGTCTGTCCGAAGCGCACGATCGGCACCCCCGCCTGCTGAGCGGCAACCAGTTCCTCCTCCGAGAACCCAGCCTCTGGTCCAATCAGGAGCGTGATCGGCAGGCTGAGGCTCGCGAGCGCATCGGCGAGCGACGTGTCGTCCTGCTCGTGTGAGCAGACGATTGCCCCGGGCGCGAGCGCATCGACGTAGGCGACGGGTTCAAGAATGGCGGGGATACGGGACAGCTTGGCCTGCGCCGCGGCGCCTGCCGCGATCCGCTGCCAGCGATCGGTACGCGCCTCGCGGCGACGACCCGCGGCCAGCAACGGAGCGATCTCTGCCACACCGAGCTCGACAAGTTTCTCGACGGCGTCGTCGGCCCGCGGGCCACTCTGCGCGAGCAGCACGCGAACCGGCACGAGCGAAGGCTGCGCAGGCAGCTCCTGCACAGGCACGACCTCGCCACCTCGCGCATTGACAAGCTCGGCCAAGAACACACGCCCACGACCGTCAACAATCTCGACCACCTCCCCCACCTCCAGCCGCAACACCTTACGGAGGCGCGTGGCATCGCCCGACTCGAGGTAGGCGGTTTCGCCGACCGTGACGCCCGCTGTCGTGGCAGGAAGAAAAAACCGGAAGACGTGGGCCATTGCCGTAGGGTACCGCGCACTGGTTCCGGGTGGAAAGGAGTCAAACCCCCGTTCCCAACCGGACCAGCGTCGCTCAGCGCGTCAGTAGCGCCGAGCGCCAACCATCGAGAACGTGCTGGGCAACAAGCGTCCAGCCATGATGATCAAGCACATCCTCGATCCGCAGCCCACTGACAATGATCCGATCCGGGAGGCCCTCGCGCTGCAGCAACATCTCGATCAGCTTGCGCTCGATGTTTGCGACCACGAGGTCCGACGCTGGCAAGGGTTCTACGATCGCGTCGCCAAGGCGCGTCTCAATCTGATCGACGAAACCATTGACCGCGGCGTTTTCTTGCGTCGAATCGATCGCGTGTTGATCGATGTCCATCGCGAGAATCGGTCCGTGTCCTCGATAGGCACCGAGAATTGAGAGCAACCCAGAGCCGCAACCTAGGTCGAGCAGTCGCCCAGGCGGCTCGTTGAGGAGCAGCATGCCTGCGCCTCGTGTCGTGCCGTGAGAGCCCGTGCCGAAGGCGTGGCCAGGCTCGAGAATGATCGCATCGGCCGGTTCGGCGATCCAAGGCGGCCGTACCCAAACATCACCAATCTGAACGGGATGATGGAACTTGCGCCAGGCGTCGCGCCAGCCATCCGGCACGTGCTCGGGTGTTGCCACCATCCAGTCGGGCAAATCGGGTTTGGGCTCGTCAACGCCCAGAAAACCGGCATAGCCAATCCCTCCACCTCGCGCAACCTCTTCGAGTCCACCAGGGAAGGCCACAAGCAGGACAGCGATCGCCTCCTCCGCGCGCTCCGCAGGCACCTCGACCTGCCAGCGTGTAAGCGGGGGATCAACCACCGCTGAAACCACGCCTGACTCGGTTAAAGAAGCCGGACTCAGTCTTGTACGCATCCTCGGGAATCGCCTTGTCCAGCTCTTCCACCAAGAGACGCGCGGTCGGTTCGAGCTTCTTGGGGATATGCACGGCAAACAGGACGTGCAGATCGCCACGGCGATTCTCGTTGCCGATCTGCGGCATGCCCTTGCCTCGCAATGTGCGCCTGTCGCCGGGCTGAGTTCCCGTCTGCAAGACGATCGTCTCCATCCCCTCCAACGTCGGTACGTGGACGGTCGCGCCCAGCATCGCCTGCGTCACCGTCAAATCGACCAGCACGTGCAGATCGAGCCCATCGCGCTTGATCGCTTGATCATTCTCGAGTTGGATCGCAACGTACAGATCACCAGGCGGCGCACCTACGTCTCCCGCATGCCCCTGGCCCACAACCCGCACGCGCTGCCCCGTGTCGACACCAGCCGGAATTCCTACGCTGACGGTACGACGCTCGGGCTGCTTGCCTTGGCCACGACAGTCCCGACAGGGTGTCTCAACTGTTGCCCCGCGCCCACGACAGGCCGGACATGGCATTTCTCGCACAATCTGCCCGAGCGGTGTATTCGAAATCTGACGAACCTGCCCGATCCCTCCACACGTCGGACAGGGAATCGGGCGTGTCGGCGGCTCGGCTCCCGACCCGGAGCAGCGATCGCAAGGCGCCACGATCTCAACCTCGATATCGCGCTGCACACCGACGGCGGCTTCGCGCAGCGTGAGTGTGATGGCAGCGGCCGCATCGGGGCCGGCCTGCGGACCACGCCGCGCTCCGCGGCCGCCGAACATGCCGTCACCAAAAAACATGCCCAGAATATCGTCAAGGTTGCCGAAACCCGCGCCCCCACCTGCGCCCGCACCCGAGACGCCAGCGTGCCCGAAGCGGTCATATTGCTCGCGCGTCTCAGCGACCGCCAAGATTTCGTAGGCCTCAGCCACAACTCGGAACGTCTCGGCTGCCTCAGGGTTATCCGGATTGACATCCGGATGGTGCTGGCGCGCGAGATTGCGGAAGGCCCTCTTGATCTCGTCATCCGACGCGTCACGTGGCACACCGAGAATCTCGTAGTAATCGCGGGGCGTAGACATTCGTCGAGCATCCTATCGGGGTTGACCCTCCCGGCTGACACCATCACTGGCTTGCGCGATACAACGCGCCGACAATCAGCCCGAGACCAAGCAAAAGACCAAGCCCGCGGGTCAGCACCAGCGTCCAAAACATGATCTTGCGATCAGCGGGTAGCAGGCCATGCGACTCGCGCCAACGCAACGTGATCGCCCACACCTGATAGCTGGCTAGGCCGACGCCAGCCGCCAGCAAAGCCCAATTCACGCCACAACCATCAATCCTCGTAGACGTCCTCGACGTACGAGCTGAGCGCGGCAGCGGCACCACGCACGGCGACAATCGCGTGGGCGTAGTCCATCCGGACCGGACCAATCACCGAGATTGCCCCTAACACGCGATGCGGCAACCCATAGCCTGCCGTCACCATCGCAACGGAACGCAGAGCCGGCGCCATATGCTCTTCACCGATCCGCACCGTCACCTGATCGCCACGCAATGCGCCACGCAACTGGTCAAGCATGACGGCGCGCTCCTCGAGTACGGAGGCCAACTCATTCAGCTCGTGCTGGTCCTGCGCGCGCAACTCACTCATCAGCCGCGAAGCGCCACCGACAAAGAGCCGGTCTGCGCTGGAGTCGAAGATGTCGTAGAAGACGGGCGCGATCGCGGCCAAAAAGATGCGCTCACGCAGGTCGATCTCGTCCGAATCAAGCCGCACACGCACCGAACGCTCGGTCAACGTACCGCGCGTCAGCGTCTCGTTGAGGTACTCGCGTGCCCATTCGGCAAGGCCAGGGTCGACCGGACCCTCAAAGGCAAAAACGCGCTTGGCGACCGCACCCGAGCCCGTGATCACTAGCACCATCACGACCTGTGGCTGCAACGTGAGAACCTCGATATGACGCACGTCGATGGTCGCCACACTCGGCGCACTCGCAATTGCCAAGAGGCGTGTCACCTGCGAGAGCGCCTCCGTGGTGGCGCGCAGTGCTTCGTCTACCTCCTGCGTCGCCTCTGTCAGGTTGAGCACCATCGGCTCAGCGGCAATCCGCTCGGACAACAGTTCACCAGCGTAAAAGCGGTAGCCCAGCTCGGTTGGTACGCGTCCAGCCGACGTGTGGGGATGCCCGAGCAGGCCGACCGACTCGAGCCAGGCCAGCTCGTTGCGCAACGTCGAGGCGGAAGCCTCGAAGCCACGGCGCACCGTCAGCGTTTTCGAGCCAACAGGCTGGCCCGTCGAAA
Source organism: Thermoleophilia bacterium (assembly GCA_009694475.1). Taxonomy (GTDB): domain Bacteria; phylum Actinomycetota; class Thermoleophilia; order Gaiellales; family F1-60-MAGs149; genus F1-60-MAGs149. The sequence continues at coordinate 10,474 of SHUX01000013.1, forward strand.
TGTGCTCCTCGATCACGGCACGGAGCACCAGTTGGCGGCGTTGGGTAAGGTCGAGATCAGGCAGCATCATCATCATTGAGTAAATCTGTGACGCAGTCGTGCAAGAGCATGCGACCGCGCCGTTCGAGACGGATCGTATCGTCTGTCGTCGTAGCAATGCCAATCTGAACCAATCGCTCGAGCGCGGTCCGGTTGAGCACGTCGGCGACCTCCGCGATCGGCACGCCGTCTGCGAGTCGTAGGCCGAGCATCAGGCGTTCGGTCTGGCGTGTTCGCTCGTCGATCTGCTCGATCGTGGTCGGCGCCGTTGCTGGTTCCTCGATATACGCCGCCAACTTTGGCCCATTGACGCGGCGTGCACCCGCAATGGTCGAGACGGCACCGATACCGAGGCCGAGGTAGTCGTGCCCGAGCCAGTAGGCTCGATTGTGCTGGCCTTCGTGCTCACGGCTGCGTGCAAACGAGGCGATTTCATACCACGTGTAGCCCGAGTAGCCGAGCGAGTCGATCACGAGATCCAGATGGCGCTCCAACAACTCGCCCTGCGCCTCGAGTTCCCGACCATGGTGGATCGAGAAACGCGTCCCCGGTTTGGCCTCGAGGTCGTAGGCCGAGACGTGATCTGGTGCGAGTTCGTCGAGGACCGCGAGATCGCGCGCTAGGTCGCTCTCGCGCTCACCAGGAATGCCGTAAATCAGATCCAGCGAGAGCGACGGCACGCGCGCCGCGCGCAGGTAGGAAACTGCAGCCCGAACCTGCTCGGGTGTCGTCTGCCGCTCCAGTGTTGCCAGGAGTGGAGCCGCGAAGGTCTGCGCCCCGAGTGAGACGCGTACACCACGCTCACCGAGCACCTGCGCGAGCTCCACATCGACACCCTCAGGGTTGCACTCAACCGTTGTCTCGACCGTGGCCTGCGGCAGCGCCCCAAGTAGGAGCGCTAAAAGTGGCGCACCGATTTTGGACGGGGTGCCACCACCGATGTAGACCGTCTCGACCTGTTCGGCGAGCACTCCACGGTGCGCATCAAGTTCGCGCAACAACGCGTCAACGTAGGCGGCGTGGCGATCGTCGTTACCCGTCACCGTCACGAAGTCGCAGTAGCCGCAGCGATGTGCGCAAAACGGAACGTGCACGTAGAGGTGCTTGACGTGGCCCATCTGGCAATCGTGACCCATCCGTCACCCTTCGAGCCGCGATAGGCTTCGCGTATGCCTCCTCGCCCCTGTGTCTGCGACCTCGCCCTCGACCGTTGCGATGCCACCTGCAACGCCAAGATGCTCGAAAAGACGTTCTATATGGCCTGTCTTGATCTGACGAATCGCCCGACACTGGTGGTCGGTGCCGGACCGATTGGGCTGGAGAAGATCGAGGGTCTGCTGGCCGCCAATGCCGCCGTCCATGTCGTCACCAAGACAGCCTGTGTCGCGGTACAGGAGTTGGCCAACGAGGGCGCGATCACGCTCGAGTTGCGGGAGTACGCGCCTGCCGATCTCGAGGGGCGCCTGTTGGTCGTGGCCGCCACCGAGGATACGCAGCTGAACGTCGAGATCTATCGTCGCGCCGAGGAGCGCGCGATGCTCGTCAACATCGTCGACGTCCCCCCGCTCTGCAACTTCATTCTGCCCGCGATCGTCCGCAGCGGTCCGATCGCCATTGCAATCTCGACCTCGGGCGCGAGCCCAGCGCTCGCCAAGCGTCTCAAGCGCGAGATTCTCGAGACCTACGGCGAGCCGCATGCCGAACTCGCGGTGATGCTGAACGGCATCCGCGGTTGGGCCAAAGATCTGTTTCCGACCTACGACGACCGCAAGGTCTTCTTCGAGGGTCTCGTCAACGGCGAACCCGACCCGATCGAACTGCTGCGCGCCGGCGACACCGACGGCGTGCGGGCATTGATCCGCCAGCGCCAAGACGTCGCCGAAACACTGTTTACCGCCTCTTAAGGCATTGACGATTCCCCCTGCGGGGCCGTATTGTGCCGGTATTGACTGCGCACTCAGCGCACCGAGGAGGAAACCATGGCAGTACGAACACCCATCCAACTAGATCGAGGCCGGATTGCGGAGTTGACAGCACGCGAAGCCAAGGTTCTCGACGGCACCACCACCGCCTCGAGTGCAATGTACAAGCGTGCCAACCATGTGCTGTCCGGAGGCGTCGCCTCGTCATACCAGTTCCGGGATCCGTGGCCGATCTACCTCGAGCGCGGTGTTGGCTCCAAGGTCTGGGACGTTGACGGTACGGAAATGATCGACTTCCACAATGGTTTCGGCTCGATGGTTCAGGGCCATGCTCATCCCGTGATCACGAAGGCAGTTGCTGAGCGCATGACTCAGGGCACGCACTTTGCTGCCCCGACCGAGGATGCGATCGTGGTCGCCGAGGAACTCCAGCGCCGTTGGAACCTGCCGCAGTGGCGCTATACGAACTCCGGCTCCGAGGCCACCATGGACGCGATCCGGATCGCGCGCGCCGCAACGGGCCGCGACACGGTGATCAAGATCTTCGGCTCGTACCACGGCCATCACGACTACGTGATGGTCTCGATCGGCGTTGACTACGCCTCGATTGGCAACCGCGAGAACTACGCCTCCCTGCCCTACGGTGGTGGCATTCCGAAGGCAGTTTCGGACATGACGATCGCCGTGCCGTTTAACGACGCGCCGGCTATGGAGCGCCGCATCGAACTCCTCGCTGCCGAAGGCCGCCTGCCGTCCTGCGTGATCATGGAGGCCGCGATGATGAACCTCGGTGTCGTGCTCCCCGAGCCCGGCTACCTCGAGGCGGTCCGCGAGATCACCAAGAAGCACGGCATCATCCTGATCTTTGATGAGGTTAAGACCGGCATGACGATCGCCGCTGGTGGCGCGGTCGAGAAGTTCGGCGTAATGCCCGACATGGTCACGCTCGCCAAGGCACTCGGTGGTGGTCTGCCGATCGGCGCGATCGGCGGGTCCGACGAGGTTATGGAAGTCGTCCGCAACGGCGGCGTCTACCAGGTCGGCACCTACAACGGCAACCCGCTCGGCATGGCAGCAGCACGCGCCAACCTGCTGGAGGTGTTGACACCCGACGCCTATGCGCACCTGGATCGTCTCAACGACATGATGCTCAGCGGCTGCTCGGCCGTCCTCGAGCAGTACAACCTGCCTGGCTACACGGTTGGCATCAGTTCGAAGGGATGCGTGACGTTCGCGCAGGATCCAATCGTCGACTACGAGTCCTTTAAGGCTCAACAGGATGGCGAATTATGCGATCTGGCCTGGCTGTATAACATGAACCGCGGCGTCTTTATGACACCGGGTCGCGAAGAGGAGTGGACGCTGTCCATCCAGCACTCGGTCGAGGACTGTCAGCGCTTCGTCGACGCCTTCGAAGAGATGGCATCTGACCTTACGGCCTAGAACGTATTGTGGATAATGGGGGGACATGACAACCGCGCGGATGTCATGTCCCCCCTCTCCGCAGCTACGAACGGACGACGAACGTCTGACGATCATTCGGATCGCCATTCGGGTCTTGAACCAGATTCGCACCGATCTTGATCGCATGCAAGGTCGCCCCGCGTGGTACCCGCGGCAGACAGAGGTCGTGCATGTTGGCGTCCTCCGCTGCTGTGCCCCCATGATCAAGCACGTCGACAACTGCCAGTGGCGCGAACGCCTTTAGTTGCCCATTGGCGAGGCGGTAGACAGCACGATACGACGCGGTGACGGCATCGCCAACCTGATTGCCAGTGGGATAGGCCGTGATGCCGTTTGACCAGACCGCGCGGACGAGGGTCGCGCCGACACCCGGGCTTCAGCGGTTGGCGTCTCCCGTACATAGCGCCCGCGTCAACGTCCACGCGTCGACAATGCATCGGGGCCGCCTCGACCTGAACAACCTTCTGGGCTGCTAGTGGTCCGACTGGCTGCCACTGCCGCCCGCCAATGGGGCGCCCCTAAAGGGCTCCAGAGAACTCCACGCTGACGGGACGCTGACCGATGTCGGCCGAATAAACCAATGGAAGACGATTGGTACATTGTCGAGACCAGTCGCCGAGCGGTTTGGACAGGAATTGACCGTAGAGTCGTTGCTGCCCATCGCGGCGCTCAAGACCGCGATCTTTACACGCACGCTCGTTGACGTACGAGCGAAGGACGGTGTGACAAACACGCTCGACAGAACGAGCAGGATCAGACCGATGCCTGGGGAGCGTGCGGACTGTGTGCTCAGAATGGCTGTATCACCCCTCAAGGGCGAAAAATCGTCTACGCCCCCTCAACCAGAATCACCCTCGAAAGCGGGGACGAAATCGACGATTAGAGCCGAACCATCATAGGTCGACGGAAAAGCGAAATGCCCTACCCCGTCGTCACTGTCGGTGCCGTCACGACGGGGGTCTGGTTCGCCTCAGCGATGATCTGCTGGGCCTGCTTGATGATCTTCTCATAGGCGTCGATGGCAGCCTTGACACCCGCGTTGAAGCCATCCTGATAGCCGCCCGCCTGCCCCGCGCTGTTTGTTGCGGACTCGCGCCCTTCAGCGTACCCCTTCGCGAAGCCTTCGTCGTAGCGCGCTCCGAGTTGATCGTTGGCCTGTCGCTTCGTATCGCGCACACCCTCTTTATACCCGGCAATACGCGCGAGATCGACAGCGCCAGATTGCCCATCAGCCCCAGCGAAGGTTGCCACGACAGGATTGGAACGCCCATGCATGGCGTCGACCACAATCGCCGTCACCAGCGCGGTCACAACGATCAAGACGGCCGCGGCAACGATCGCCGTAAACACGCCACGCGCCCGCCGAGGACGCGTCTCGATCGTGTCCTGATCATCGGCCTTGGACTGCGTGCGTTCGCGTGGCGCCATCTGTGCTCACGATACGCGCCAAACTGCCAACTTCCTGCGCGCGGGCTTACACGCCGGTAACGGCGGCGTGCGCGTGCTTCAGGCGAGCGAGCGACGCCCCACGCCCGAGGAACGCGATTGACTCGTAGAGGCCCGCCGCCACGGTCGAGCCGGTGATCGCAATGCGGATCGGGCCAAACGCCTGCCGCGGCTTCATTTCCAACTCCTCACAGACCCCACGTAGCGCGGACTCCAGGGTCTCGGCGTCGAACACCGTCAGCCGATCGAGAGCGGTAACTGCGGCCGCGAGAATTCGCGCAGCGTGGTCGTCGTTGAGGAGTTTCTGCCATGACTCGGCGTCTGGCTCACGCTGCTCGAGCAGGGAGCCCACGAGTGCATCGAACTCGCCGAAGGTGCCGATCTTATCCTGTACCAGCGGCACAAGTTCCTCCAGGCGAGCGGCATCTGCAAGCGGCGAGCCAGCGTCCGCGAGGTAGCCGCGTAACGCCGCTGTGTACGCGGCCATGTCCAACCCCCGCAGGTACTGCCCATTCATCCACGCCAGTTTCTCGTGGTCGAAAACGGCCGGCGCAGAATTGACGCGCTCCAGCGAAAACCGCTCAATCAGTTCGGCGACGCTCATCAGTTCCGTCTCGCCGTCCCATGACCAACCACACAGAGCAAGAAAGTTGACGAGTGCCTCGGGCAGATAGCCAGCGTCGCGGAACTCCTCGACGCTAGCCGCGCCGTGTCGCTTGGAAAGACGCTTCTTATCTGCCCCGAGAATCATCGAGAGATGCGCGGTCTCCGGGAACGTCCCACCGAGCGCCTCGATCAGGAGTTTCTGACGCGGCGTCGAGGACAACAAATCCTCGCCGCGGATGACGTGTGTGATGCCCATCTCGAGATCATCGAGCGGGTTTGCCAACTGGTAGGTCGGACGCCCGCCCGCCCGCATCAGCACCGTGTCACCGAGCAGTCGGTGCTCAAAGACCACCCGGCCGCGCACGAGATCGTCGAGCACCGTCTCGCCCTCGAGCGGGGTCCGGAAGCGAATCACGGCCGAGCGCCCCGCACGCTCGAACGCAGCAATCTGGTCGGCCGTCAGATCGCGGTGAAGCCGTGTCGGCAGGGCGGGGTCGTCGGTCTGGCGCGCCTCTGCTCGCGCTAACTCGAGCTCGTCTGCGGTCTGATAACACTGATACGCGTCGCCCTGAGCGAGCAAGCGCTCGATCACCGTCTGATAACGCTCGCTGCGCTCACTCTGCAGATACGGACCGTATGGGCCACCGACGCGCGGCGACTCATCGAAGTCGAGCCCGAGCCAATCGAGCGAGCGTTGGATTTGTTCGATCGCGCCGGACTCCTCGCGCTCCGTATCGGTGTCCTCGATGCGCAGCACCGCTGTGCCACCATGGTGGCGGGCGAATAGCCAGACGTAGAGCGCAGTGCGCACACCCCCGACGTGGAGAAACCCGGTGGGCGACGGAGCGAAGCGGACGCGAACGGACATGGCGGAACCGTACCGCCCCTCCCCGCCGACCCCGCCAGGTCGTCGCCGGGCTGGCGCCTATGCTGACGTGGTGATCGCAGGCGCCCACATCTCGTCGGCTGGCGGACTCCATAATGTCCCCGCTCGGGCGGCCGCAATTGGCGCTGACGGCGTCCAGGTTTTTATTCAGAGCGCGCGCACGTGGAAGCCAACCGCACACAAGCCTGAGGATCTGGCCGTAGTGCGCGCCGCGCGCGAGCGTGGCCAAGTGCAGTACATCGCCTGCCACGCGATTTACTTCATCAATCTTGCGACAGACGAGCCTGATCTCCTACAGAAGAGTCGTGCTGCACTGCTCAATACGATCGATGTGGCCAACGCGATTGCAGCCGACGGCATCGTCTTACATGTGGGCTCACACAAGGGTCGCGGGCTCGATGTGACGCTACCCCAGATCGTGCGAGAGCTGCAGAGCGCGCTACAGCACCTCGACGGTCCCTGGCTCTTGCTCGAAAACTCGGCCGGAGCCGGTGGCACGATTGGTCGCGACCCGGTCGAGCTGGCTCGCATCATCAACGCGGTCGACCACCCTCGGCTTGGGCTCTGCATCGATACCTGTCACGCCTACGTATCTGGCGTCGACGTGACAGACCCCGCACAGCTTGACGCGCTGGTGATAGAACTCGATACGCGGGTCGGGATCGAACGCCTGCGCTGCCTGCATGTCAACGACGCAGCTGCAGCGTGTGGCTCGAATCGTGACCGCCATGCCAACGTCGTTCAAGGCGAAATGGGCAAAGGCCTTGCGGTGACACTCTCGCATCCTGCCCTCACCGACCTTCCAATGCTGCTCGAGACGCCTGGTGCCGAGGGCAACGGTCCGGACGCCGCAGAACTGACCGCCCTCCGCGCTCTCCATAAGCAGGGTCTTACACGTCGCGCTGTGAAGGCTCGTCGTGCGCCCTAACGACAAACGTGCCACCACCAGGTGGCTCGTAAAACTCGGGATTAACACAGCCAATCTCGGGCAGACGTCGAGGATAGGCCGAGTCGATCGCCGCGCTGCAGATCGGAAGCGGCACACGCAACGCGCGCAGGCCACCAAAGACCCGCTGCTCGGCTGCGTACTGTTCAAGCACGCCAAGATCGACCTCGGAGGCGTGAACGCGCTCGACGCAGCCGACATAGCGCCGACCATCCTTCGCGTCGTATGCGTACAGACACGCACAGCCAAGACAGCCGACGGGATCGATCACCCAATCGCAATACACCCGGCAGCGCCGGCAGGAGGCTTCGCGGTCGTAACTCACGCACGTAGTATCACCGCTGCCGGCTGTCCCGCGCATGCGGTCACCCGGAGCGCCTAGAGCGTGGCTTGGTAGGCAGCCGCGTCGAGCAGACTCTCAACAGCCGCCACGTCGTCAAGCTTGACACGAATCAGCCAGCCAGCGTCGTAGGGTGCCTCGTTGACGAGCTCGGGCGACTCCACGACCGCTTCGTTGACGGCAGTGACCATACCTGCCAGAGGCGCAATCACATCGGAGACGGCTTTGACCGACTCCAGCGAGCCATACGATCCGTCGGCCTCGACGCGGCTGCCAACCGTTGGCGGCTCAAAGAAGACGACTTCGCCGAGCGCGTCCTGCGCGTGCCACGTGATGCCGAACGTGGCCTCGTCACCCGCGACGCGCACCCAGTCGTGATCATGGTGGTAGCGCAGATCAGCGGGGTAGGACTCGTCAGCAGCCAAGGGTCAGTTTTCTTTCTTGTAGAACGGCAACTTGACGACCTCGGCGTCGCGCAGACGACCACGGATGTCGACCTGCAACACCATGCCGGACTTAGCGAACATCTCTGGCACGTAGCCGAGGCCGATGCCGCGATCGATACTCGGCGAAAGCGTCCCACTTGTGATCGCACCGATCTTCTCTCCACCCGACAGAATCGGATAGCCCTCGCGAGGAATCGCGCGGTCCACAACCTTCAGCCCGACGAGTCGGCGCTTGACGCCCTTGGCGGCCTGCCTGTCCAACACTGCACTGCCCATGAACTCGCGTCCGAGGTGCACGAAGCGTCCGAGGCTGGCCTCGATCGGTGTGATCTTGGCTGTAATGTCGTGCCCGTGGAGCGGGTAGCCCTTCTCCAGACGGAGCGTGTCGCGCGCGCCGAGCCCACTCGGCACGACGCCATGCTCGCGGCGTGCCAGAATGCCGTCCCAGAGGTCGCCGGCGCGGTCGGCCGCACACATGATCTCGACACCGGACTCGCCGGTGTAGCCGGTATAGGCGACGCGCGAAGGGACACCCGCTACGACACGTTCGACGATCGTGAAGGGCTTACCGGTCGCAGGGCCAGCGGTCTTCTTCGGCCAAATATCGGCAAGCAACTCCATCGCCACAGGACCCTGCAGCGCGATCATCGCAGTCGCGTCGCTAAGGTCAGTGATCGTGGCGGCTCGGTGCTTGAAGCTCTTCAGGTGCGCCAGGTCGATTGCACTATTGCCGGCGTTAACGACGAGCAGCCAGACCTTGTTGGGCAACCGGTAGACGATCAGGTCGTCGATGATTCCACCCTTAGCGTTGAGCAGGAACGAGTACTGCGCCTGCCCCTCTTCCAGACGATCAATATCACTCGCCAGCGCCTTGTGTAACAGCCCCTCTGCGCCGGTGCCAGTGATCTCGAATTGCCCCATATGTGAAACATCAAAGAGCCCGGCGCGGGCGCGCACAGCACGGTGTTCCTCGTTGATACCAACGTAGTAGACCGGCATCTCCCAGCCGGCAAAGTCAACCATGCGGGCGCCGAGTTCGACGTGGCGATCGTGCAGTGGCGTTGTGCGCGGTTTTGGTGCCATTAGGTCAGTGCTCGTAGCGAAAACAATCGGAATGCCGCGGACGTGTCCGGCTACCAGTGGCGAGAGAATACCGCGTTATCGTCCGGCAGGAGGAGGTTTGCGTCAATCGTTTCAATTTGATCACGGCCGAAACCGCCCCGCCAGACCATGACAACCCTGTGTACCCTTCGTGAGGGTTTGGTCCCGTTGCTATCTCGGCCTATGCGCATTGCACTCCCGCTCATCATCACTCTCGTACTGGCGACGCCGGCTGTGGCCGCCGCGGCTCAACCGCCGTTTACGCTCTTCCCTGTCGTCGGTGGCGCGCATTACACGGACGATTTTGGCGATCTACGCGGAAGTGGCACACATCAGGGCAACGATCTAATATCGCCCTGCGGCACACCTGTCGTGGCTGTCGTCCCCGGCACCGTTCGACTCGACTACGGCGACCGCTCCGGCTGGATGGTGACGCTGACGGGTAAGAACTCCTGGTACCGCTACATCCACATGGGCGTCAAAGGCGACGCCAGCAGTGCCTTGGCAAAAGGCCTCAACAATGACTCGACCGTCAAGCAAGGCCAGGTCATCTCCTACGTTGGGAAGACAGGGGATGCAGCCAGTGCCCCCTGCCACCTGCATTTTGAGCTCCACTACGGCACGAGCGTTGTCTCGCCCTTTACCTGGCTCCAGGCCGCGACGATTCTGCAGCCAGACATCACAGATCCCGCGATCATGAGCGCGAGCAATAGCAACGTCTCGTTGACCATCACCGGCACGGTCGTCTGGATGGTTTCGGCAGGAAACGGCGGTCGACTGTTCGTCCGCCCGAGCAAGATCAAGGCCTCCGACGGTTCTGCCGTCAAGAGCATCGGCATCGTCGTCTTGCGAGCCGATCTCGCGACCTTGACGACTCTGCAGGCCGGCCAGAAGGTGGTCCTTGTGACTGCGGGAGCACCCCTCACCTCTGAGCGCCTCGACCTAAAGCCGCTGACGTGGTCGCTCGCAACGGCCACGCTGATGGGCTAAGCACTTAGTGAAGCGTCATGCCGATCTGGTGGCGGAGGTCTGGCAGCCACGCGGCATCAATCGTATGCTCGACGGCCGTCTCGCGATAGGTCACATCCATGCCGGCTGCCAGCAACTCGTCGCGAGCCGCACGACCGTACGAGACATCGATCACCGGATCGATGCTGCCATGGACAATCGTCACGGTCGGCCGGTCGGGTGACGTGAGGTCGAGTGGGTGGTCCTTGACGTGGGGAATGAAACCCACCATCGCCAGTAATGCCGCTGGCGGTGTTCGATCGGCTGCGAGTGCGAGCGCGTAGGCCATCACACACCCCTGGGAGAAACCGCCGAGGATGATCTTCTCTTCCGGGACACCAACCCGCTCTGGGAGGTCGTCAAGCCAGTCCGACAACAGCTCGATCGAGGCCAGAAACGTCTCCTCATGAGGATCACCAACACGCTCGACGATGTACCAATGGGCGCCACCAATTGGCAAGGACAGCGGCCCACGCGGCGTCACGCCAACCAGTCGCTGCTCCGGATCGAGCACTTCGATCAAAGGCATCAGATCGTGCTCGTCGGCGCCGCGGCCATGCAACAGCACCAAGGCCCCCTCTGGCGTGCCGAGCGAGGGGCGGATGCGATCAGAGATACCGCTCACCGGTAGGGCTCCCACGGGTCAGGAATTGGTACGAGGCGCTGCTCGAGGAATGCTCGCAGGTGCTCATGTTGGCGTGGTAAGCACAGTGCCAGACCGAGCACATCCGGCTCTTCGTCGATCGCGAAGCCCGGTCCGTCTGTCGCGAGCTCGAATAGAACGCCCGACGGTTCTCGAAAGTAGATCGAGCGGAAGTAGTCGCGCTCCACAATTGGCGTTGCCTGTAGGCCGGCTCGGGCGATGCGGGCCAGCCAGTCCTGATGATCCTCGTCACGACTGGCCCAGGCAACGTGGTGGATCGTGCCGGCACCCGACGCCGAGATGCTGCCGTCGCTTGACTCGAGGCGATAGGCGGCCGAACGAACTCCATCGCCTGTCAGCCAGGCCTCGCCTGCGCGGCGAAATCCGAGCGAGTCGAGCACCGACATGCTGTCATCTGGAGCGCGGGCGTGTGCAGCAACGCTAATCATCCGGCGCATTGCGTTCGCGGACGGAACCTGCGGCGCATTGGCATGCGGCTCACTCTCACACCCTGCGACCGGAACGAGGCGGGTGATAAGACCCTCGTGATCCCAGATATCGAGGTACTCCGCCGAGCGCTCCGTGGTGGCTTTGCCTGCCAACTGCTGTTCCCACCAGTCGAGTGCGGCAGGCGACGGGACGCTCCAGTCGATCCGCGTCACCATGCCCTCACCTGCTCGTCCCAGCCGCGCGCCCGGGTACTCGAAGAACGTCAAGGCTGTCCCCGGCGAGCCGGTGGCGTCTCCGTAGTAGAGGTGATACGCGCCAGGATCGTCGAAGTTGACGGTCTTCTTGACCAGCCGCAATCCCAGCACTCCGCCGTAGAACTCGGCATTGCGGGGACCGTCGCCGGTAATCGCCGTAACGTGGTGGATGCCGTGCAGGTGCACGACCCTACTCGTCGCCGCCCAAAGAAACCACTCGCCGATTGTAGAGCCGGGCACCAACGCCGCCAGCGCCGCTAATCAAGGCCAAGAACGCCGCGTCCTGGTAGGTCGCCGGCCAGCCGAGAAACGCGTGCGCCAAAGTCATCGCGCCCAATCCGAAAAAGTAGCCAAGACCGAAGGTGCCGAGGTAGTCAACGATGCGCTTCATACCCGCAGTGTGAGTGACCTTACGGGGCTCTGCAAGCACCCTACGCACGAGCCACCAGCACCGTGCGGAGCGCCTCGACAGCCAGCGCCGCCTGCTCCGCTGTGATCACCAGTGGTGGACAGAGTCGGAGTGCCGTTTCCGACACGGCATTGACGATCACGCCCTGCTCGCGCATTGCGACCGTGACGCCAGCGGCATCGCCTGCGACGAGTTCGACGGCGATCAGGAGTCCCGCGCCGCGAACCTCGGCAACACCGGGCACTGCGGTGAGCGCCGTGGTGAGCAGCGCGCCGATGCGCTGCGCGTTGCCGATCAGGTCGTCTCGCTCGACGACGCCAATCGTCGCCAGCGCGGCTGCGGCGATCGGTGGCGAGCCCCCGAACGTCGTGCCGTGGTCCCCTGGCTGAAACCCGGTCGTGAGGCGTCGTGAGAGCAGCGCGCCGATCGGCATGCCAGAGGCCAGCCCCTTTGCCAGCGAGATCGCATCGGGACGCACGCTCGTTCGCTGAAAGGCGAACCACGCCCCACAACGACCAATGCCTGTTTGAACCTCGTCGAACAAGAGCAGCGCGCCATGCTGATCGCAGAGCTCCCGCGCCGCCACCAGAAACGCCTCGTCAACAACCTGCACGCCCCCCTCGCCCTGAATTGGCTCGATCAGTACGCCGGCTGTCTGCGGACCGACTGCGGCACGCAGAGCCGGGATGTCATTGCGGGGAACGTGACGAAAGCCCGCGGGGAGTGGCTCAAACGGGATCTTTTTGGGCGGGGACCACGTTGCCTGAAGGGCGCCCAGCGTACGGCCATGGAAGGCACCTTCCAGACAGACAAGCTCGTGCTTGTCAACTCCCCCGGTCTCATGTCCGTGGCGACGCGCGAGCTTGATCGCAGCCTCGTTCGCCTCGGCGCCGGAGTTACAAAAGAAGGCCTGCTCGAAGCCAGAAATACTGTTGAGTCGCTCAGCGAGCGCAATCGCAGGCTCACTCCAATAGAGGTTCGATACGTGGTCCAACACTGCCGACTGCGCGGCAAGTGCAGCGACCGGAGCTGGATGGCCATGTCCGAGCGTGACGACGGCAATCCCCGCCACGAGATCAAGATAGCGCGTGCCGTTTTCGTCCCACAGCCAGCATCCTTCGCCACGGACAATCGCCAGCGGTCGGGGCGGGTAGTTCGCCATCATCGCCTCGCTACCGCGATCGACGATACTCATGCTGTCACCTCCGTCAGAGCGCCGATCCGCACACAGCGCACGCCGCCAGCGAGCGCGACGGCGCAGGCTTCGAGCTTCGGGAGCATGCCTCCGGTGACGGTCGGTGGGGCACTCGCAGAGATCGTCGGCAGCACGATGCCCGTGTCGTCCAACACGCCTGGGATATCCGAGAGAAACGCCAGCTCGTCCGCCGCAACGGCAACCGCGACTGCCGCTGCCACATCGTCGGCGTTGACGTTGAGAAGCCGGGGTGTATCGAGGTCGCGACCGACCGGTGCGATCAGCGGGATCCGGTCTGCCGCCCAGGCTGCCCGAATCATATCGCCGTCAATTGTTGTCGGTTCTCCGACCAGACCAAGGTCGCGGCGGCGCCTGCATTGCAACAACTCTCCTTCCCGGAACGCCCGCGCCTCGCGCCCCACCCCCCGTAACGCTGCGACCAGTTCGTCAGAGACATCGGCAAGCGCGACACGGACACAAGCCAGAGTCGGCAGGTCGGTAAAGCGGCGGCCATCCACGAAGCGGGCAGGGATTCCCCGCTGCGCCATCAATGCGGTGATCTGTGCACCACCTCCGTGGACCAGTACGAGCGGTCGCCCATCAGCAGCGGCAAGTGCGTCAGGCAGGAGCGCCAGCGCGTTGCCACCGAGCTTGGCCACAAGTGCGCTACTCATGTCGTGTAGTCCGCGTTCAATTCGACGTAGAGCTTCGAAAGGTCAGAGGCCCAGATACTCGCCGTGCCAGTCCCCACACCAAGGTCGATCCCGATCTCGACGGTCTCGCGGGCCGCAGCCACGTTGACCGCTGCGGTGTCAACGTGCTCGACTGCCATACCTTCACGACAGAGCGTGTGTCCGCCCAGCGTGATCTCGATCCGCTCAGCCACAACCGCACACCCAGTCACACCGAGGGCCGCCACGATCCGTCCCCAATTGGGATCGCCACCATTGAGCGCACAGCGCACCAGTTGGGCCTCGGCCACGGCGTAGGCAATCGTGCGCGCCTCGGCAGCGTCTTTGGCGCCAGTCACGGTCCAATGCGCAATACGGTGGGCGCCCTCGCCGTCGCGAACGATCTGGAGCGCAAGGTCCTCGCAGACAGCCTGGATCGCCGCGTTGACGAGGATCACATCGTCGCTCGTCAGAACACCGGCGCAGACCCCGCTAGCGAGCAGTGCGACGGTGTCCGAGGTCGAGGTGCAGCCATCGACGGTAATGCAGTTGAAGGTCCGCTCCACCGCTGCTCGTAGCGCGTCCTCTGTCTGACTCGGATCGAGCGCCGCATCGGTTGTCAGTACGGCGATCATCGTGCCGAGATCTGGACGGATCATGCCGGCACCCTTGGCAATGCCACCCACACGAATCGAACCGAGCGAGGTATCGACCTGCCGTTCGGCTAATTTGGGTGCGGCGTCCGTCGTGGTGATTGCAACTGCGGCATCTGCGCCGCCAGCGTCACTGAGCGCAGCCAAGGCCTGCTCGATGCCCGGCTCGACAAGGTGCATCGGGAGCGGTACACCGATCACCCCCGTCGAGGCAACGAGCACCTGCTCTGCCTTACAGCCGAGCCCGGCTGCAACCAGAGCCGCCATGCGCTCAGCATCGCGCTGTCCGGGTGTGCCTGTCGCCGCGTTGGCGTTGCCGCTCGAGATAACGATCGCACGGATCGTACCCTCAGCGATGTGGGCGCGAGAGACGATCACGGGCGGCGCAGCCGTCGCGCTACGCGTAAACACGGCAGCAGCCGGAACACTCTGACTGGCCGCGACAATCGCGACGTCGGGGCGCCCGGAGGCTTTGATCCCAGCCGTCACACCCGCAGCGACAAAGCCACGTGGAAACGTCACTCCTACGGCCACAGGCCCTGTACCGTCAGCCCAGCGCTCTCGTCAATACCGAGCATAATGTTGGCGTTCTGCAGCGCCTGACCAGCAGCACCTTTGACGAGATTGTCGAGTGCCGCTTCGATCACAACGGTGCCCGTGCGCGGATCAGCCCAGGCGTTGATCCAGCAGACATTCGTGCCAGCGAGACGTTGTGGTGCGGGCAGACCACCGAGCCGCACGAACGTCTCGCCGTCATAGCGCGAGCGATAGAGATCATCAAGATCGGCTTGGTCGAGAGGTTCGAGGAGACGCACGTGCGCCGTCACGAGCAACCCGCGACTCGTGGGCAAAAGGTGCGGCACAAACGTCGCCAACTGTGGCGATCCGGCCAGCACGGAGAGCTCCTGCTCGATCTCGGCGAGGTGTCGATGGCCCATCACCGAGTACGGCGTGATGCCGTTGTAGAGCTCGGGCAGGTGTGTCTTCTCCGACGGCGAGCGGCCCGCTCCGGTGACGCCAGACTTGCCGTCAAAGTGCGCCGGCCCATCGATTAGCCCAGACGCGGCCAAGGGTGTGAGGCCGAGAATCGCAGCCGTCGCGTAGCAGCCTGGGTTAGCCACAGCCCGCGCCACGCGAATACTTTCGCGGTGCAGTTCGGGCAGGCCATACGTCCAGCCGTCAACGCGAAAGTCCGAGCCAAGATCAACAACCTGTGTGCCACGCTCGATCAGTTCGGTGCCGATCGCCTGTGATTCCCCATGCGGTAGCGCGAGGAAGACCACGTCGCACGACGAGATTGCCGCTGCGTCGACCTCGTCGAAGCCCTCGGACCGGGCCTGAAGCACTGCTGGTCGAAGCGTCGGGTGTGACGACAACAGCCGCACGAGCTCTGCACCGGCATAGCCGGATGCACCGATCACGCCCGCTGCGAGTGGACGGGTATCGGGTGCTGTTGGTATGGGTGCGCTTGCGTAGGACATGTTCGGCCAAAGTCTCGCAGGGGCTGGCCGCTAACGCCGCCGGGCGCGACGCCCGCGGATATTCATGTGCATGCGCTGCAGCACCTCGAACTCATCAAGCGATCGACCGGAGCCAACTGCCACACACGTCAAGGGCGATTCGGCGATCTGCACCGGCATCTGCGTCTCCGCGCGAATACGCTCGTCTATACGGGTCAACAACGCGCCACCACCGGCTAAAACGATGCCTTTATCCATGAGGTCCGCGGCGAGCTCTGGCGGTGTCTGGTCGAGCGTCGACTTGATCGCACCGATAATCTCGAGCAACGGCTCCTCAAGCGCGTTCCGCACCTCCGCGGCGGTCAGGATCACCGTCTTCGGTAGGCCCGTGACGAGATCGCGCCCTCGTACCTCACACTGCGTGTCGTCGTCGGGCCGCGGATAGGCACTACCAATCTCGATCTTGACCTGCTCGGCTGTCTGTGTCCCGATCAGCAACTTATGCGTGCGCTGGACGTGCTTGACGATCGCCTCGTCGAGTTCGTCGCCGCCAACGCGGATCGACTGGGCTACGACAATACCGCCAAGCGAGATCACCGCGACTTCGGTGGTACCGCCGCCGATGTCGACGATCATGTTGCCCGACGGCTCCGAGACGGGGAGCCCGGCGCCAATTGCGGCGGCCATTGGCTCTTCGATCAGGTACGCCACCCGCGCGCCGGCCGAGAGTGCGGCCTCTTCAACTGCGCGCTTCTCGACACCCGTCACGCCCGAAGGAACGCAGACGACGACGCGTGGATGAGCCCAGCGATTTTGGTGAACCTTGTGGATGAAGTGTCGGAGCATCTCCTCCGTTACCTCAAAGTCGGCGATCACACCGTCCTTGAGTGGGCGGATCGCGACAATCGAGGCAGGGGTTCGACCGAGCATGCGTTTAGCCTCAATGCCGACAGCCAGCACGGTACGCGTCATCTGATCGAGCGCCACCACAGATGGTTCGGACAGCACGATCCCTCGCCCACGCACGTAGACAAGCGTGTTTGCCGTACCAAGATCCACCGCCATGTCGCGGCTGCCGAAGCCAAACATCCAATTCTTGATACCGATGGGATCCCCCTTGCGGCACGAAGTGCCACTGCTGAACGAACGATTCTACCTTGTCTCACGATTCCCTCCCGAAACGGGTAACGCGTGGCCTTCGCATGCGAGCAACTCAGCGAGCCGTTGGACTGGGAGTCCAACGACGTTGAAATAGTCTCCGTCAACCGCCGCAACAAGCCCGGCACCCAATTCTTGTATGGCATATCCCCCGGCTCGTCCCTGCCACTCACCGTGATCGACGTAGGCGGCAATCTCCTCGTCAGCGAGTTCACGCAGCCGCACAGTTGTTACGACAGCGGCCACCTGCTGGGTCTCTCCTAGCAGTGCAATCCCCGAAATCACCCGATGTTCACGACCGGCCAGCGCCGTCAGCATCGCACGGGCCTCGCCGGCGTTGGCTGGCTGTCCGAGCACGTCGCCGTCATCAAGCACCACCTCGGTGTCGACACCAAGCACCGGTCGATCAGATATCTGCGCTGCGACCGAGAGCGCCTTGCCAAGCGCCCGCTCGATCACGACCTGCTCGGGCGTGCCCAGGATCGGCACCTCCTGATACATCGGCGCAACGACGAAAAAATCGACTCCGAGTTCGCTCAGGATCGCGCTCCGTTGCGGCGAGGTCGAGGCGAGAATCAGGCGCACACGCCGCAGTATCGTCGATCAGAGCTCGAGGCCGTGCGAGGCCACGTGCTGAGCGAAGCCAACGGGTGCGAAGCCAAACTCAGCCTGTACACCGTCAAGCGTTGCGGCCACGTTGTCATGCTCCAGCAGTTCGACCGCGGCTGGCGTAACCGGCGGATGCGGCAAAAACTGCAATGCCTGCGCCTGGACCTTGACGATCGCCATCGGTGCATGCAGCTTCCGCACCTTAGTCTTGCCGAGGCTGCGACCAATGATGTCGAGCATCGCGTCGTACTCGACTGCCTCTGGCCCGCCGAGTTCCACGTAGCGACCGAGTCGCTGATCACCCGTCAGGCACTCGTGCGCAGCGCGACAGACATCGTCGACGTGGATCAGCTGTAACCGCGTGCGACCATTGCCTGCCACCGGCACCAGCGGCCCCCGAACGAGGCCAGCCATCGCAGCGATGAAGGGTGAGCGTGGGCCGAACTGCACGGACGGCTGCAGGATTGTCCAGGGCACACCGGCGGCCTTGATCCCCTCTTCTCCACGCCGTCGGCCCGTCAGGTACGGGCCAGGCTTGAGACCGGCCGTATCGATCCCACCGAAATGAATCATTCTGCCAACGCCCGCTGCCGTCGCGACCTGCGCCAGAGCCGTGATGCCCGCATCGTTGACGTGGTCGTAGGGACCCTTCTTGTCACCCGTAATTGCGGCGCACGAGATGACCGCAGACGCACCAGCACAGGCGCTCTCGAGCGAGTCACGGTCGGTCAGGTCGCCGACTACGAGTTCGGCACCGGGCACGGTTACCGCAGACGCGCTGCGCGCCAGAGCACGAACGGGCACCCCGGCGCTGACGAGTCGGCGCACCAGCCTGCTACCAATAAAGCCGGTTGAACCAGTGACCAGGACGGGGGCGCCAAACATGGCTCTAGCCTAGCGTGCCAGATTCGGTCGGGCGTCAAGTGCGGCCGGGTGACTGGCCAGGCGACGCATGCCGAGCAAGGCGCGACTCTTAACCGTGCCGAGCGGCGTGTTCGTGCGCTCGGCAATCTCCGGGTAGGTCAGGTCACCGTAGAAGGCTAGAGCGAGCGTCTCCCGCTGCGCGCTTGGGAGATCCTTGAGTGCGTCGGTAAAGTCGAGCCGATCAACTAACTCGTCGTCGTGCGAGTCCTCGACGATCTCGCGTCCTTCATGCTGGGCAAGAGGCGGTCGTACAGCCGCGCGGCGCGTCCAGTCGACGGTCCGTCGTGCGGTAATCGTCCGGATCCAGGCTCCGGCCGGCGCCACCTTGGGGTCGTAGCGTCCAGCGCTGCGCCAAGCATCGAGAAAGATCTCCTGCGTCAACTCGTCGGCGCGATCAATGTCGCCCGTGCGGCGACGCGCGAAGGCGCGAACAACCGGGAGGTAGCGCTTGTACAGCTCGGCGTAGGCATCCATATCGCCCCCAGCAGTGCGAGCTACGAGGCTTTCGTCGGAGTCAGTGGAGCGGGTCACAGACATCAGGAGAACCTTTCTACACGTCGATGATCGATTTATACAACATTTAGCATCGAATACCGGACGACAGAAACTCCATAGTGTTGTTTGGCGACGCAGCACTGGCGACACCCCCACGGCCAGACGCGCGTAGAATCCTCAGTAGAGCGCCATCAGGCGCGCCTGCGGGTATAGCTCAACGGTAGAGCACTGGCCTTCCAAGCCTGTGATACGAGTTCGATCCTCGTTACCCGCTCTCAGCGACCTCTACGTCAACAACGT
>SHUX01000122.1 GCA_009694475.1 Thermoleophilia bacterium
AAGAGCAACGCTCCACACGCAGCAACCTTCGGGCGCATGCTCGAACTCGGCGACACGATCATCGAAATCGTCGCGCCGGATGGACAACCCCACGCTGCCGCGCCGACCATCACGCGCTCGTCGCGGGGCTCAGCGCGATTCCGCCGAAGCACGCTGATCACAGTTGGAGCGATCGCAACCATCGCAGTGATCGCACTCGTAGTTGGCATCTCAGCGCTCACACGCAATTCGGACCCTGCTGCGCCCGTGGCCAATGTTGCCAGCACGACTGCCACCCATGACCCGAGCTGGGTCATGCGCACGCAGAGCCACGGCGTACTGCAAGTATTCGCATGCCAGAACACCTCAGAAGCAAAATGCACCGACACGTTCCAAGGCGGGACCGGGTCGGTGCTAGACCTCGGCGACGGCTTAGTCCTCACAAACTTCCACGTTATTGCCGACGAAAAGAGTGAGCAACCGCTCAATGACCTTTGGGTGGCAGTCTCCGTCGCTGATGAGGAGTATGTGCCCGCAAAAGTCGTTGGGTTTAGTGCATGCGAAGATCTTGCGATCTTGCGGATCGTCGAGGATGCGGACTCGCTCAACCTCGCCCAAGTGACGCTCGGCAACGAGTCCAGCCTCGCAGTCGGCGATCAGGTCGTCGTGCTTGGCTATCCGGGCACAGTTGCCACGGCGCCCTCGGGGGACCAGCAACTACAACTCACTGCTGGAAATATCTCAGCGCTCGGAGTCGTGGTTAAAAACTACCGCAACCTCCTTCAGCTGAGCGCGCCGATTAACCCTGGCAATAGTGGTGGCCCCGTCTTCGACCTCAAGGGTCGGCAGATTGGCGTCGCGACGCTCGGCGAATCCGATACGCAGGGCATCTTCTACGCCATCAGCATTGATCAGGTCAACGAGGTCCTTCCGGATCTCAAGGACGGGAAAGAACAGACGGGCCTTGGTTCATGCCCATCGTGATATCAACTACCAGGGAGATGGGAAATATCTCCAATGACGTGTAGCACCTGCGGCGGTGCTCGAAGTGCCAGCGATGCCTACTGTGGGTCGTGAGGTGCCTTACTTGCGTTGAACACGCCGCCGTCGTGGAAGGGTCGTACGAGGCCAATTCTGTGGCCGAAACCCCAGAAGGATAATGCTGCGCATGCGATAACGGCTCGGTTCACTGGGGCTTTTTTGGAGTTCGCTTTTCCTGAATCTTCGACACTCCCGCAATCAATCCGACCAATGGTAAGAGGATCAGCATGAAGATCCAGTAGGCGATTGTCGTGATGATCGGATCAGCAATGAAGAGCCACAAAAACCCTCGAACGAGACTGAAGCCAGAGAACTCGATGGGGAAAAACAGTGCCTGCCCGCCGATGAATGCGGTAATTGTGATCCAGGTTAGCCATACGCCAAAGCTGACTGCAAGAATGACCGAAACGGCTGTCACAACAGCGCTCGCACCGTCTTCGAACGATTTCTGCTCCGAACCCATAGCCCGCAGCATACGTCATAAGTATGTCGTCAGCGAAGCGGTAGCTCCAGATGTCCCACCTTCTGAAGAATCACCGTGTGCAGGCAGGGGGAATACTAGGAAGAAGACGATTCGGAGATGCCGTTCCAAGCGAAGCGCGGTACGCGCGCCGGATTGACCTCCCTCTCCCAGCCGCGCTTCCTGGGCGCCAAGTCGCCCGACCAGCGGCCCCAGCCAGCGAGTTTGAGTTCATGCCCACACAGGCCAAGGGCGACGGACCCGGTATCGAAGCGGCCCGGGTCGCTAATCGGACGCGCATGCCAGCCAACACGCACCTTCGTGAGTCGCTACGACTTACCTTGCCCCCGAATACCCGCGATCAGCGCGAGCACGCCGGGAACGAAGAGCCCCATGAGCCCGCTAAGAGTGCCTGATCCTGAACCAGGATTCTGAGCCTGCGCCATGACAGTGACGCATCCGGCGAGTGACAACAGCAAGCAAACGACGGCTGCGCCGATCATCAGGCCAGGCGAAAACCGCTTTTTGATAATGCGGGTGAGAGCGAGCGACACGGCAAATCCGATCGCAAAAAGTGCCAGAGTTGGCTGAACAGGATCGACAACCCCCCCCCCACCCCGTTCATGGCCAAGAGACCGACAACGAACCATCCAAGGACTGCGTTCTTCGGTTTTGTCCCCGCGGGAGCAGCCGGGCTTGCTGGCGCCTCCTCAGCCGCTGCGGTAGGTTGGTCACGTACCACCGCCGGAGCGCTTCGAGCGGACACCCCACAGTCCGGACAGAACGATTCGGTTGCAGAGAGGCTGCGCCCACAGGCGCTGCAAGCGGGAGTGCTCATTCCGCTAGGGTAACGTAACCATGTTGACGTATCAATACCCAAGATGGACTCGTCTAACTGCGAATTACGACGAGTGGGGCAACGGCAGTCTCGCTCGACCACTGCGTGGAACCGGCCCCACGCCGGCCTGACACAAGAGGACGCACCATCGAATGAATGCATCGACCTTTTGCCCCTCCTGCGGACGCGCGCTAGCTCGTGGCGATCGCTTCTGCGGAAACTGCGGAGCCACCCTCGGTTCCACACCCACAAGCGGCGCCCCGGTGGAGAGCTCGGCCCCGGCGGCGGCCGTCGATACGAGTGCGGCCACCACACCCCCAGCAGCACCCCTCACCCCGGGGCCGGGCGAAGAAGCGAAACGGGACAAACGCCACGCCCACACCACGCGAGCCGTGCATGGTGAGGGCATCGGGGTGGTAGAGGCCCTCGCTATAGCGATGACCAAACTGCGATAGCCGCAAGCGGCCGTTTGGCCAGGGCACGCAGATCTGGCTGGGCCTTCGCCCATTCGTCCCAGCGCCCGCGACCTTCACGCCATCACTTCACGGCGCAGCAGGCCTGTCAGATCTACAACGACGCCAAGATTGCAAAGATAACACCGAGCACGATTGGCCCAAAGGCCCACACTCCACTCCACGGCGTCACGCGCCGGTTTGTGGTCACGCCACCATTGAGAGCCTTCAGTGCTGCCATCAGGCGTGACTGTGTGATCAGGTAGAAAATTGGGACAACGATCACACCCGCATAGTTGATGAGCGGAACGTACGAGCAAACAGCGAACCAGATCGTGTACGACTTCGCGTTAATCCCGACCGTGCCGGCTTTCTGTGCAACGCCGTCGATATCGCGCCACATGTCGCGGACCACCCAGACCTGCCAGATCGGGACCAAATACCCAAAGGTCTGAGTACCTGGATCGTCACGATTCGTTTCGACGAGACCACTAACTTGCTTGCGGGTGCAATAGAACCAGTAAAGAGTCCAGACGCCGTACGAGATGATGCTGAAGATGATCACCTGCCACCAGGGAAACACGGTGAGTTCGCCACCTATCGGATTCGCGACGGAAGCCGGCTCAGCAGTCGCGACAGGCGGTGGCGTCGCGACCGCTGCCGGCACCGCCGGTAACTTGACGAAGTCTGGCGTTGGCGCGATCACGGTGCCGCTGCGAGCGTCTTCCGGCTTTGGCAACGCAGAGCCGCAGGCGCCACAGAACGCTGCTCCAGCCCGCCCGGTGGTTCCGCACTGTGGACAAACTAAGGCTTCCGTCATGGCCTTATCCTCCGACTAAAACGACGCTTCTGGCTCAACGGTACTCCTAGCGCCGTAGTTATGCCAACCGAATGTCGTACGTCTCAATGACACACGCCAATGACGATCCGCCTCAACCTGCCCTCGCAGCTACCCCGACGGCGGCGAATCGGTACTGGTCGTCACACTCGCAGTGGAGAACTGTTCGGGATAGCCCCACTGGCCATGCTCGTGAATGTCGAGACCCTCGATCTCTTCGCGCGCACCAACACGCAACCCGACCACACGCGAGGCAACCCAACAGTGCGGTAGATTTCACGCCACACAGACGACAAAGATCGTGCCAAGCGATCCGCAAAAAGAGTCGGTATTTCGATGGCGCGTAATCTGACGGACACCACAATTGTGATCATCGGGGCAACTGGAGTTTTAGGCTTCTGCCTTGCTCAACAACTCGCAAACGCCGGCGTTCACGTTGCCGCGGTTGTGCGAGACAAAGCCTCGTTAGATCCAGCGGTGATCTCAGCGCACGCAGTCGCCGACATCACCGACCACGCTGCTTTGCGCAGCGCCTTTGCCAGCCTTGGTCCCGTTGACGGAGTCATCAACGCCGCAGGAGCTGTGGCTTTTGGAACCCTTGCCGAGCTGGACGACAAGACCCTGACAGAACTCTTTGCCATCAACGCGATTGGCCCAATCGTGGCCCTCCGCGAGAGCGCACCTCACATCAAAGAGGGCGGGTTTTTCCTTAACATTTCTGGGGTAGTGGCTCTCCAACCGATGGCTGGCTTGGCCGCCTACAGTGCCTCCAAAGCAGCCGCATGGAGTGCGATGACCAGTGTCGCGAGGGAACTCCGACGCCAACAGATCGACGTGATAGATGCGCGTCCCCCACACACCGAAACTGGCTTGGCAACACGCCCCCTCAGTGGCACCGCACCGAAACTTCCCGTCGGACTCGATCCAAACGTTGTCGCGGCAAGGATCATCGCTGCGATCGTCAATGGTGAGCGCGACCTGCCCGTAGAGGCATTCCAGATCTAAGCCTGCAGCCCAGGCAAAACTTCCAGACGCCCCCTACCCCACCAGCCGCAACACCGTCACCTCGGGCCGGGCGAAGAAGCGAAACGGGACGAATGTCGTGCCCACACCACGCGAGACATGCATGGTGAGCGCGTCACGATGGTAGAGACCCTCGGTGTAGCGATGGCCTAACTGGGAAAGGCGCAAGCGGCCGCTCGGCCAGGGCACGCAGATCTGGCCGCCATGCAGGTGGCCCGTCAGGACGAGACCGTTAGCGTCGGCGGGGGCAGCATCGAAGACGTCGGGATAGTGGGCGAGCACGAGGTGGAGATCGGCCGACTGCTCGGGCCAGGCCACACCCGGCGGCAGGCTGTTGGTCTCGCCTTCGGGCTTGTGTGGGTCGAAGCCGGTGATGGCAATCGTGGCCGCGCCCTCGGTGATGGTGATCGTGCGGTTGCGCAACAACTCGACACCGACACTTGAGAGGTCGGGGATCTCGCCTGCACGCGAGAAGGGATCGCGGACATCGCCGAGATCGTGGTTACCGAGCGTGGCATAGACACCAAGTGGCGCCTCGAGCGCGTCGAGCAATTCGAGCAGGTCGGCCGTGCCGCGCGGATGGGTAAGCAGGTCGCCAGTAATAACGATCAGATCGGGCGCAGCGTCCTGTACCAGCGCGACCGCACGACGAGCCGCAGCCAAGTTGAAACCCGGTGCGCCGAGATGCAGGTCGGAGACGTGGGCGATCCGCAGCCCCTCGAGGTCGACTGGCAAGCC
>SHUX01000014.1 GCA_009694475.1 Thermoleophilia bacterium
AGCGCCAGGTCGTCGAGCTGCGCTTTGGTCTCGACGACAACGGTACGCGAACGCTGGATCAGGTCAGCATTTCTCTCGGTTGCACACGCGAGCGCGTGCGCCAAGTCGAGGGTCGCGCGCTCAGTGCGCTGGCCAAGGCCAATCCAGAACTGCGTGAATATCTCGCGCTCAGCGCCTAGAGCGGTTGTTTGATCGACGCTGCGGGGGAGTGGCGGCGCTGTCCCTCCTTTGCACCCAACCGGTCGCGCGACGTAGAATCTCGCTGTGACGAAATCGACAGAGCGGATGCGGGTCTACCGCTTTGATGATCCAAGCGAGGAGAGCCTCGATCCGAGACCTCCTCGAGGACGGGCACGTCGGGTCCTGGTGATTCTCGCGATCGTCGCGGTCGTGCTTGCAATCCCTTCTGCAGCGGTGCTTTATCTCGGGCGTGACACGGGTAGCGCGATTCCTCCTGGTACAGAGATCGACGGTGTGCCCGTTGGCGGCATGACGGTGAAACAGGCTCGAACAGTCATACGAGCGCACGGCCGCGCGATGATTGCGCGCGGGCTCGTCTTCGTGATCGGGAGCAACCGCTTTCAGATCGATCCAAAAGTGATCAAACTTCGTCCCAATGTCGCCGCAGCCGTCGCCGCAGCAGAGGCCGAGGTAGATTTCGTCGGCCGTGTCAGGGCACGCCTGGGCTACACGGCCACGCGGGCGATTCCGCTCACCTATCTATGTAACAGTGCCGCCTTCACCCGAGCGACGCTGCCGGTGCGTCAGGCCGCTTCGATCGCACCACAGTCCGCGCGGGTGGACATTACGGAGACAGGAGCGTACGTCGTCACACGAGCGGTCAACGGTCAACTGCCAAACGTCGCCGAGATGCGTGCGGCAGTCGAAGACATCGGGCGCGCGGGGCCCGAGATTCCCGTTGCAACGAGGGTCGTTCGCCCGCAGATTGTGACGGCGGTCGCAGAGCAGGCAGTGCGTGACGCTCGCAGCTTTGTGGCCACGCGCCATTTCGTGTCGTTGAAGGAGGACACGCGCGTGGTTCCAACGAGCGTCGTCAAACGCGCAGCCGGCTTCACCCAGACAACCAAGACCGTGCGGTTCAGGATTGGCCGTGGCGTGTTGCAGGGATTTTTCAGTCGCATGTATGGCAAGAGCGAGCGGCCGGCGCGTGATGCGGTTTTCGTCACCAACGCGAGTGGCAAAGCCCGAATTATCGCGGGCCGTAACGGGCGGGGGGTTGACGTCGAGACCCTAGCGCGGACGTGGGAGAAGACACCCGATCTCAAGATCGCGCCGATTACGGTTGGTGTACGCGAGCCGGCCTTGACCACAGAGGAGGCGCGAAATCTAGGCGTCAAGGAGATTGTTGGTCAATATTTCACTCCGTACAACGGCGGTGCCCGAGTCTGGAACATCAAGCGGGCTGCGGAGATCCTCGACCAGTTCATTATCCGCGCGGGCGCCACCTTCTCCCTCAACGATGCGCTTGGCGAGCGCACGCTCCAACGCGGCTTCGTCGAAGCACCCATGATCGGCGAGAACAACGTTCTCAAAAACGCGCTGGGCGGTGGCGTCTCGCAGGTCGCCACGACGACCTTCAATGCGGCTTTCTTTAGTGGTCTCAAGCTGATCGCGCACACGCCACATTCCTTTTGGATACCGCGTTATCCAAAAGGTCGGGAGGCGACGATTTCGTGGGGTGACCCGCAGTTGATCTTCGAGAACAACTGGGAGGCGCCGATTGTGATTCTGACCCACACCAATGACGTGGGCCTTACCGTCCAGTTTCTCTCTGACCCGCTTGGTCGCAAGGTGGTTGCGATCGAGGGTGAGCCGTACTCATTTTCGAAGGCTAAGATCATCCGCGAGCGAGACCCGACCCTGGCGCCGGGCGAAGCCAAGGTCGACCAGGTAAAAGGTGCGGATGGCTTTCACATCAAGTACGGTCGGCGCGTCTATAAAGACGACAAGCTGATTGCGCAGGAGATGTGGCATTGGCGTTATGCGCCAGAGAACGGAATCATCCGCGTGGGTCCGAAACCGCCGGCGCAAGGTGGAGGTGGGGGAGCCCCCAGCGACGGTGGTGCGGGTGCCCCTACGACGGGTGGCGCTACACCTGACGGCGCCGACGAAAGCACGGTGCCCGCCAGTGGAACCTAGGCGCCGAGGGGTTGCGTGTGCGGCAGGGCAATGCCCGTGCCGCTCAACGCGATCCGGCGATTCATCGCCCGTTCGGCCGCGCGCTGGAGCGATTCGGACATCGAGGGTGTGACGACGCCGGTATTGGCGAGCGACTCGACAGTCAGACCTTCGTTGACGGCGAGCGCCACCAGGGCGATGTTCTCCGAGGCGCGGTAGCCGACGATCGAGCCGCCAAGTAGGACGCCCGTTTCTGGTTGCGTAATCAATTTGATCATGCCCTCGCGCCAGCCCGAGATAACCCCGCGCGGGTTTGCCCCAAGGTAATGCTTGGTGACATCGACAGCGATACCATCGCGGGCAGCCGCACTCTCGGTCAGTCCGATTGTGGCGACTTCGGGACGAGTGAAGATCGTCCAGGCGACGTTCTGTAGACGGATCGGGTCACCCGCGACACCGAAGGCATGGAGGGCTGCGTGTCGCCCCTGCATGGCACCGGTCGACGCGAGCATCATGCCACCAGCGACGTCCCCGGCGGCGTGGACGCCTTCGGCGGTTGTTCGCATGTGTTCATCTACGACGATCGCGCCTCGTGCGTTGAGCTCAACCCCCAGCAATTCAAGCCCAAGACCCTCAGTATTGGCACGTTGGCCCATACAGATAATCGCGTGCGTACCGCGATAGGTGTGACCATCTTCGGCCCTGACGACGACATGCTCACCATCGATATCAATCTGAGTGACGCGCGCGTTCATCTGGATTTCGATACCGCGGGCCAAGAAGGCCTCCTGCACGATCTCGGCGACGTCACCATCCTCGTTGGGGAGTACTTGTGAGCGAGCGGAAAGCAGCGTGACTTGGCTACCAGACGATGCGAAGAACTCGGAGTATTCGCAGCCCGTTGCACCGGCGCCAACCACGATTAGGTGCTCTGGTGTCTCGCGCTGATCGAGGACCTCGCGCGTGGTGAACACGCGTTGATGGTCGCATGCAGCAAAGTCTGGAACCCAAGGGCTTGCCCCCGTCGCAATCAGGAGGTCGTCGTACTCGACCTCGTGTGTATAGCCGTCACAATCGACGTGGATCATGCCCGGGGCATTGATACGCGCACGCCCATGGATGACGCGCACGGTGGTCTCCTCGAGACGATCACGGATACCACGGGACTGGTGGGTGGCGACCCAGCGCGCGTGCGCAACCGTGCGAATCATGTCGACATGCGGTTTGCCGTGCTCGAACGAAACACCAGACTGGTCGGCGCGATCGATGGCGGCCAGCACTGTGGCGGTGGAGAGCAACGTTTTCGATGGAATCGCATCGGTCAGCGTGCAAGAGCCGCCGAGGCCATGATCTTCGATCAGTGTCACTTCGGCGCCGAGTGCGGCGGCAGCAGAGGCAGCGGCATAGCCAGAAGGACCACCACCAAGAATCACGTATCGCATATGCGAAGCGTATCGTGATTACGAATCGAACCTGCACGCTTCACCGATCCAGTACCGAAGATCGATGTCGACTATGACGCCTGGTAGATCTGTGACTGCCGTCCTAGCGCGAGGCGGATCCCACGCTCGTCTCCGTGCGCGCTGGCCACAGCCGCGCGGTAGGAGGAGAAGAGAGATTGGAACTTTTGACTTCCCATAATCATGATTATCAGGCGTGGTATTGTGGCGCTCTGGCAGCGTGTTCGCCACTGTCCGTGCAGACAACGCTAGGATGCGATCGTGAACGTCTGAGGAGTCTTCTATGTTCGGTCTAACACCGATCCAAATTTTGATCGTTGTGGTGATTGGGTTTTTGGTCTTCGGCGTTGGTGGCAGCAAGAAGCTGTTCCGGCGAGGGACGAAGCGGGTCAAGGACACGGGCAGCAGCATCAAGGGTGCCGCAGCCGAGTTGCAGACGAGTTTTGGTGAGGAGGCGGACGAGAACTCTGCCGTTTATCGCGCCGCAAAGGCCAGTCGCGAGAAGGCGGCCGAGGGCGCGACAGTCGCGATTGAGGCAGCCAAGGAGGCACGCGACGAGGTTGCAGGCCTCGCCGACGATGCGCGTGCTGGGGCCACCGGCGAGGAGCCACAGACGGCAATTGGTCGCGCGGCCCGATCGGTCAGTGATACGGCACGCGATGTTCGTGCTGGTGTCGTTGGTGCCGACGATGGCGAGCACGAGCCACAGACGGCGATCGGCAAGGCGGCGAAGGCGGTCGGTGACACCGCCAAGGCACGGGTCGACATGCTGGGCGAAACGGCCGCTGAGTTCGCGGCGGGCGTTGAGGGAGTGCCGGTTGTCGAACCACCTTCTTCGGAAGCCGCCGCTGCTGAGGCCGGCGCCACAGAGCCCGCCGCGCCGGCGCAACTCCCGGCGGCCGATGGGCTTGCTCCTGCTGCACCAAGCGAGCCGTAGTCGGCGTGACGGGAACGGGTGATCGAGATCGTGGTGCCCTCTTTCAGATAGCGATCGTGCTCGCCCTCGCCGTCGGATCGGTGGCGGGCGCAATTGTGATCGCCACGTCCCTCCCACTCCTCACGATCGCTGTCGGCGCCAGCATCCTCTATGTTGTCGGATTCGCCGTGATTGCGCTGACCGTCTGACGCCGCCAGCACCGTCGTGCGCCAACTCGAGTCGGTGTTCCTGCCCCGTCGGAGCGTGGACGACTACGCCAGCGAGATCGAGATCGGCGAATTGCCGGTGAAGACCGCAATCATGGAGCCAATCAGCCAACCGACCGCCGCGATCGTCAGTGCGATCTTGCCGAAGCGGTTGCGTTCACCGGCGATCGCTAGACCGATGATGGCCAAGCCGATCGCCACGAAGCCGAGCACCATCGGGGCAAACCAGAGCGCAAGCACGCCAAATCCGCAGGCCAGACCACTGAGCAGCGCGGCAGCCGACTGCAGGCCGGTGTCGCGAGGCTCGAGCATTCGATCGACGTAGTCCATCTGTGTCATCGGTGCGGAAACGGTGTCGTCGGGCGACTGCGGCTGATTGGCGCTCATCGAAACGGATCATCCTCTGGTAGTTCGCGCCGAGGTCCGACGCGTCCGCAGTGTAGCGCGACGGTCCCGAATCTCAATTCAGATCCCCGTCAAAGCAATCGTTTCGTTTGATGCGATGTTGCGTGTCGTCCGTAAGCGTGGCTACGATGCCAGCCGTGACGATTT
This sequence comes from Thermoleophilia bacterium, assembly GCA_009694475.1. GTDB lineage: Bacteria > Actinomycetota > Thermoleophilia > Gaiellales > F1-60-MAGs149 > F1-60-MAGs149. The sequence goes on from SHUX01000014.1 coordinate 5,295, forward strand.
TGAGCCCCGTAGTCTCCGTGTCCGAAAGACCCTAATGAGATGAAGACTATGAAGGTACTCCCGCTCGTTCTGCTCGGAGTCGTCGTTGGCGCCGTCATCAGCGTGTTGCTGATCGTCTTGCGCACCCTTCCGGTTCAGGCATCGGCTGAGGCCGATGACATTGACAACCTCTACATCTTCTTCCTCGGCTTCTCCGGTATCATCTTTGGCATCGTCGTTCTGTTCTTGCTCGTCGCCGTCTATCGGTTTCGTGCTCGACCCAACGACGAACGCGAGGGCGACAACATTCACGGCATCACCTGGCTCGAGGTGGTCTGGACTGTGATTCCGTTTGTGATCGTCATGCTCTGTGCGATTGGAGGCCTGATCGTGCTACGTAGTGGGGATGTCGAAGCGCAGGCACGTACGAGTGGGCAACAAATCCACGTGCTCGGCTACCAGTTCGGCTGGAAGTACGACTACCTCAACCAAGAGATCAACCTGCGAGAGCAGTCGACGCTTGTGTTGCCTGTTAATGAGTCCGTCATTTTCGAGCTCACATCGGCTGATGTGATCCACTCCTTCTGGGTCCCCGCGTGGCGCATGCAGATGAACGCCACACCGGGACAGACCAACGAGGTCTCCATCACGCCAACCAAGATCGGTACGTACGAGATCATCTGTGCCTTCCTCTGTGGCGTGGGTCATACCGGCATGAACAGCGCCCTACCCGATTCGATTATTCCCAAGGTTCAAGTCGTCTCGAAGGCCGACTTCGACGCCTGGGTCGCCAAGCAAAAGGACGATGCAGCCAAGGCCGCCTCGTCGGCCGCAGCCGACTCGGCCGCGGGGAGTGTCGACTGATGCATGCTACCCCGACCAACGCCTTCCTGGGAGGGTCTGACTGATGACCGCCGTACTCAAGCCAACTCTGGCCCGCTGCCTCTGGACAGCACCCGCCTTCGCGGCGCTCGCGATTCTGATTACCGTCGCCGCCCGTTCAATCTTTGGCATGTCGCCCGTGCTGCAAGAGAGCACGCTGCTGACGGTTGCCTACATCGCCGGTGGCATCGGCTTCATCGTTGGGATCGGCGGCTTCGACTACTGGTGGACGTGGATGCGCGGTGGCGAACTGGATCCGAATGATCACTCACAGCACGGTGCGCACTCGTGGGGCGACTACTTCAAATTCAATACCGATCACAAGGTGATCGGAATCCAGTACATCGTCTTTACGTTCGTGATGTTCCTCGTCGGTGGCATGTTTGCCGAGGTCTTCCGCTCCGAGCTGGCCAAACCCGGCCAGCAGGTATTGACCGACCAGCAATACAACGGCCTGATCTCCCAGCATGGTGTGATCATGATCTTCGTTTTCATGGTGCCCGTCTTCGCAGGCATCGGGAACTACGTGATTCCGCTGATGATCGGCGCGGCAGACATGGCCTTCCCACGACTCAACGCCGTCTCCTTCTGGCTGCTTCCTGTGGCGGCTTTTACGCTGCTGTCGTCCTTCATGTTCGGCTCGTTCGACGGTGGCTGGACTGGCTATCCAACCCTCTCCGAGCAGAGCGGGTACGGCATGACGCTCTATCAACTCGGTATCCAGCTGGCAGGCGCCTCATCGATTGCCACGGCCGTCAACTTCCTCGTCACGATCATCGCGATGCGCGCACCCGGAATGACGCTATTCCGGATGCCGCTTCTGGTTTGGGCGAACCTCGCCACCTCCGCCCTCGTCGTGGCCGCCACACCGTTTATTGCCGGAGCGCAGTTTATGGCGATGTTTGACCGTGAGATGGGCACGCACTTCTTTACCGTCGCTGGTAACGGTGACACGCTCGTCTACCAACACATCTTCTGGTTCTACTCGCACCCAGCCGTCTACATCATGATCTTGCCCGGCTTCGGCATCATCAGCGAGGTAATCGCGACCCACGCGCGCAAGCCGGTGTTTGGCTATCGCGCCGTTGCCTTCTCGTCGGCGGGCATCGCGATCCTCGGCTTCGCCGTTTGGGCGCACCACATGTTCGCCTCTGGCATGGAGCCGTGGCTGCGCGTGCCGATCATGCTCTCCACGCTCCTAATCGCGATTCCGACCGGCATCAAGATCTTCTCATGGCTGGGCACCATGTGGGGCGGCGTGCTGCGCATGACGACCGCCAACCTGTTCGCGATTGGCTTTATCTTCACCTTTGTGATCGGTGGTCTCTCGGGCGTCATGCTCGCAGTTGTGCCGTTCGACGTCTCGATCACGAACTCATACTTCATCGTCGCGCACTTCCACTACGTCCTCTTCGGTGGCTCGATCATGACGATCTACGCTGGCTTCTACCACTGGTTTCCGAAGGTCACGGGGCGCATGTACAACGAGATACTGGGCCGCTGGCACTTCTGGCTGACCTTCATCTTCTCGAATCTGGTCTTCTTCCCGATGCACTATCAGGGACTCCTGGGGATGCCTCGTCGTGTCGCTGACTATGCGCCTGAGTTTGCGTGGAGCAACACGCTGATCTCGATCGCGGCCTTCATCCTCGGCGCGAGCACGCTGATCTTCGTCTACAACATGATTCATTCCGCGCGCCACGGTAAGACCGGCGGTGCGAATCCATGGCGTGGACTCACGCTCGAGTGGATGCTCTCCTCCCCACCGCCGATCTTTAACTTCCCCACAACGCCCCGCGTCATTGGTGGTCCGTACCGCTATGGCGAAGAGGGCGCGAAGCACGCGATCGTCCCCGAGGTCGAACCCGCGACCGTCGAGACGACCGTCTAGCGCCGCGCGCGCAGGAGACTCACCATGAGCGCAGCTACCGACCATCCCGCACCGCAGATTCAGCCGTATCGCACGGGGTTACGCCCAGAAACCCTCGGGCTGATCATCTTCCTCGTCTCTGAGGTGGCGCTGTTCGGCGCGTTCTTCATGTATTACGCCAACCTGCGGATTCTCAACGGCATCGTGTGGCCCGGCGATTTCGACATCCCAGCCGACTCCACCTCGATCAACACGCTGATCCTGGTCCTTTCGAGTTTTACCTGCGAGTTTGCGCTCCTCTCGCTCGAGCGGCGTAAAAATGGCGCTGTCTTTGGCTGGCTGTTCGCGACGTTCATGCTGGGCGCGGTCTTCCTTGGACTCCAAGTCCACGAATACATGATCGTCGGCTTTACCCCGCAGGATGAGTCGACCGGTACGATCTTTTTTACGCTGACGGGACTGCACGGTACCCACGTCTTTATCGGCTTGGTCTTGCTGCTGTTCGGGATGATTCGCGCTCTAACTGGACGCTGGTCACCTGAGCGACATAGCGGTCTCCTTGGGATTAGCATCTATTGGCACTTCGTGGATATCGTCTGGGTGGTTCTCTTTACCGTCGTGTACTGCCTGCCGAGCAGCTGACGTAGGTTTAGGAGGCAGACCCATGCTGTGGGTCGCTATCCATCTGCCCCATATCGTTCCACCGCTGATCGCCTTCTTCTTTCTTGCGAAGCTTGCCGTCTGGGCTGCAGCACAACCACCGTCGCATTACACCGACGAGCAGGTCGACGAATGGAACCAGGCGCGCGGAGAGGCCCAGGCGCTGCTCAGGCTCCCCGTTCGTCGTCGGACGGCGGTGATTGGACTGCTCGCGCTGGCACCTCTGATCGTTGCGTTTGCGACCGGCCTTTGGATTTACACGCTCAGCCTCCGCGGCCAGGCGGCTGGCGACTGGCTGTACTGGCTCCACGTCGTAACTGGCTCAGTCGGGTTGGTGCTGGTGACCATCAAATCGGGAGAGTTGGGGCGGCAAAGGATTGCCTCGCGTCTTCAGGTGCGGCGGCCGCAGGACGCGATCGCGTCACTCGTGATGCTTGCGCTCGGCTTACCAATCATCATCACGGGTGTCCTGATGCTGTTTCGCCCGTCCGGTGGCGCATTTACGGCGGTGGACTACCTGCATGTCATCACCGGCGTCTGGTGGGCGCTCATCGTGCAGTGGCACCTCTACCGCTATCTTGCCCGCGCGCTCCGCTCGCTGTCGAAGCCTGTTGTGGTCGGCGACCCAGTAGACGCCGCTCCCTGAAGAGCGCGCAGCGCGAGCGCCTCGGTGATCAGTCGGTGGATGATTTTCCGTGCCAGCCGCTGATCGCCACTGCGGGTGACGATGCTCCACCAGAGCTCGTCGAAGAGGGCTGGGATCCGTACGGTGGAGATTGAGTCGCGCAGCAGTTGCTCGCCCGTCTCGAGCCCCAACGCGTGCGCAGCGAGCGTGAGCAGGCAACCGTCACCATCGTCGCCGCCCCAGCGACCACCGATCAGACATTCTCCATCGCGCTCGATGGCGCGCGCCATGGCAGGCAGCACATCAGGTTCGATCTGGGTCAGTTCGAAGCGAAGTTCCGAACGTAATTCGGCTTCGCGGATGCTGAGATTATTGTTCACACCTTCAATGCTACCCTTGACAGGTGCCCGGATTGCTCTCTCCCATGCGTGCGCTGGTACTTGGGGGCGTTGGTCTGCTGCTCCAGGTTGTGGCCTTGCTCCCGCCCGTCGACGCCGCCGTCTTAACGAATGCGGCAGGCCACTACTTGCAGCACGGCATCATCTTCGTCGGGGGCGTCTGCATGGGTATCGCTCTGCGCGACCTGCTCATGATGAGCCGGCGAGAAGTGCGCTGACCGCCCGGTCAGGGTCCTCGGATACGATGCGAGACGTGACCCAGCGCCCGATTCGAGACCAGTGTCGTGGCTGCTGAGCCCCTAGCCACGCAGCCACCGTCGGCGCTGCTCGATTACTTCGAACTGACGAAGCCGCGCGTGATGGTGTTGCTGTTGATCACGATGGTCGGAGCGATGGTATGGGCCGAGCGCGGGATGCCACCGATTTGGCTTTTGGGTTCTGCGCTGCTCGGCATGGCGTTGACGTCCGGCGGCGCCAGCGCGATCAATCACGCGCTCGAGCCCGATCTAGATATCCGCATGGAGCGCACAAAGCAGCGGCCCGTCGCCGGTGGACGTGTCGAGCCGCGCCCGGCGATCATCTTCGGAGTTGTGCTCTCAGTGCTCGGCGTGGCCGTGCTGGCATTTCTCACGGGCCATCCGCTGGCCGCGTTGATGGCGCTCGCCGGCAATCTTTTTTATGTCTTGATCTACACGATGTGGCTGAAGCGCCGCACGCCGCAGAACATCGTGATCGGTGGTGCAGCGGGCGCGATGCCACCGCTGGTTGGCTGGGCCGCTGTGACCGGCGAGATCGGCTGGCCTGCACTGATTATGTTCGGCATTATCTTCCTTTGGACTCCACCCCACTTCTGGGCGCTTGCGATCGTCAAGTTCGACGAGTATGCAGATGCTGGTGTACCGATGCTGCCAAACGTCGCGGGACTGCGCACGACGACTGTGCAGATGATCGCGTACACGGTGGTGCTAGTCGCGTTCTCCCTCCTACCCCTGCCCTTGTGGTGGCTCGGCGTGACCGGCGAGGTGCTTGGCTGGCTCTACGGTATGCTCGCTCTAATGCTCGGTTTACGCTTTCTGCAGTACACGCTCCGCCTGCATCGAGCGGCTGGTGACATTGACATCGCACGTGAGACGTTCCGTTTCTCGCTCCTCTACCTCGCGGCTATCTTCGCTGCGATCGCATTGGATCGCGTGCTGATCGGCTGATGTGACCATGGTTGCTGTGCGTCCCGTCTCTCCGCGTCGCCTAACAGCGCTGATTTCTGCGCTGATCTTCCTCGACATGGCCACGTGGCTGGCGGCCGTCCCGCTGATCCCGGTTTGGCACGACGAGTTCGGTCTGACCGACGCTCAGGCCGGTGTGGTGCTGGGCGCCTACAGCCTGTCCGTGCTGGTCTTTGCGATCCCTGCCGGTTGGGTAGCAGACCGCATCGGTGCGCGTCGCCTGACCCTGCTCGCAGCAGCCTGTTTCGTGGTTGCCGCGCCAGCGATTGCCTTCGCCGACACCTTCGTCCTGCTTGTTCTTGTCCGCATCGTCCAGGGCATCTGTTCGGCCGTCGTCTGGTCGGCTGGGTTGGCGTGGCTGTCGGGGGCTGTCGATGTCGACTATCGACCGCGCGCACTTACGATCGCCAACGCCTGCGCGACGATTGCCACGATTGGCGGACCACTGCTGGGGGGACCGATCGTCTCGCGTTTTGGCATTACCGCGTCGTTTGCCGGGCTCGGCCTGCTGGTGGCCCTGATCGTGTTGTGGGGTATCTTCGAGCCGGGCGGTGTCAGTGGCGCTATCCCCCACGAGGACCGGCACGGTCCGTTCGTCGCGCTTCGGCATGCCTTACAGCCTGGTCTTTTGCAGGTGAGTTTTATCTCGATTGGCTTTATCTCCCTGATGATGGCGTCGCTGCAGTTACTCGCTCCGCTTTTTTTTGCCGATCAGGGAGTGACGTCGGCGGCGATTGGGTGGATCTTTACGTCCGGTAGCGTGCTCTCTGTGATCGCGATTCTGGCCGTTGCCCGGCTGGGGTCGCGGCTCAATCACCTATTGGCGCTGGTGATTCTGCCGATTGTCAGCGGAGTGCTCGTAATCGTGCTGCTGTTTCCGATTAGCGTGCCAACCTACGCCGTCATCCTCATTCTCCTGATCGGGCTGGCAGCGCCAATCTTTGCGATTGCCTATCCAACCTGCGCAGTGGGAGCACGGGCGGCGAAGATTGGTGAAGGTGGTGCCTTCGGCATGCTCAATGCGATCTGGGCAGTTGGTTCATTGATTGCGCCGGTGCTGGCCGGGGTCGTGCTGGAGCGAGGCGCTCCGTGGCTCGTCTACCTACTCGTCGCGATCCTCAGTCTGGCTGTGGGGCTGGTGTTACTGCGGTCGCGCGCCGCCGTCGCCGTGAACTGACCGCGCGGGATACCATCTGTAGTGGTGAACGCCCGCGTGACAACAGCTAGAGGCCTCGCGCGTGCGACCGGTGCGATCTCGCGTCTGACGCGACGGGGCGGCGGCACGACACTGCCCGGTCATGTCTTTCGGCGGCTGGCTCCGGACGGGTTGAGTCAGCTGGCGATGGAGCTGACCGAGGGCATCGTGGCGATCAGCGCCACGAATGGCAAGACGACGACCGCCGCAATGCTTGCCGCGATCGTCGGCCACGATCAGATGGTCTGTCGCAACGGTGCTGGCGCGAATCTGCTGTCCGGAATCACGACGGCGCTTGTCACGCGCCGCCGTGCTGCGACGATCGGCGTGCTCGAGGTCGACGAGGCCGCATTGCCTGCGGTGAGCCAACAGCTCGCTCCGACTGTGCTGGTGCTCGGTAACCTCTTTCGGGACCAACTTGATCGCCACGGCGAGCTCGAGTTGGTCGCCGATCGTTGGCGTGTGCTCGTGGTAACGCTCGATCCTGCGACGACACTCGTGCTCGGCGCCGACGATCCGGTCATCGATGGGCTCGCAGGCCTGCGGGTGAACGTTCTACGCTTTGGCATCGACGATCCTCGAGCCTCGCTGACGGTGCAGGATGCCGCTGCGGATTCTACGTTTTGCGTGCGCTGTGGAACCGCCTACGTGTACGACGAGATGTATCTCGGGCATCTCGGCGCGTATCGATGTCCACGCGGTGACCACCAGCGTGGGGCGCTCGACATCGTTGCGCGGCATGTGCGCGGAGATGGGATTCGGGGGACTCGGTTTCGTCTCGATGCGCCCGACGGCACGAGCGAGGTCGTGCTGCCCCTCCCCGGTCTCTACAACGTCGAGAACGCGCTCGGTGCGATCGCGGCGGCCTACGCGCTTGGCATTCCGACTGCGCTCGCAGCCGCCCGTCTGGCAGATTTCCACGCGGCCTTTGGGCGCTTCGAGCGAATCGTCGTCGGTGATCGTGAGGCAGTGCTGTTGCTGTTTAAGAATCCAACGGGTGCGAATGAGGCGCTTCGCGCGATTGCGAACGATGTTGCGGGTGCGCAGATTGTGTTGGCGCTGAACGATCGCATCGCCGACGGGCGCGATGTCAGCTGGATCTGGGACATCGATCTAGAGGGCATGCTCGACACAGCAGCACACGTCACCTGTTCGGGAACGCGTGCCGCAGAACTCGCCGTCCGACTGCACTACAGCAATCTCGCGGTGACAACGATGACCACCACGACCAGTACGCTCGACGCGTTTGACGCCGCGATCGTGCGTGCGCCCCCAGGCGGTCGTGTCTTCGTGCTCGCTACCTACACCGCGATGCTCGACCTCCATCGTGCGCTCGCCGATCGCGGTCTGACTCAGCCGTTTTGGGAGGAGCAGGCATGACGCTGCGCATTGTCCCGCTCTACCCAGAGTTGCTCTCGATCTATGCCGATCGCGGCAACGTCCGAGTCCTGCAACAGCGTGCGCGCTGGCGCGGGATCTCGGTCGAGGTGACACCACTGGCACTCGGCGAGGCTCTCGATCCTGCGCAGACTGATGTAGTGCTGATCGGGGGTGGCCAGGACCGCGACCAGGCGCTCGTGGCCGAAGCGCTCGTCGCGCAGACGCCGGCCCTGCGCTCGGCGATTGCCGATGGCGTACCCATCCTGGCGGTCTGTGGCGGCTACCAACTGCTCGGGCATCGTTACGTTGACCAATCCGGTCGCGACACACCCGGGACAGGTCTGATTGACTTCGAAAGCCATGCCGGTCCGACACGGATCGTGGGCAACGTCGTCGTCGAGACCGAATTTGATGGTACCCGACACGAACTCGTCGGCTTCGAAAATCACGCCGGACGTACGCTGCTGGGCCCCACGGTTGCGCCTTTGGGACGCGTCATCATCGGTGGCGGCAACGATGGCACTGGTACCACCGAAGGCTGCCTTGACGGACGCGTCGTCGGTACGTACGTGCATGGCCCGTTACTGCCAAAAAACCCGTGGCTCGCCGACCAATTACTGGCCTGGGCTTGCGAACACCGCGGCCTCTCCACCACGCTCGCTCCGCTCGACGATCAGCTCGAGTGCGCAGCGGCTTTAGCCGCCTCCGCCCTCGCCCGCAGCGAACGCCGCTAAGGCACCCACATGCGGCCGAGCGAGACAAAAGCATTACCCGTGCGATAGTCGCGGAGGTAGTCGTGAATCGGCGGTCGGAGGTCGAGTCCGTCTAGTTCGTGTTGATCGACGAATGCGTGGCCGAGCACGGCGTCGTCGCTGGAGATAAAGGAGTCGATGCTGGTCTGTGCGAGTTCGATCGCGAAGATCATGTGCAGAATATGGCGACCCTCAGGGGTATCGACGGGCGGGATAGTTTCCGCCAACGCGATCGGTCCCCGGATCGCCGTGGGTGGCATTCCGCACTCCTCGGTGATCTCGCGAAGCAACGCGTCCTCGAGCTGCTCCCCTTCCTCGACGCCGCCGCCGGGTAGAAGCCAGTACCTGCGCCCGTCCTTCTGCTGGTGCACCAGCAACACTCTGCCGCCGTTGACCAACAGACCGGCCACGCGAATGCGGGGGCCGTCGGTCATGCAGACTGTCCCGTCGAACCAAACCCTCCCGTGCCTCGGGTCGAATCGGGCAGGTCAGCGTGTTCGGCGAAGACGGCCGCCGGAAGGCTCGTAATCACGAGCTGAGCAATGCGATCGCCAACTGCAACCGTGTGGGCGGCCGTTGGGTCGTGGTTGATCAGGATCACCTTGATCTCGCCACGGTAGCCCGCGTCGATCAGACCCGGGGCGTTGAGCACCGTCAGGCCGGACTGCAGCGCGAGCCCAGAGCGTGGGAGGACCAGCGCGGCCATGTCATCGGGGAGAGCAATCGCAAACCCGCAGCCCACCGCCTGGCGTTCGCCGGGTCCGAGCATGGCGGGCTCGGTTGCATAGAGATCAAAGCCGGCGTCGTTAGCGTGCACCCGCTCGGGCAGGCGCGCTGCCTCGTGCAGGCGCTGCCAGCCAATTTCGCTCATGCCGGCACCGTCGGCGGGACGGCAAAGCGGGCATAGCGATCGCGCTCGGCCTTGGGCAGGCGGGCTCGAATCCGCACGCCCTCGGCCGTGTCCTCGCGGGAGGTAATCGGTGCACCCAAGGCGTACAGCGCAGACAATACGCTGCCCTCGCTGTGTGGCACGAGGAGATCGGTTGGCTCGAAGCGTCCGGAGAAGTGCTCGGCTATCGCGATCTCCAGTGCCTCGAGGCCCTCGCGTGTACCGGCGCTGACCTGGATTGCCTGCGGGAGACGGTTGTGGAGCCGCTCGCGATCCTCGTCTGAGACGAGATCGATCTTGTTGAGCACGACGATCTGTGGCAGTTCAGACGCGCCAATCTGCTCCAGCACATCACCGACAGCCCGCATCTGCTCGTTGCGCTCCTCCTCGTCGATCGACCCATCGACAACGTGCACGATCAGGTCGCCGGCCAGGGTTTCTTCGAGGGTTGAGGCAAAGGCATCAACAAGGCCGTGTGGCAGTTTGCGAATAAACCCGACGGTGTCGGTGATCGTGTAATCGCGCCCGACGTGCGTGTACTTGCGCGTGGTTGGGTCGAGTGTTTCGAAGAGGCGGTTGCGACTCGACACTGCGGAGCCCGTGAGCGCGTTGAGCAGACTCGACTTGCCGACGTTCGTATAGCCGGCCAACGAGACCGTCGGCACAATTCCCTCGCTGCGCTGCTTGCGTTGAAGTCGACGGCGCTTGCTGGTTTCCTTGATGCGGCGGCGTAACAAGGTGATGCGATCGCGCGCCAGACGCCGGTCTGTCTCCAGCTGAGACTCGCCCGGGCCGCGCGTACCGACACCGCCGCCGAGACGCTCGAGGTGGTTCCACATGCCGCGCATGCGTGGCAACTGATACTCGAGTTGGGCGAGTTCGACCTGCAGTTTACCCTCCGCCGTGTGGGCGTGGCTGGCAAAAATGTCGAGGATCAGCGTCGTGCGGTCGATCACGCGAATCGAGAAGCGATTCTCGAGGTAGCGCTGCTGTGAGGGGGTCAGCTCGTCATCAATGACTAAGACCTCCGCCTCGGTCTCGTTGATGCACGCCTCCAGCTCATCGACTTTGCCCGAGCCCAAGTAGGTTTTCGACTCGGGTTGATCCTTGCGTTGAATCAGCTCGCCGACGGTGTCGCACTGCGCGGTCAGTAACAGCTCGCGCAATTCGGCAACGTCGGCATCGATGCGCTGGGTCGGGCGCGCGATTGCGGCGATGAACGCGCGCTCAGGCGCCTCGTCACGAATTTGATAGAAGCCATCACCCACGGTCAAGGCAGTGTACTCGCGCGGTGGCGTTCAGAGAATGGCGCCAATCCGCGCGATCGCCTCACCGAGGCGATCCTCTGGGACGGTCAGAGCAATCCGAACAAAACCTTCGCCAGCGGCGCCGTAGGCATTTCCCGGCGTCACAACGACCGCCGCTTCCGCAAACAGCCGTTCGGCGAATACAAGCGATGACTCGTTGGTCGGGATCGGCACCCACAGGTACATTCCGCCCGCTGGTGGCGCCACCGGCATACCGATCGCCTGCAGCTGCTGACAGGCGAGATCGCGACGGGATCGGTAGGTCGCAAGCGGTGGTCCGGCAACGTCTGTCTGCCCGAGGAGCCAGGCCGCTGTTCGTTGCAGGGCAGGGAACATGCCGGAATCAATCTGCGTCTTGAGGCGCTGCAGAATGGCGATCACTGATGGGTTGCCAACGGCGAAGGCAATCCGCCAGCCGGGGATCGAGTACGTCTTGGACAGCGAGAGAATCTCGATGCCGTGCGACCGAAAGGTCGGATCGGCGAGTGCGCTTGGTGCGGGGTCGCCCTCGTAGACGATCTCGGCGTAGGCGTGGTCGTGGCAGAGCACGAGGTCGTGCTTATCGGCAAAGGCTCCCAACTCAGCAAATAGGCCTGGCGTAGCGATGGCACCCGTCGGGTTGTTGGGGTACCCAACAATCAGCAGACGTGCCTGTGCTGCAACTTCAGGCGGAACCGCTGCCAGATCGGGCTGAAACCCGTTCTTCGGCAGCAATGGCAGCGGCATCGATGCAGCGCCTGCCAGCAGTGGTCCCCCTGCATAAACGGGATAACCAGGATCGGCAATCAACGACAGCGACCCGGGGTCGAGGATCGCCGCAGCGAGATGCGCCAAACCCTCCTTCGCACCAAGCAGCGGGAGTACCTCGGTCGCTGGGTCGAGCGAGACGCCGAAGCGACGGCGATAGTAGTCAGCGACGGCCTCGCGGAGCGCAGGCTGACCATGGTTGGTTGGATAGCGCGCCGCGTCGTCGCGTTGCACTTCGAGGGCCAGCCGCTCACGCAGGCGCGGGTCGGGGGGCAGATCCGGGTCGCCAATGCCCAGCGAGATCACGTCTATACCACCCGCACGAGCCTCTGCAATCGCACGATTAAGCCGCGCCACGACGTATTCGGGGATGGTGCCCATGCGGTCGGAGAAACGCATGTGTTAGATCAGTAGTGCCGCGATTGCCGGAGGCAGTTCAACGTTTTCGACCCGCTCGGCTGGACCGTGCATCGTGACGCTGCCATCCTCGCCGACATCGATCACGAGCTCGCCGCCAGGCAAGATAACCGTGACTGGACTATCCGCAAGACCGGACGCAACAGCGGCAACGGCGGCGGCACAGGCACCCGAACCACAGGCAGGGGTCTCTCCCACTCCACGCTCCCAGACGCGCATGCGCAGCCGGTGGCGATCCAGCATTGTCGTGATCTCAACATTGACGCGCTCGGGAAACCACGCATGATGCTCGAGCAGAGGGCCCTGCGTTGCCAGCGGAAATAGATCGACATCCTCGACGGGAATCACCACGTGCGGATTGCCGACACTGACGAAGGTGTGGGTATAGGGAAAGACCTCCGTGGTGGGCTGGTACTGCGGGCCAGAAAGCGTCGCCGGCGCAAGCTGTGCGGTAATCACGTCGCTGTCGACGTGGCAGGGCAGCAGGCCTGCTGCGGTCGCAATCGAGACATCCGCCCGCCCGAGACGTTCGGAGACCCAGCGCGCCACCATCCGTGTGCCATTGCCACAGGCCTCACTCTCGGAGCCGTCGGGGTTCCAAATGCGCATGCTTACATCGGCGCCGCCGGAGCCCGCAGAGAGCTCGAGTACACCGTCTCCGCCGCACTCCGCGACGATGGCCCTTGCGGCAGTTGCCGTCAGCGGCTGTGTCAGCTCGCGTGCATCGACGAGCAGGTAGACATTGCCCGTACCCTGCCAGCGCTCTACGAGCGGCGTCATGGAGCCCCCAACTCCTCCGCGAGTACGCGTTCGCACTCCTCCAGCATGGCGATCTCGACCCACTCACCCGGTTGGTGCGCCTGACTTGGCTCGCCGGGCCCGTAATTAAAGGCCGGCACACCCCACTCTTGCAGCGTCGCAACGTCCGTCCAGGCCTGTTTAGGGAGTACTGGGAGACCACTCCGAGCGATGAAGTCGCTGACAATCGGGTCGGCTAGGTGCGGCTCGGCCGGCAGCGCAGTGTCGAGCCAGGTCACCTCCGCCTCAGGGCCAGCGAGCGCGACCACTTCGGCCTGTGCTATCTCCACAGAACGACCTGGTGCAACGCGCACGTTGACAGAGAGTTCAACACGATCGGGCAGCACGTTGTGTGCGATACCGGCCTGCAGCATGGTGACGGTCACAACGTCGTGGTAGAGCAGTCCGTCCACCTCGACCGGGACGGGTGTGCGCTGCGCAAAGCGCGTCAACGCCTCTGCGAGAGCTGGTGAGATTGCATTCTCACCCTCCCAGGGGCGGGCCGAATGTGCTGATTTTCCGCGAAAGACAATCTGCGCGTTGAGCGACCCAACAGCACCGGCATGGATCGTGCCGCCCGTTGGTTCGAGTACCACGGCCAGCGTTGGCTTCGGTGCCAAGAGCGTGGAGTCTGCGAGCACACGGTGGATGCCGTTAACGTTGTTCGGTCCTTCCTCACGGTCGTAGAAGATGTAGAGGACGGGTTGAGGCGCGTCGATCATCCGCTCGAGCAGGCGCAACATCACGGCGACGCCACCCTTCATGTCAGACGCTCCTCGACCGACGATGCGCGTCTCGCTGCGTTCGGCCTGCCCGCCGGCCCAATTCGGTACCGTGTCGAGGTGGCCGACGAGCGCGATCGCCGCACCCCCGGCTCCGGTCCGCGCCACGACCGAGTTGCCAATCCGCTCGGGCACGTTGCCGAGCGCTCGCAAGCGATTCTCGACCGCGTTGGCCAGGACCTGCTCGTGACCATACTCCGATGTCGTCGCGACGAGGTCAAAGCAGACATCAGCAATGCTCCCACTGAGGAAGGGTCTAGACATCCACACCAAGCTCGCGGAGCGCAGAATTGAGCGAGGTCTTGCGGTCGGTCGACTCGGTGCGCTCGCCGATAATCAACGCGCACGGAACGTCGAAGGTGCCAGCGGGGAATTGCCGCGGGCGCGTGCCGGGGATGACGACCTTACGGGGCGGTATGAAGCCGACGTGCTCGACTGGCTCGCTGCCCGAGACGTCGATGATCTTCGTCGACGCAGTCAGAATCACGCCTGCACCTAAGACCGCCTCGGCGCCAACGTGGACGCCCTCGACGACGATGGCACGCGAACCAACGAAGGCGCCGTCCTCGATAATCACGGGACGCGCGCCCGGTGGCTCGAGCACGCCACCAATGCCGACGCCCCCTGACAGGTGGACGTCGCGACCAATCCAGGCGCCCGAACCTACAGTCGCCCAGGTATCGACCATCGTTCCCGAACCGACGTGGGAGCCGATGTTGACGTACGAGGGCATCAGCACCGCGCCGGCTTCGACGAAGGCGCCGTAGCGAACCGTTGCTGGGGGCACGATGCGCACGCCCGCCACATTCGACTTAAGGGGAACCTTGTCGTGATACGTGTACGGGCCGAGCTCAATGATCTCCATCTGCTGCTGACGGAAGAAGAGCAGGATCGCCTGCTGAATCCAACCATTGACGCTCCAGCTCCCATCGATCTGCTGCTCGGCAAGGCTCACCTCGCCGGCGTCAAGGAGAGCAATCGCCTGCGAGACGGCGTCGCGGGCCTCTTCTGCGGGCGTATCGCCGCGAAAGGCGGACTCAATCGTTTCAATCATCTGCGTGGACATACACGAATCGTATCGGGGCTAGCGCCGAAGTTGTTCCTCGATGTCTGCGGCGATCGCAGCGATCGGTCGATTGGCATCGATTGGCTCGGTGTTCGGCAGCTTGCGTAGCCAGGTGTCCTGGCGCTTGGCGTACTGCCGTGTGCGCACCGAGAGCAGCCGCTGACATTCGTCACGATCAATCTCTCCTGCTAGAAGGCGGGCCACGTCAGCGACACCATGCGCGCGCGCCGCCGTCGTGGAGAGAGCGGTTGGTTGCTCGAGCAGACGCTCGACTTCCGCGATGCCACCGTTATCGAGCAGCCCGGTGGTGCGTGCGTTGATCTGCGCATGAACGCGCGCACGGTCAATCCGCAGCGCAAAGATGCGGGTCGGCAGACGCGTCGTCTGTGTCCATAACTGATCATCACCAGTTGGTGCCAGCGATTTGCCAACCGAGGCTAGTTCAAGTGCGCGGACGACTCGCCGCGTGTCCGCCGGTGCAATCCGCGCCGCAGCCTCGGCGTCCTCGCGTATCAGCCAGGCATGTGCGTCGACCGGCCCGAGGCGCTCGACCTCAGCGGCGATCCGCGCGCGCTCGTCCGGGTCCACGTGCGGTGGAAACGTCACCTCGGCGAGCGACGCTCGCAGATAGAGGCCTGAGCCACCAACCACAATTGGCGTTCGATCGCGGGCGATGATCGCGTCGATGACGGTATGAGCATCGGTGGCAAAACGGGCGACGTCGTAGGACACGGTTGGCTCTACATGACCAATCAGGTGGTGTGGAATGCCGCCCTGCTCGCCGGTCGAGGGTTGGTTGGTCAGACGCTCTAGCCCACGATAGATCTGCATCGAGTCTGCCGAGACAATCTCGCCGTCGATAGCCTGTGCGAGTGCGACGGCGACGGCTGACTTGCCGGACGCGGTCGGCCCGAAGATCGCCACCACGGAGCGCTCCATTGCTACACCGTGACGGCGCTGAAGATCTGGCCGCGCAGCGTCTGGGAGGTGGAGTCTTCGATGCGAACCGACACCACCGTGCCGATCGGTGCTGATGGTGTGAACAACGTGGTCTTGTTGCCACGCGTCTTACCGCGGCAGATCTCAACGTCCTTTCGACTCGGCCCCTCTGACTGCACCTCTTGGATACTGCCAATCAGCGCAGTGTTGCGACGAGCAGCGTGGTCTTGCACGAGGTCGACGAGTCGCCCCAAGCGCTCGTGCTTCAACTCGTCGGACAATTGTCCATCGAAGCCAGCCGCCTCGGTGCCGTTGCGGGCCGAGTAGATAAAGGTGTAGGCGTGGTCGAAGGCCGCTTCGTCGTAGACGCGTAGGGTCTCTTGAAAGTCCTCCTCGGTCTCGCCGGGAAAGCCCACGATGATGTCGGTCGTCAAGGCGATGTCCGGCATTGCTTCGCGCACCCGTGCCACCAGTTCGAGATAGCGCGCGGCGTCGTAGGTACGCCGCATCTGCTTGAGGATGCGCGAGGAACCCGACTGCAAGGGCAAATGCAGTTGATTGCAGACCGATGGCGACTCGGCCATCGCAGCGATCACATCGCCACGCATGTCTTTTGGATGCGGGCTCATGAAGCGAATGCGATCGATGCCGTCGATCGCATCGATGGCGCGCAACAACTCGGCGAAGCTGCAGCGAGCGTCGGGCGTCAGGTCGCGTCCGTAGGAGTTGACGTTCTGTCCAAGCAGCATCAGTTCGGTGACGCCTTCGGTGGCCAGCTGATTTGCTTCAGCCAGAATCTCACGGGCGTTACGCGAGCGTTCGCGGCCACGCACGCTCGGTACGATGCAGTAACTGCAGACGGAGTTACAGCCCATCGAGAGCTGCAGCCAGGCCTGGTGCGAGCGCTCGCGGCGCTTTGGAAGGTCGGCGGCGAAGTCGTCGAAGCTACCGAAGGCCCCTCTTTCTGCCGTCCCTTCGGCGTTCATCACGTCACGGAGCGCACCGATGCGGCCCGGCCCCACGGCTGCGTCAACCCATGGGAAGTCGCGAAAGATGTCCTCGCGCACTGATTCGGCCCAACAGCCAGCCACAATAATTTGCAGGTCGGGCTCCCGTTCCTTCCGGCCCCGCGCGACATTGAGTGCTTGGATCAGGCGCTCGTCTGCACGCTCACGGATCGTGCAGGTATTGAACACGAGCACGTTGGCCTGTTCGCTCTCAGGCGCCTCCCCCATGCCAGCCGCTTCAAGCATGCCTTTGATGCGCTCGGAATCGTGCACGTTCATCTGGCACCCGAACGTGGTGACGTGGAAGCGCTGCATGTCGCGTGCCCTAGTGCGCGAGCTCGCTGGTGCGAGACTCGCGGATGACGGTCACCTTGATCTGCCCGGGATACTCGAGCGAGTCTTCGATTTCGGCCGCAATCTCGCGCGCGAGGAGCGCGGCCATGTCATCGCTGACTTCGCTGGGCTTGACCATTACCCGCACATCGCGACCAGCCTGCATTGCGTAGCAGCGCTCAACACCGGGGTGCCGCATCGCGATCTCCTCTAGCGCCTCGAGGCGCTTGACGTACTGCTCGAGACTCTCGCCCCGCGCACCAGGCCGTGCCGCAGAGACCGTATCAGCAGCGATCACCAGGATCGCCTCGACGGAGTTTGGCTCGACGTCGTAGTGGTGAGCCTCGGCAGCATGCGCGACGTCCTCGCTCTCGCCAAACTTGCGGCAGAACTGACCGGAGATGACGGCATGGGGACCCTCCACCTCGTGCGTCACGGCTTTGCCGATGTCGTGGAGGAGTGCGGCTCGACGGGCAACGCGCTCGTCAACCCCGAGTTCGATCGCCATGATGGCGGCGAGATGGGAGCATTCGAGCGAATGCTTGAGCACATTCTGGCCGTACGACGTGCGGTAATTTAGTCGTCCGAGAAGCTCCAGCAGTTCAGGGTCGAGTCCCGGCACGTTCGCTTCGAACGAGGCCTGCTCGCCGGCCTCGCGGATCTTCGCTTCGATCTCCACTTTGGCAGCAAAGTAGGTCTCCTCGATGCGCGCAGGATGGATGCGGCCGTCGGCCAGCAGGTTCTCCAGTGTGATGCGAGCAATCTCGCGGCGCACGCCATCGAAGGCAGATAGGACGACTGCGCCAGGCGTATCGTCGATGATCACATCGACCCCTGTCGTGGTCTCGAAAGCACGAATATTGCGACCTTCGCGTCCAATAATGCGGCCCTTTAGATCGTCGGATGGCAACTGCACAGTCGAAACGGTTGTCGCAGCCGCATAACTGGAAGCGGTGCGTTGGATGCTCGTGGCGATAATCGAACGGGCTCGGCGATCGCCATCCTGCTTGGCCTCCTCTTCGATCCGACGGACGAGCTGTGCGGCGTCATGGCGGGCGGTCTCCTCCACGCGGCCAAGGAGCAGGGTGCGTGCTTCGTCGGTCGTCATGCCACCGACGCGCTCCAGCGCGCGATCAGCGCGCTCCTGCGTCTCCTCAAGTGTCGTCTCAGCATCGGCCAAGGCGAGTGCCTGTTGGGCCACCGCCTGTTCACGCTCCAGCACTAGGGCCTCGCTCTTGGCGATCAGATCCTCGCGGCCAGCGACCCGCTCCTCAAGGCGCACGATCTCCGCGCGGCGCTCGTTCAGGCTCTGTTCCAGTTCGCGGCGCAATTCGAGCAATTGCTCTTTGCCATCGATTGCCGCCTCTTTGCGGATAGTGTCGGCCTCGCGCGTTGCGGAAACGACTGCTCGCTCGGCGTCGGCGCGCAGTGCGTCAGCCTCCAAGCGCCGGGTCTGGGCTTCTCTGAGGGCCCCGTCGCTGATCCGCAGAGCCTGTGCGTGCAGTCGTTGGCGCACGATGAAGGCGCCGATTGCGCCGCCTACGACCAGCGCAGCCATCGCTGCAATAACGGTCTCAAGCACGTCATTCTCCTGATGTCCGGTACGAACTGTCTTGATCAGACAGTGGAAGTTTCTCGGCTAAAGGTTAGCGCGCTCGGCGTTGTGGCCCAGCCGATCCCGATCCTGCTAATCGTCGTTCGGCAGGCCGGCGAGGCGTTCCGCGATCGCCTCGTCGAAGCCGCGTGCGGCGAGTCGCTGCCAGGCGTCACCGCCGGTGCGTGAACCGATCGCACGCCGGGCGGCCTGATCGATAGACTCGTCGTCGAGCCGTGTGAGGCAGTTCTCGATCTCGCTTGCCGTAACACCGGCGACCTCAAGATCGTAGGCAATACGCGCGGGCCCCCAACCAGTCGCGAGCCGTCGCGTGGCGACATCGGCGGCGTGACGGGTATCGTCGAGCGCCCCGATTGATTCCAGCCGATCCACGGCCTGACGGGCGGCGTCGACGCCGTCGCGTTTGGCGATGCGTTGCTCGAGCTCGACACGGGCATGGGAGCGACGTCCAATCATGGCGGCAGCGCGCTCGAGCGCTTGGTCGTTTCGAGCCTGCTGCTCTGCCTTGCGTTTCCTGCCGGCAGACAGCGTGGCGCCGACGAAGATTTCCATTTCTGTCGCGGCGAGTGCATCCAAAACGAGCCACGGGTTGCCATCGAGTTCGATAGCAACCCGTAGGTCGGCCTTCGGGTGTATCGCGGTGACGACCCGCGCGGCCACGAAGACTAGCCCTCGGAGGCGACGGCGCCCTCGACGGCGCCCTCTGCGGCGACTACGACGGCCTCGTCGGCCTCGTCGACACCGTCGAGACCGTCCTCGACAGATTCGGTGGGAGGCGTCATTGGCGTGGCGTCGGCGGGTGCAGAACTGCCGCCACTAATTGTGATGCCCTGTGTCTCCTCGATGCGGCGCGTGATGCGGCTGAGCACGTCGGGGTGCTCGTCGAGGAAGGCGCGCACGTTGGCACGACCCTGTCCAAGCCGTTCCTTCTCGAACGAGAAGTACGAGCCAGACTTCTCGATGATGTTGTCCTCTAGCGCAACGTCGAGCACGGAGCCCGACCAGGAGATGCCTGTGCCGTAGATGATGTCGAACTCGGACTGGCGGAACGGTGGCGCCACCTTGTTCTTGACGACCTTGACGCGCACGCGGTTGCCGATCGCATCCGTCCCCTCCTTGAGGGTCTCGATGCGACGAATGTCGAGTCGGACCGACGAGTAGAACTTGAGCGCGCGGCCACCCGTCGTCGTCTCGGGCGAACCGAACATGACGCCGATTTTCTCGCGCAACTGATTGGTGAAGATCGCAACGGTGCCCGTGCGATTGAGGACTGCCGTTAATTTGCGCATCGCTTGGCTCATCAGGCGTGCTTGCAGGCCAACAAACGAGTCACCCATCTCGCCTTCGATCTCGGCGCGCGGTACGAGGGCCGCAACCGAGTCGATCGCGACGACATCGAGTCCGCCAGAGCGGATCAGCATCTCGGCAATCTCCAGCGCCTGCTCACCATTATCGGGCTGTGAGACGAGCAGGTTGTCGATGTCGACACCGATGTTGCGTGCGTAGGTCGGATCCATCGCGTGCTCAGCGTCGATGAAGGCGCAGACGCCACCTTTACGCTGCGCCTCGGCGATCACGTGATACACCAGCGTCGTCTTACCCGACGACTCTGGCCCGAAGATCTCGCAGATGCGCCCCCGTGGCAGGCCACCGACGCCGAGGGCAAGATCGAGGCCGAGACAGCCCGTCGAGATCGCCGCTATCGGTGTGCGTGTCGAATCACCGAGGCGCATCACCGCGCCCTTGCCGTGTTGCTTCTCGATCTGCTGTAGCGCTGCTGCTACGGCCTTGTCTTTTTCGCTCATCGTGACCTCCCACCGACTCGTGCCGGGTTGGACTGAATGCGGTTCGCTCGTGGAACCCAGTATGGCTGCCACCTCGGACGCCATTTGTACACGCAACGTCGCAGGTTTTGCGTGGTTCCTTACACGTCTGCGGAGAGACGCACATCCTGCAACAGTAGGCGCACAAGGTGCAGACCGGCCAGCGCCGAGTTGATCCGGACGGCCTCGCGATCACCAGGAAACCTGCGCTCCAAGACCTGGCTCGTGCTGTGCGGTCCGACAACTGCGAGATGCACGAGACCGACCGGCTTCTCGGCCGACCCTCCACCCGGTCCTGCCACGCCCGTCACACCAACGCCGATGTCGCTGTTCAGGCGCCGGCGCGCTCCGTTGGCAAGAGCCAGCGCGACCTCGGCCGAGACGGCGCCGTAGGTCTCGATTATCGACGTAGGAACTCCAACGTGCTCGACCTTGACGTCATTGGCATACGCGACGATTCCACCGCGCAACACGTTGGAGGCACCGGGCACGCTTGCTAGGCGCGCCGCAACAAGTCCCGCTGTGCAGCTCTCGGCACAGGCGATCGTCAGTCCCCGCCGCTCGAGTTCGTCGACAACATAGACCTCAACCGGCCGGTCGTCCTCGGCGTAGACAGCGTCACCGAAGTTTGTGATCAGCCCGTCCGCCAGCGCCGTACCAGCCGGCCGTGCCGCTGGTGCAAAGCGGATCACGACCTCGACTTCAAGACGCGTAGCGCAGATTGAGGTCTCCGTGCCGTGATCGTCGCCTCCGAGCTCTTCGAAGACGCGCGCCACCGTCGACTCTGGCGTGTTCCAGATGCGCAGTACACGTCGCTCTAACTGCGTGCCGAGCAACGGTGCCATCACCTCGTGTGTGAGTGCACGCTGCCAGACGTCGGCGAGCTCGGTCGGCGGACCAGGCAGTACAACGATCGTGCTGGTGCCAGGAATGATCAGGCCAGGCGCGGTACCAGCAGGCGAGATGACGTGCGAGCCCACCGGCTTCATGGCCTGCTTGCGTGCGCCAGGCAGGAGTTGCTGGACAGGGACGTTGCGCTGGGCGGCATACCCCGTCACGATCGCCGTGATTTCGGCGAGGGCATCCTCGTCGAGGGTCAGTTCGAGACCCGTCACGCCAGCGATGATCGCAACGGTGCGATCATCATGTGTTGGCCCAAGGCCACCAGAGGTAACGATCAGGTCGTAGCCACCGGCAAGAAGGTCGCTTAGAGCTGCCCGCAGGTGCTCCTCGCGGTCGTCGACTGCCACGATCCGTTCGAGTCGAATCCCGTGGACGTCGAGCGAGCGGGCGAGCATGCCGCTGTTGCGGTCCTGTGTACGCCCAAGCAGAATCTCGGAGCCGGTCACCAAGATCGCTGCGGTGGGGCGTCTGCTCACTCTGTGACGGCGGAAACGCGCCCGTTTGGATCGATCGAAAGAAGGGTATCTGTCGGGCCGGGTACGACGGGACTGTCGTTGACGACGAGCGTCAGCGTATTGGGGCGATCGAGTCGGATCAGGTAGCCCGAGGCCGACTTGGGCAGCTGGAAGCCATTTGGCTTCTTCGGGTCCGGATCGAACTTCTGCTGTAACAGGGGCGTGGTACCCTCCGGCGAGCCAAGCGCACGGACGGTTAGCGTGACCTGGGCAAAGGGCTTGACGAAGACGACGGCCTGGGCGGCGGCCGAGGTCGAGTCGGGTGCGGTCTGCGCTGTTATAGCCGTCGCCACCGGATTGACAGCGGCCTCGGTAACGGTCACGACGTTTGTTCCTGCTGTGGCGGGCAAGGGGGTTGCACGCAAGGCGGGATAGGTCGCTGCGATCACAATCAGGATGGCGATCGCCACGATCCCGACGATCGCGACGATCACGATGCCGGACTGGCGGCTGGCCTGACGGGTCGAGCGAGCGCTGCGGCGGCGGGGAAACATCACGTCGGCATCGACCTCCCACGGCGCCGACGAGAAGCGCTCAGAGAATTCGTCGATCAGCAGTTGGGCGTCGAGGTCCAGGAACTCGCTGTAGGATCGCAGGAAACCACGGGCGTAGGTTGGACCCGGTAGTCGCTCGAAGTCCTCTTCCTCGAGCGCGACGAGGTAGCTCGAGCGAATCTTGGTGGCCTCAGCGGCCGTATCGATGCTGATCCCACGCTGTTCGCGAGCAGTACGTAGAGTGGCGCCGATCTCGAACATGCGCTCAGTCTATCGGGGTGAAACGAGCTTTAGCGCGCTTCCGCTGCGAACCGGTAGCCAACGCCGTAGTGCGTGTGCACGTAGTCATGCGTCTCGCTCTGGCGGTCGACCTTGTCGCGGATCTTACGGATGCAGACGTCGACGGTCCGATCACGGTGACGATAGGGGATCCCCCGGACGCGTCGCTGGAGTTCGTCGCGGGAGAGCGCACGTCCCTCGTGGCGGGCCAACGCGACGACGAGTCGAAACTCGGTTGGCGTCAGATTCGTGTCGATCCAATTGGCAGGTCCATCTTCGGGGGAGACGCGGACGAGGGCGCGGCGCAAGTCCGGATCGATGCGCAGCCCGCCTACTTCGACCGCTTCGCCGCGCGGCTCGGAGGCGGCGACCAGACGAGTGCGGCGGAGCAGCGCTTCGATGCGCGCGATCAATTCGCGCATGCCGAACGGCTTGCTTAGGTAGTCGTCCGCTCCGATCTCGAGCGTGTGGACCTTGTCGTGCTCCGAACCCCGCGCCGAGACGACGATCACCGGCACGCCAAGGTGGTCCTCGCGGATTGCCTCTGTCACGGCCCAACCGTCGAGGCCCGGTAGCATCAGGTCGATCACGGCGATGTCTGGTCGAGCATGCCGGAGACGACGGAGTCCGCGCTCACCGTCCTCAGCGAGATCGACATCAAAGCCAGCGTGGCGCAGATGCATAGCCATTGCTTTTCCAAGGATCGGGTCGTCTTCGATTACGAGAACACTGGGCATAAGGCAAAGCGTAAAGCGGTCCACGCTGCCGATGGGTTGCAGCATGGTCCCCAGTTGGTTACGAAGTGGTGCCCGCCGCTGGGATTCATGAAGCGACAGTGACCCACCACGTATCGTTCGCGTATGCAGATCCTTTACGCCCTGATTATCCTCGCCAGTGGGGTGATGGTCGGCTGGTTTGCCGCCCGACTGCTGCGACGAGAGTCGCTGCGAGAGGATGGTCGAACGCTTACTGCCGCTGCCGATCTAGATTCGTTGTGGTCGGTCGATGCACGCGCCTTGCTCGACGGCCTCCCGTTGATGATCCTGCTGGTCGACGCTGGCAACCGAGTGGTGTATCGCAACGGCCTCTGTGCACGTGTGTTACCGATGTTCTCGATCGGTATCGACCCGGCCACTACGTC
>SHUX01000123.1 GCA_009694475.1 Thermoleophilia bacterium
TACCTCGCGTCAGAGCGAGCAAAGGCGACGATCGGCACTGCGCTCGTCGTCGACGCGGGCTACACCGTGCGCTAGTCGAGGTCGTCGATGTGGACGACTTTGGTGCCGGCCCACTTGTCGCCGAGGCGTTGGCGACGCTTCTCGCCCGTTGCGAGCATCCAGAGAATGCCGAGAGCGTACGGAGTGACCCACGGAAACATGTCGATCGGGCGGGAGAGCGTGCGCTTGATCGCTGCGTCGCGGGTGATGCGATCGCCACTGCCCATCACGGCGCGAATACGCGTGACGCGCTTACCTGGCGTCTGTCCGTTCCAAAAGTATTCGAAACCGGCGTAGTACGAGAGCCACCAGATAACGAAGAAGACGAACGCCCAGGTCGGAAGATCGAAGCCGCCATCCGCGGTGGGCACGCGTGTGAAGATCGCGAGCCAGAACGAGACGACAATCAGCACCCCGGAATCGAGCAGGCCCGCAACAATCCGAATTGTCAGGCCACAGGGCGTAGGTCCGGTCGAGCCATGGACGAGGATGTGTCGGGCGGTAGCGGAGTCCACGGGCGTAGCGTGCCATGGCTGAGGCGCCGGCACGTGCATACGTCGCAGTGGCAGTCGACCCTGCCGAGCATGATCAGGTCAGCGGCGTTGTGCGTTGGGAGGACATCACAACCGCGCGGATGTGATGTCCTCCCCCCGAGTCTTACGCCGTTGCGTCGCCGTGCGTCGCGGGGTTGAACGAGCCGCGCTTGACGAAGCGGCCGTGGCCGGGCTTCGTGAGGATCTTGCCGTCATCGAACACGACCGTGCCGCGCGACAGCGTCTGGCGAGCCGAGCCGGATGTCTTGCGTCCGTCAAAGAGGTCGTAGCCAACGTTCGAGAAGGCCGTGGCTGCCGAGAAGACGTGCTCGCGGTTTGGATCGAAGATGACGAGGTCGGCGTCAGCGCCAGCAGCGATCGTGCCCTTTTTCGGGTGCATGCCGAACTGCTTAGCGATCGCCGTCGAGGTGACGTCGACGAGTTTGCTCGGCGACATGCGGCCCGTTTTGACGCCGTGCTCCCACATCAAGGCGAGTCGGTGCTGGATCGCAGAGAGGCCGTTCGGGATCTTCGAGAAGTCGTCCTTGCCGAGCCCCTTCTGCTCGTCGTTGAACGGGCAATGGTCGGTCGAGATCGACTGCAGGTGGCCGAACTTGAGGGCATCCCACATGAAGTCCTGGTTCGACGCATCGCGCAGCGGAGGCGAGCAGACGTAACGCGCGCCTTCGGGTGCCGGCCGGTTGAGGTCTTCGATGTCGAGAAATAGGTACTGGATGCACGTCTCGCCGTAGGCGTGGACACCGCGAGCGCGGGCGTTGATGATCTCCTGCGCCGCCGCCTCACACGAGACGTGGACGATATAGACCGGCGCGTCGACCATCTCGGCGATCCGAATCGCACGCCCCGTCGCCTCGGCCTCGACCGATTCGGGACGTGTCAGTGCGTGATAAATCGGTGTCGTCTGGCCCTTCCCGAGTGCCTGCGTGACGAGGTGGTCAATCACCCAGCCGTTCTCGGCGTGTACCTGCACGATGCCGCCCACCTCATTCGAGCGCTCGAGCACCTGCATGAAGAGATCGTCGGTCACCATCAAGGCGCCCTTGTAGGCCAGGAAGACCTTGAACGAGGAGACGCCATGGTCGACCATCGCCTGCATGTCCTTGAAGGTCTGCGTGTCCGCAGTGGTGATCGCCATATGGAAGCCGTAGTCGACGTGAGCGGCACCCTCGGCGCGGCCGAGCCACTGCTCAAGTGACGACTGGAGTCCGTTTGGCTCCATCTGCAGAGCAAAGTCGACAATTGCCGTCACACCACCTGCGGCAGCTGCCTGGGTGCCGGTGTCGTAGTCATCGGCACTGGTCGTGCCACCAAACGGCATCGACATATGTGTGTGGTTGTCGATCAGGCCTGGTAGCACGTAGCAGCCAGAAGCGTCGATCACCTCGGCATCAAGATTGTCGAACGTACCGACCGCGGCGATCGTCTCGCCGTCGATCAGGACATCCGCCTTCGTTGTATCTGTTGCGGTGACGACGGTGCCACCACGGATGACCTTGAGCATCTGATTCCCCTCACTCGTGAAACGTAATGCGGGCGATCATACCGCCGTTGGGACGAAAAACATCGGTCGACGATGGATTGGTTATGAGAGCGGTATGGTGGACGGATGCTTGCCGTCGGTTTTGGCGCACTTGCAGGAGTGCTGTTTGGCCTTTTGACGACATTCGTACGGCGCGGCCTGATCCGCCAGCCAAACGTGCTGGTTGGCGCGATGGTGATCACGAGCTCGGCGGCGGCGATGGTGCTGGTGGCGACGATCCTGACCGGCCAGAGCAGTGATCTGCTCGAGGTGCGGATGGCGGCCGGCTATTTCGCACTCGGCATCATCGTGCCAGGCGTCTCGCAGATCCTGTTCGTTGTGGCGGTGCGCGAAGTGGGCGCGAGCCGCTCTGCGATCATGATCGGCACCGCGCCTCTGCTAGCCACGGTCATCGCCGTTGCCTTCCGTGGCGAGGCGCTCGTGATCGGTCTCGTCGTAGGCACTATTCTGATCGTGATTGGCGGTGCCTCGCTGGCCTGGGATCGCAACCTGCCAACGGGCTTCCGTGCGCGCGGCATGCTCTTCGCCTTCTTCTGCGCCCTGCTCTTCGCGGTGCGTGATAACGCGGTGCGCATGTTGGACGGTGCGAGCGATATGGATCCGCGGGCCGCTACGACGTGGACGCTGATCGGTGCCGCCGTTACGGTTGCTGTCTACGCCACGATTGCGCGCCGCGGAGCCGTGCTGACGGAGTACCGCTCGGTTTTCCGCTCCTTCATCCCCGCCGGTGTCGTCTTCGGTTTGGCGTACCTCACGCTCGTCGTTGCGCTCGAGATTGGGCGCGTCACCGTTTTTGCGCCACTCAACGCGATGCAGTCGATGTGGACGGTGCTGTTTGCCTGGCTCCTGCTCGGCAAGTCGGACGGCATCGGCGCGCGCATCGTGTTGGCGATGCTGCTCGTTGTCTCGGGAGGCATACTGGTCGGGATCTTCCGATGATCATCGAACCGTCCGACCTTCCCGGCCGCCAGGCCTACCGGCTGCTGATCGATTGTGTGGTGCCGCGTCCGATCGCGTGGGTCACGACGATGGACGGGCAGGGTCGCGTCAACCTCGCACCGTTTTCGTTCTTTCAGGCGGTCGGGGCCGATCCGCCGAGCATCATCGTGTCGATTGGTAGGCATCGCGACGGGGAGTTCAAAGATACGGGCGTCAATGCGCTCGCAACCGGCGAACTCGTGGTCAACGTCGTCACAGACGAGTTGGCCGAGGCGATGAACACGACTGCTGGAGAACACCCCATTGGCGTCGATGAGATGGCGCTGGCCGGGCTGACGACGTCTCCGTCGCGGATTGTGGCGCCACCACGGGTGGCCGAGTCGCCTGTTTCGCTCGAGTGTCGTGTTAGCCAGCGCGTCCCGATCGGGCGCGAAGGGAGCGAGAACCAGTACCTTGTGCTCGTCTGCGAGGTCGTCGCTTTCCATGTGCGCGACGACATCTACGACGACGGTCGCATCGACCCACGGCTGTTGCATCCGCTGGGGCGCCTCGGTGGCAACGCCTACAGCCATCCGGGCGAGGTCTTCGAGATGGAACGCCCGCCGGCCACGCGACCGCACTGACCCTCATAGGGCAGGCAAGACCGCGATTGCAACGACGTCGATGACGGCGATGATCAGCAGCGCCTGGAACCGCCGAGCGTGGCTCGACTGACGAGCACCAATCGCGAGTGCAAGCAGATAGACCGCCACGAGGACGATCGCTGTCAGTGGCGAGCGTTCACTGGTGGCGAGAGCGATGACCGCGGTGCCGCCAGCTAAGAGCGCCCAGCAGAGCAGCACTGAGCGCCGCTCGCCAAGGCGCACGGCAAGACCTCCGAGCCCGGCTGCGCGATCACTCTCGAGGTCGGGCAGCGCATTGGCCAGATGCCCACTGACAGCGACGGTTGCGAAGGCGGCAACAGTCCAGACGGGTGGCAGTTCGCCATCGAGCCCGAGCGAGAGAAACAACGGCATCGCGCCGAAGGCGAGGGCGTAGGGGAGCCACGACCACGAGGTGCGGGCGAGGGCGATGGTGTAGAGCCAGCCCATCGCGATCGCGAAGACGTGAAACGACCCACCGATTGGACCTGCGACAAGCCAACTCAGGGCGACCGCGCCGATGAGGGCAATCGACGCGGAGATCCAGAGTGCGCGCGTGGAGACAACGTTTTGGACCGTTGGCTTGCGCAGCCGGCCCGCGCGGGCGTCGAGCGCGGCATCAAAGGCATCGTTGCTCCAACCAACCGAGAGTTGGCCGACGAGGACCGTCAAAAAGACTAGAGTGAGCGACCAGTCCTGCCAGCCAAGGCTCCACGCGAACGTGGTCATCACGATCGAGACGGCAAGTGTCGGTGGTGCATGACACGCGCGCACGAATCCTTCGAGTCGCCTCATCTCCAAGACCCTACGGGATCGAGGGGGACACGACAAACCGGGGTTTCTGATGTCCCCCGGCAAGGGGGGACATCAGAAACCCCGGTTTGTCGTGTCCCCCTCGATCGCTAGGCGGCCGCTGGTGTGGATTCCAAGGCGGACATGACAAGTGCGCACTTGTCATGTCCGCCCCGGTTCACGCTGGTGGGGCGGTCTCCGACATGTCCTTGATGACGGTCACGACGCGTGGGATCAAGGCATCGAGAATGCGCTGCCCCAACTCTGGCGTGGCGCGGCGCGCGTCGCCGACAACACCCGATTCGGAGATGTCGCGCAGCATGTCCATCGGCACGGTGACGCCCGGGCCCTTGTGGGCGAGGTTGTACTTACCGAGCGACGTCCACGTGTGGCCTGCCTCTTTGACTGCCTCTCCGCGATCCCAGGCATCGATCGTCGCCTCGTCCATCAAGACACGCTGCCCGACGGCGAGCGCGATCGAGGTCTCGGCCTCCTCGGCATGGATGCCAGGGCCTTCGACGCTGCCGATGATGTCGCCCGCTAGTTCCCACCACTGCAGAAGGAACACGCGGCGCGCGGTCGTCTCGAGGTAGTAGTTGACGGCGACAGTCAAGGCCGCAACGTTTCCGCCATGGCCGTTGACGACGATGACGTTACGGAAGCCGTGGTGATGCAGCGATTCGCAGACCTCATTGA
>SHUX01000124.1 GCA_009694475.1 Thermoleophilia bacterium
CTTCACGACTTTGCCCACGTCAGGCTGACGAGTTTCGTGCCGTTCGACGACAACGACGGCGCCGTGTACCACCCGACCGGCTTCTACCATCACGACGCGGGTTTCAACCCAACGGCGAAGGCGTTGCTGCCCATCATCGAGACGCTCGACGAGAAGCAACGCAAGGAAGTGGTGTTCGCCTCTGTCCCGCCGAATCTCGGGTTCGGCGCGGTGCCAGAAGGGCTGTTCTACTACCTGGTGCTGCCCTGCGGCCCCAACAAGATCAATCTCCGCATCGGCCACCTTTACCCGAAGAAGAGCACACAGCACCCAGTGTTCGAGCACCTCTACAAGATCGCCCAGGATGGTCTGGTGCTGTTCCACAACCAGGACGCTTCGTCGACAAAGTCGGTACAGCGCGGCAACAAGTCACGCTTCCGCCGACCCGGTCGCTACTCGTTCCAGGAAGAGTCACTGATGCAGTTCTACCAGTGGCTCAACATCCGCTATCAGGCGTACGCGCGCACGCTGGACGGCGCCTGAGGTGACACCCGCGCGCTCCACTGCGATCACGAACGCCCTCGTCTATTGCTGCGACGACGCGTTCACGACCATCAACCCGGGCACGGTTGTCTTCCGTGACGGGGTGATCACCGATGTCGGCGGCACGTCGACTGTAGAGATCCCGGGCGATGCCGAGTTGATCGACGGCAGAGGACGGCTCGCGGTGCTCCCAGGGTTAATCGACGTCCACAGCCACTCAAGCCTGCTGAAGGGCTTCTCAGAGAACGCACAACTAATGGACTGGCTCCCCCAGTACCAACGCGAGCATCAGGTGCTCACCGAGGATGACGCCTACCACGCGTGCCTCGTGTCGTACATGGAAGCCCTCAAGGGCGGCACGACCACGGTCACCGACATGTATCGGTACTTGCATCGAGCCGCGGAGGTTGCGTCCCAACTCGGGCTCCGGGTGCACCTCGTGCCTTACGCCGCCGATCACCCGACGAAGCTCTTCTTCGAGACCATCGACACGAATGAGCAACTCATCCGCGACCACCACAACACGCAGGGCGGCCGAATCAAGGTGTGGCTTGGGCTCGAGCACATCACCTACTGCTCCGAGCAGATGTTCGAGCGGGTACGCGAGCTCTCGCAACAGTACGGCGTGTCGATCCACACGCATACGAGCGAGCAGAAAGAAGAAGTCGACGCGGTGGTCGAACTCTTCGGTGCTCGCCCGGTGGAAGTCTTCGCGCAGCGAGGCATACTCCAGCGAGGGAGCCTCCTCGCACACTGCGTGTGGCTCAACGATAGCGAGATTGAGTTGCTCGCCGCCACCGGGACCGGTGTAGCGCACTGCCCAACGAGCAACATGAAGCTGGCCGGCGGCGCGGCGCCGCTGCCGGCGTTCGCGGCAGCCGGGCTCAACGTGGGGCTTGGGAGCGACGGGGCGATCTCCAATAACTCCCTGAGCATGTGGGAGACAATGAAGTTCGCGTCGTTGCTGCAGAAGGTAAGTCGCTACGACGCCACTGCGCTCCGAGCGGAGGCGGCGCTCCGCATGGCGACGATTGATGGTGCACGCACTCTTGGCGTTGACGACCATGTCGGCTCCATTGAGGTCGGCAAGGACGCCGACCTCATCACCATCGACCTGTGGCAACCACATCTCCTGCCGATCACGCAGTCGGAGGGCCACGACCCCGTTCTCTGGAACTTGGTGTTCGCTGCGCGGGCGAGCGACGTGAACAACGTATGGGTGCAAGGGCATCACCGTGTCTCTGACAGTCGCCTCACCGGCATCGACGAGGTTGCGGCGTTGAATGAGATCCATGCCCGGACGCAGAGCCTGCTAAAGCGACGCGAGGCCACCACCTCGGTCGCGATGCTGCCCTGACTATGCACCCGCTCCATGTACGGCACCTAGCCGACACGACTGGGGTCTGGTTCGACGAGATCTCGCTCACACCGCGCAAGGTGCTGGCTGGGCTCCGAAGCACTGTGATCCGCTAGGCACCATAATCAATAGAAAGGGCTCTCATATGCAGGTCACAGAGATTGGTGTCGTTCGCAGCAACTACGTCGAGCACAGGTTGGCACCGCAGCAGGCAGCGCTCAACCCCGACGAGACGGCGTGGGTCGAGATGGTCCCCTCGTTCGCCAAAGGTCTGCGGGCACTCGACGGGTTTGACTACGTGTGGCTCATCACGTGGCTCGGTGACGACGCGGTGCGCACCAACGGCCCGCTGTCGGAGGTGCCGCATCTCGTCGCCCATCTCGGTCACAAGGTCGGCACGTTCGCGACCCGCGGACCGTTCCGGCCAACGCCAATTGGCTTGCACCTGGTCCGGTTGGTGTCGATCGACGCCGTCCGCCTCACGTTCCGTGGTGTCGACATTATCGATGGTACGCCCGTACTCGACGTGAAGCCGTACGTCAAGGAGTTCGACCGGCCCGGCGACGTGGACACCTCGTCCGGTTGGTACGGCCTGGTCGACTTCGAGAGTGTCGCCAAGCGGCGCGGGATCCTGAGTTGATCGCCGTCGCCGACCTGTCGATCGCCAAGCCGCTACACGCCTTTCTCACCGAGGAGGCGCTGTCCGGCTCGGGTGTCGACACAGATCGGTTCTTCATCGGCCTATCCGAGATGATCCACCGATTCGGTCCACGCAACATCGAGTTGCTCCAGACGCGCGATCGGATGCAACGCGCGATCGACGAGTGGAACGTGGCGCACCGTGACGGTCCAAGAGATGTGGCGGGATATCGGGCGTTCCTGGAGGACCTCGGCTACATCGTCCCAGCGGGCCCCAAGTTTTCCTTGACGACCGAGAACGTCGACGCTGAGATCGCGTCGGTCGCAGGGCCGCAACTTGTGGTGCCGGTGAGCAACGGCCGGTATGCGCTCAATGCCGCGAACGCCCGATGGGGCAGCCTCTACAACGCCGTCTATGGCACTGACGTGCTGGGCGCGCGGCCTAAGCCTGGGCCCTACGACCCCGCTCGCGGAGCGGTCGTCGTTGATTGGGCGCGTCGCCACCTCGACGAGGTGGTCCCGCTCGCGACGGGCTCGCATGTGGGTTCTCGGCGCTATGCAATTGAGGACGGCTGGCTCGTGGTCACGCTCGCCGACGGCGCGACCACCCGCCTCCTTGACCCATCCCAACTGCGCGCGTACGACGGAGACCCTGCGAGCCCCTCGGCGATACTGCTACAACGTCATGGTCTCGGCATCGATCTCCGGTGTGAGGGTGGGCCAATCGGGGCAGCCGACACCGCGGGGCTGAGCGACATCGTGATCGAGTCGGCGGTCACCACCATCGTCGACTTCGAGGATTCGGTCGCGGCCGTCGACGCCGACGACAAGACGGCGTGCTACCGCAACTGGCTTGGCCTGATGCGCGGAACTCTGACCGAACAGGTCGCTAAGGAAGGCCGGGTGTTCACCCGGGCGCTTGAAAAAGACCGGCAGTACGTGGGGGTTGATGGAGCGCCGGTACGAGTTCCCGGTCGCTCGCTCATGTTGGTCCGCAACGTTGGGCTGTTGATGACCACGCCGGCAGTTCGCGACCGAGACGGTCGCGAGGTCCCGGAGGGGTTGCTCGACGCGATGATCACCGTCCTTGCCGCAATGCACGACCTCCGCCGAGAGCCAGACCAGCGCAACTCGCAATGCGGCTCCATCTACGTGGTGAAGCCGAAGCTGCACGGCGCCGACGAGGCCGCGTTCACTCACGACGTTTTCACCTTTGTCGAGTCCGTCCTCGGGCTACAGCCGAACACGGTAAAGGTGGGAATCATGGATGAGGAGCGGCGGACGTCGGTGAATCTGGCTGAGTGCATCCGTGCTGTGCAATCGCGCATTGTGTTCATCAACACCGGCTTCCTTGATCGCACGGGCGATGAGATACACACTTCGATGCACGCGGGGCCGATGGTCCGCAAAGGCGAGATGAAGAACGAACCGTGGCTACGGACCTATGAGACCCGGAACGTGCAGGTCGGCCTGGCGTGCGGGTTCCATGGCCGTGCGCAGATCGGCAAAGGCATGTGGCCAGCTCCCGATCTCATGGCGGACATGCTTCGCGACAAGATCGCGCACCCTCGGTCCGGTGCCAGCTGCGCATGGGTGCCCTCACCGGTGGCGGCGACGTTGCACGCACTGCACTACCACCAGATCGACGCGCTGTCCGTCCAGGCGGGCCTCGCCGCTGCCAGCACAATGGCCCTCGACGACTTGCTTACGATCCCCATCGCCTCGAGCCCCCACTGGTCGCGCGATGAGATTAGAGCTGAGGTGGACAACAACGTTCAGGGGATCCTCGGCTACGTTGTGCGCTGGGTCGATGCGGGCATCGGTTGCTCAAAGGTGCCG
Organism: Thermoleophilia bacterium; assembly: GCA_009694475.1. Taxonomy (GTDB): domain Bacteria; phylum Actinomycetota; class Thermoleophilia; order Gaiellales; family F1-60-MAGs149; genus F1-60-MAGs149. Next base: position 4,358 of record SHUX01000124.1, read on the forward strand.
AACATCGACAACATCGCGCTCATGGAGGATCGTGCGACCTGTCGCATCTCGTCGCAGCACGTCGCCAACTGGTTGCACAACGACATTGTCGACGAAGAGCTCGTTGAGAGTGCGCTGCGGCGGCTCGCGGTGCAGGTCGATCTTCAGAACTCCGACAACACAGCCTATGTCCCGATGGCCCCGAGCTTTGATGGGCATGCGTTCCGCGCCGCTCGCGAGCTGATCTTTGCAGGCGTCGCGCAGCCGTCGGGCTACACCGAACCGACCCTGCACGCGCACCGGTCGGCGGCGCAGCGATGAACTCGTCAGCAGGTGGCGGCGGCCAGCCAGTCGCCGGCGATGTTGCGGTGCCGGCCGAGCATCTCATCGACCCTTGCCGACACCAGGGATCCATCACGCACCACTAGGCGACCGTGAACGACGGTGTGGCGTGCGGCATTCGGCCCGCACCGGAGCCACGCTTCCACTGGGTCGGAAAGTGCACCTGCGAAGAGGATGCCCTCGAGCGGCCAGCACACGAGATCAGCCACCGCGCCCACGCTGAGGTGGCCGATGTCGGTGCGGCCGAGGCATGCCGCTCCACCGAGCGTGGCCATCTCGAGCACGTCGCGGGCGCGCATCGCCGCGGGTCCACCGCGCAACCGGGCAAGCAGGAGCGCCCCTCTGGCCTCGATCCACATCGAGGCGCAGTCGGTCGACGCGGAGCCGTCGCAGCCAAGCCCCACCTG
>SHUX01000015.1 GCA_009694475.1 Thermoleophilia bacterium
CGGACGCCATCGATCATGCCCGCCACGGTGGCTTTATTGTCTGCGCCGAGAATCGTGTCGTTGGCATTGACAATAAAGCCATCGCGCTCGACGGGGTCGATCGGCGCTGACGGCGGCACGGTATCGACGTGGGCATTGAAAAACAGTGGCGTGCCCGGAACGGTGCCTGGGATCCGCGCATAGAGATTTCCGGCATTGCCATCGATGCGGGACCCGGCATCGTCCTCGTCCGAATCGATCCCCAACTCGGCGAGCACCTCGCGACACAGATCGATTGCCGCGCGCTCTTGCCCTGGAGGCGTCGAGAGTCGTGCCAACGCGAGAAACAGTTCCAGCGCCGTGTCCAAGACTTAGGCTGCGGTCGAGGTGGCGCTGGCCTGTCGCGTCTCGGCAGGCGTCACGTTGCGATACGCGACTGCCGCACCGACGAAATCGCGAAACAGTGGGGCGGGGCGCGTGGGGCGCGACTTGAACTCGGGATGAAACTGGCTCGCAACAAACCACGGATGGTTCGGCAACTCGATGATCTCGACGAGATCCTTCGAGGCAAACGTCCCCGACACAATCAGTCCATGCGCCTCGAGTTGTGGGCGGAGAAGGTTCGAAACCTCGTAGCGATGTCGATGACGCTCGTAGATCGTCTCCTCGCCGTAGGCCGCGAAGGCCTTCGTGCCGGGCGTGAGCGTGATCGGCTCAGCACCAAGCCGCATCGTGCCACCCCTGTCACGCACGTCCTTCTGCTCCGGCAGCAAGTCAACGATTGGCGCCGGCGTCTCGGGATCAAACTCGGTCGAGTTGGCTCCGGGCATGCCCGCCACGCCACGGGCGAACTCGGCGACGGCGATCTGCATACCGAGGCACACACCGAGGAACGGCACCTGATGCTCGCGGGCGAAGCGCGCCGCGGCGATCTTGCCCTCGATGCCACGACCGCCGAAGCCGCCGGGGATCAACACGCCGTCGACCGACGCGAGCTCTTCGCGGGCCTCCCCACGCAGCACAGCCTCAGCATCGAGCCAGACCAATTTGAGGACGGCGCCATGGTGGATGGCACCATGCTTGAGTGCCTCGACGACGGAGAGGTACGCGTCATGAAGTTGAATGTACTTTCCGACGATCGCGATCCGCACCTCGCCGGTCAGGGCATCGACACGATCGGCAAGCGCGGTCCACTCGGTCATGTCGGCGGGTGGTGCGACAATACCGAAGCCGTCGAGCACGAGATCGTCGAAGCCCTGGTCGTGCAGCGCAAGCGCGACGCGGTAGATGTTCGACGCGTCCTCGCAGGCAAGGATGTGCTGCGGATCAAGGTCGGCGAACAGGGCGATCTTGTCTTTGAGGTCGCGCATGATCGGATGGGAGGCGCGGCAGACGACAATGTCGGGCGTAATACCGATGCGGCGCAACTCGTTGACGGAGTGCTGCGTGGGTTTCGTCTTAAGCTCGCCCGCAGCCTCGATCATCGGCACGAGCGTGCAGTGGACGTAGCAGACGTTGTCTTTGCCGATCTGGTTGCGCAGCTGACGGATCGCCTCGAGAAACGGCAGGCTCTCAATGTCGCCGACGGTACCGCCGATCTCGACGAGCACGATGTCAACAGCCTCGGCCTCGGCGACACGCAATACGCGGCGCTTGATCTCGTCGGTGATATGCGGGATTACCTGCACGGTCGAACCGAGATACTCGCCACGTCGCTCGCGACGAATCACACTGTCATAGATGGCGCCGGCCGTCGCGTTCGAGAGGCTCGATGTGTTCTCGTCGATAAACCGCTCGTAATGGCCAAGGTCGAGATCGGTCTCGGCGCCGTCCTCGGTGACGAACACCTCGCCGTGTTGGAACGGGCTCATCGTGCCCGGATCGACGTTGATGTACGGATCGAGCTTGATCACTGCGACGCGCATGCCGCGGTTCTTCAGAATGCGTCCGAGAGAGGCGGCCGTGATGCCCTTGCCGAGAGAGGAGACGACTCCGCCGGTGATAAACACATACCGGGTCTTGGTCTCCGCCATCTCAATCCTCCGTGGTCGTCAAGAGGCATCCTAGGCAGGGTGTCGGATGCGCGGCCTCAGTCACCTCAGAGGACGAGACCAAGCACGCGCGCCGGAAAACCTGATGCGCCGACAATCGGCGGCACGCCAACGATCAAGAGCGCGCCGATCGCTGGGAGCCGTTCGAGCCCGACAAGACCCTCGACCTGCCAGAGACCCGCGGGCAGTGTGCGGTAGTGCACGACGAAATCTGTGGCGACGCCACGATCGATCGAGAGCGTGTCGATCGCGATGCCCACCACGCCGCGTTCGATCGCAATCTCGGCTGCATCGAGCCCGAGGCCAGGAAATCGCAGGTCCGAGACGTAGCGCGGACCATCACCGATGTGGCGATCCCAACCCGTCCGTACAACGAGTGCATCGCCTGGCTGAAGGCGACCATAGGTGTCCTCCATCGCCTCGACATCGGCAGCCGAGACCGCGTAATCCGAGTCGTCACCAACACGATCGGCGACATCGAGCAGTCGAGCGGGGACCACCAGTTGGTCCGCGGGAATCTGGTCGACCGTAATGCCGTCGGCGTGGAAGTGCGCGGGGGCATCAAAGTGCGTGCCGACGTGCTCGCTGATATCGATCCGGCGAATGAAATACCCATCAGTCGCGACGGTTGCATCAACGCGGGCGGAAACAGGCTCCTGCCCGGGCCACGGTGTCGTAGCAGGGCCGAGCGGCTGGGAAAGATCGATCACCTGCATTGTGGATCCTCCGACACTCTTCGTGCGACGCCGAGATTCTACGACGAAACGTCTGAGCGCATTCGGCGAGCCAACACGAGCGCCTCTTCGGCGGTCTCATCGCCACCGAGCATCCGCGCGAGTTCGGCTTCAACGCCGGCGTCGTTGAGGAGTTCGATCGTGGTCTCGGTTGGATCGCCCGCTACCTTCACGACGCGGTAATGACGATCGGCAAGCGCCGCGATTTGGGCGAGATGCGTGATGCAGATGACCTGCGTCGACCCGGCCAGGTCGCGCAATTTCTGACCAACGGCGACGGCTGTCGCTCCGCCGACTCCCGCATCGACCTCATCGAAGACGAGTGTCGGCACTGCGGCTCGGTCGTGCGCGGCCACCCGTAGCGCGAGAGCCACGCGAGACAACTCGCCTCCCGAGGCCGCCTCTGCGATCGGGGCTGGCGCCAGTCCCGGATTTGGCGCCAAAAGAATGCACACCTCGTCTTGTCCGAAGGCGCCGAGTTCGCGCTGGGCCAGTTCGATCTGCACCGCCGCATCGGCCATGCCGAGATCGGACAGATGCGATTGCACCGACGCAGCGAGTTTCGGTCCCAACTGTCCCCGCGTCTTCGTCAACGCTTTGGCTGCTGCCTTCGCCGCAGTGTCCGCGGCCGCCTCAGCGGCGCGGGCAGCATCCACCCCACCACTCTCGCCCTGCACGATCGCGAGCAGACGCTCGGCTTCGACCCCGGCCTCGATCGCCGCGTCGAGCGTGCCGTGGCGACGCACAAGATCGGCGAGCAGATCGAGCCGGCCCTCAACCTGTTGCAGGCGCTCCGGGTCGTGCTCGACCTCGTTGGAATAGGCATGCAGCGTCCGCGACGCCTCCTCCAACCGTACGACAACCTCGCGCAACTCCTCGGCGACCGGCAACAGGTCGGGATCGCGGTCGACGGCTGCACGCACCGCGCGCTCAGCCTGCCCCGCCAGCCCGAGAGCACCGGCACCATCGTCGGGCGACAGCAGCGTCGCTGCCGTGCGCGTACCATCGGCCAGTACATCGGCATAGCGCAGCCGCTGCCGCTCAGCCTCCAGCGCATCGTCCTCGCCCGCCTGGGGATGGACGGCGGCGATCCGCTCGGCAATGCCCTCCAACTCGGCTACGCGCCCCGCCAGCCCCGCCGCCTCGACCTCTGCCGCCTCGCGTACCGCCCGCGCCGCGACGAGTTCGCGCCACGCCACCGCCATCGCGCGGAGTCGCTGATCCTGCTGCTCACCACCGAAGGCATCCAAAATTGCGCGCTGCGCAGCCGGCTTCGAAAGTCGTCGCGATTCGTGTTGCGAAACCACGCCAACCATGCGACCACCTGCGTCTTCCAACGCGCCACGCGTGGCACTGCGCCCACCAACCAACGTGCGGCCACGACCATCGCGACCGACACGACGAGCCACGAGTAGCCCATCCTCGACGTCGTCGATTAGTTCGCGGACCCCTGCAAAGGCCTGGTCGGCGAGGACCGCCTCGTCAATACGAAAATCTGCCTCGACGTAGACCTCATCGCCGTGTGGACCGACGAGCCCTGCCTCGCCTTTCGCACCGAGCACAAGCCCGAGTGCGCCAGCGAGAATTGTCTTGCCTGCACCTGTCTCACCGGTAATCACAGTCATCCCGGACGCGGGCTCAATTTCCGCCGAGCGGAGTACGACGAGGTTATCGACGCGAAGCCGCTCCAGCACGGTCAGTGGCCGAACTTGTCGCGGTAGCGAGACAAAAATGGGCGATCCGGGAGGACCCCCAAGAGTGCGACCTCCGGGGCCATCCGCATTGTCGCCATCGCACCTGACGCGAGTGAGGCAACGGGGTGACCATCGACGACGACCCGACTGGCGGTGCCGCGGGTGCGCGAGACCACCTCGACCTCATGACCACGCGCCAGAATCAGCGGCCGGCCATTGAGTGCGTGTGGCGCGATAAACGTGACTGCGAACGCATCAACGCCCCAGCCGATCACGGGACCGCCCGCAGAGAGGTTGTAGCCCGTCGAGCCCGCCGGCGTCGAGACGAGCACGCCGTCACAACCCAATTTGCCGAGTTGTACGCCATTGACCGCCCACTCGAGCACAGCCATCCGGCCCAGCATGTCGGCCGTGACGAGCACATCGTTGATCGCCACAAAGCGCCCCTCAGGCGTTTCGACCGCGACGGTCGGTAGCTCGACGACCTCGAGCCCACCGCCGAGCACCAAATCGAGATTGTCGGGCACCTCATTGGCACGCAAGGTGGCCAGAAAACCGAAGGTGCCGTAGTTGACGCCGACGCACGGAATTGCGCGGCCCATCACACGATGGAGTGCACGCAGCATTGTGCCGTCGCCCCCTAAGACGAGCACGAGGTCGACCTCGTCCGGACGATCCACACTCACAGGCTGAAGGTCCGGGTGCTTCGCAACCTCTTCCTCACCAAGCACAAGCTCCACGCCACGGCCTACGATCATCGTCGCTAGCGTCGGCAGCGCGGCGCGCGTGATCAACGGATCGTCGTGTGTGACGAGCAGTACGCGGCGCGCGCTAGACATCGTCAACTGCCTCTCGGGCGATGCGTTCGGGGTCGGGGTCGGAGTCATGGGCGAGAGGGTGGTTGTGCGAGACGATAGCGAGGGGATACTCGTGGTTTCCGGCTGGACCCGGTAGACCGGAGTCACGGGCCATCAGAGGCACTGCGCCGAGTCCTAAAGCGTAGCGGGCGACCGAGGCCACTGCCTGCTGCCGGATCGCCGTCTCGCGCACGACGCCACCTTTGCCGACAGCACCGGGCGAGGCCTCGAACTGCGGCTTCACGAGCACGACTGCCCGCCAGGGTGCTCTGGCACACGCAAACGCAGAACCCAGGATGTGTCGGAGCGAGATAAACGAGACGTCGGCGACGATTAGATCTGGTGCAAATGGGAGCGATTCCACTTCGAGGCTGCGCGCGTTTGTGCGCTCCATTACCGTCACGCGCTGATCGTTGCGCAACTTCGAATCGAGTTGTCCGTAGCCGACATCAACGGCGACCACACGGGCCGCACCACGCTGCAGGAGACAGTCCGTAAAGCCCCCCGTCGAGGCTCCGATATCGAGCACGTCGGCGCCCGTCACATCCCAGGCGAGCTCCGTCAGGAAGCCATCGAGTTTGTCACCCGCACGCGAGACGAAGCGTGGGAGGTCCTGGACCGTGATCATCGTGTTGACCTGAACAGCCTGTCCTGCCGTACGAGCCTGCTCGCCATCGACTGCCACGAGACCCGCCAAAACGTATGCCTGCGCCTTCGATCGTGTCGGCGCCAAGCCTCGCGCCACCAGTGCCTGGTCGAGCCGCTCGCGCGCAGGACGGTCGGCCATGCTCAGCAATCGCGGCGGTAGATGTGCTCGGCGATGGCAGCAAGTGCGGCTGGGTTTCCAGGGAGAGCCGCAAGCAGGCTCTCCACCGCCTGCCAGGAGCGCTCGGCGGCGGCCTGAGCCTCGTCAAGGCCAAGCACCGTCACGAACGTGCTCCGCTGATTCGCAACATCCGCACCCGCCGTCTTTCCCAGCGTGTCCGTCGTGCTGGTGGCGTCCAACAGGTCATCGACGATCTGGAACCCGACACCGAGCTCGCTGGCGAACGCCGCGTACGCGATTGTTGTCTGGCGATCCGCAGCAACCAGTGCCAGCCCCATCTGCACGCCAGCCTCGATCAGGCAGCCCGTCTTGAGCCCACACATCCGTCGCAACGAATACTGGTCCGGATTGGCAACTGGGCGCAGGTCGAGGTACTGGCCACGAACCATGCCGTCCGTTGCCCGCGCGAGTGCGCTCAAAACTGCCAACCGCGCCTCGGGTGGAGTGTCCGCTGCATCCGCGACCAGACAAAACGCCAGTGCAAAAAGACCATCGCCCACGAGGACCGCAACATCCTCACCAAACTCGACATGCGTCGTCGGCAGACCGCGCCGCAACGAGTCGTCATCGAGCGCCGGCAGATCGTCGTGCACCAGCGAAAAGGTATGGATCAGCTCGAGGGCGCAGGCACTCGGGAGCGCCGCCTCGACGTCGCCACCCAGCGCCTCAACCGTCGCCAAAAGCAGGATCGGTCGCAGTCGCTTGCCGCCAGCCGCAATGGGATAACGCAACGCGGACGCAAACGCGGCAAGATCGGCATCTGCGCCGATTGCCAGACCGACCTGCGTCGCGAGCGCCGTCTCGACAAGCGCGCCGAGCCGCGCGATCACCGTTGGCTCAGAGGAGGTCGAACTGTCCATCGCCACGCTCATCCGACAGGGCGCGACGGCGACGATCGATCTCGGTGGAGATCTGACGCGCCGTCTCCTGCAGCTCCTCAAGAGCTTCGACGGCGGCATCCGGCGTGTCGACGCTGTCGAGTCGCGCGCGTGCCGTCTCGAGCCGCAGCACCAGTTCGTCAAAGGGGTCGACGTCGCTCATCAACCGGAGGTTACCGCCCTTTGCCGCGCGTGCGGGCTGCCGCACTGATAATCCCATTGACGAAGGTGGCGGCCTCCGGCGATGCATAGCGGCTCGCCAACGCAACGGCCTCGGCAATCGCGACGGCAGCCGGCGGGTCGTCCTGATCAAGTTCCAACAGGGCGACTCGCAAAACGGCTCGCTCGACTGGGGCAATCCGCTCAAGACTCCAACCGTCGGCGCGCTGATCGATCTCCACGTCGAGCGCAACCTGATGCAGATGCACACCGTCGATCAGGGCTCGCGCATAGACCGGTAACGGACGCGCAGCATCGAGCTCATGCTGCGACACGATCTGCTCCATCGGATACCCCGTGATGTCCTCCTGGTAAAGCAACATCACGGCGGCTCGACGCGATTGTCGGCGGGACCCGTCGGTGTCCTTAACCTCTGCGGCAGCGGCCACGGTTAGGCCTCCCCGAGCGTAGCCAGCGCAGGGCCAATCTGATCGATATACGTCGTCGTATAGCGACCGGCACGAAAATTCGGCTCGTCAACGATTTCGCGAAGCAACGAAATCGTGGTTGGAATACCTTCGATCACGAACTCATCGAGCGCGCGCGCAGCGCGGTTGAGCGCCGCCTCGCGCGTCGGTGCCGAGACGATCAACTTCGCAATCATCGAGTCGTAGAAGGGCGGCACGGTCGCACCATCCTCAACAAACGTGTCGATCCGAATGCCGGGTCCGAGTGGCGGCCGAAACTTCACGATCCGGCCCGGCGCCGGTCGAAAGCCATGCATCGGATCCTCGGCATTGATACGAAACTCGATCACATGGCCACGTGTTTCACCGTCCCATGGTGGCACGCCTTCGCCACCGGCGACGAGCAGTTGTGCCTGCACGAGGTCATAGCCGGCGACCTCTTCCGTAACGGGGTGTTCGACCTGCAGACGGGTGTTCATCTCCATGAAGTAGAACGACTGGTCCTCGCCGACGAGAAACTCAATCGTGCCGGCGCCCGCATACTTGAGTGCCTTGAGCGCGGCCTCAGAGGCGTCCTTCATCGTCTGTAGGGTGGCGGCGGCAAGAAAGGGCGATGGCGATTCCTCGATCAATTTCTGGTGACGGCGCTGGATCGAGCATTCGCGCTCGCCGAGGATCAACCCCCCACCCTCGCCGTCGCCCATCACCTGAATCTCAATGTGATGTGCGTTGATGACGGCCTTCTCGAGGTACATACCGGCATCACCAAAGGCGGCCTCGGCCTCTGTGCTGGCGGCAAGAAAGCCATCGCGGACCTCGTCGGGGCCGTGCACGAGGCGCATGCCCTTGCCACCACCGCCCGCTGCGGCCTTCAGCAACACGGGATAGCCTGCTGCGGCAGCCACGGTTGCAGCCTCCTCAGGACCCGACAGGCGCCCATCCGACCCTGGTACCAACGGTAGGCCAGCATTGTGCATCGTGCTCTTGGCCACTGCCTTGTCGCCCATCGTCTCGATCGCCTCCGCCGACGGCCCGATCCAGACGAGCTCGTGCTCAGCGCAGGCCTTGACGAGCTCGGTGCTCTCCGCCAGAAAGCCATAGCCCGGGTGGATCGAATCGCAGCCCGTCGTTAGCGCAGCTGAGACGAGCTGGTCAACGCGAAGATAGGAGTCGGCGGCAGCGGGCGGACCGATCTGGACCGCCCGATCGGCGAGACGCACGTGCATCGCGTCCTTGTCGGCCGTCGAATAGACCGCCACAGACTCGATGCCGAGCTCGCGACAGGCCCGAATGATCCGGACGGCGATCTCGCCCCGGTTTGCGACGAGGCAGCGACGCAGCACCGGTGGCCTCAGGCTCCGCTAGGGTCGATCTCGAAGAGCGGCTGGCCATACTCAACGGCCGCTGCGTCCTCCACGAGAATCTTCGTGATCGTGCCAGTGGTCTCGGCCTTGAACTCGTTAAAGAGCTTCATCGCCTCGAGGATGCAAAGCACCTGACCAACGGCAACGGTGGTGCCAACATCGACAAAGGTCGGTTCGCCCGGAGCCGCACAGCGGTAGAACGTGCCAACCATCGGGCTGGTGATCTGCGTACCCGTCGGCGCCGCCGCGGCCTCAGGGGCGGCAGCAGCAATAGGCTCGGCCACGACCTGCTGGACCGCAGTCTGCTGGCGCAGCGTAATGCGCGTGCCGTTCTCCTCGACCGTCAACTCGCCGAGACCGGTCTCCTCGAGCACCTCCACGAGGCTACGAATGCGGTCGTCTTCTTCGTTCGTTGTACCGGGCGTGATCGCGTTGTGTCGACCGCGTAGGCGCTCAAGCAGTGGCAGCGTGTCCTCACCGAAGAGCGCAACCAGACAGAGCTCTTCCTCGCTCGTTGCCAGTTCGCCGGCCTCAGCGCGAGCACCAGCAAGATCGACCGGGACGGGAGTCGCAGAGGCACCACCGTTGCCGGCCTCAGCGAGCGCCACAACCTCGGGGTTAACAGGGGCCGGTGGACGGCCCCACTCGCCACGAATCAATGCGCGCATCTCGCCGTCGATCGAATGCCAACGACGCCCCTCAAGAACATGGTCGATGGCCTGCCGGACGAACACGTCCCCAAGCGGCGAGGCGGCGGGTGGCGAGCCAAGATCCTCGCGCACACGCTGGACCTCATCGAGCACATCGGCCAAGCGATCACTCGCGTCGATCGCGGCGAGGCGGCGCTCGACACCCGAGACCAGACCAGCCGGCACGCCCTTGATGGCGGCGAGCAGCGAGACGTGGGCCGACAGCGGTGGCGGCAACGTCGTGTCGGCAAACAGGGCTCGGTCGAGCAGCTCTGCGACCTCCCAGAGAATGCCCTGATTGATACCCGATTCGAGCCCGAGACCATCGACGGCCTGACAGAGCAGTTCAGAACTGGTGCGATGGCCAGAGACGGCCAGCGGGTACGCGGCAACCGAGATCGGATCGGCACCCGCGCGAGCGGCCTCGATCGCGACGGCTAGCGACGTGCCACCGGGGCCTTGCGGATACAGGCCGACGGGAACCCCGGCCGCATCGCGCAGTGCCGTAATCAGGGTACCGGTGCGGGACGGGTCGAGCGCACCCGCCGGGTCGAGCAGAAGCAGGCGATCGGCACCGAGTTGAGCCAAAGCAGGCGCACGGTCGATTAGGCGCTGGGCACCATCAGGATGATCATCGTAGACCAGACCAAGATGCAGACGAGCACCCGTCTCCCGCACCGCTTCGACCGGTCCGATGAGATCCTCGGGATCGTTCATCGGGTCGTGCATGCGGAACACCGCGATGCCCGACTCGGCGGCGCTATCGACGAAGCGGCGAATCAGATCTTGCTCAACCGGCTGCGTGCCGACGAGGAAACGGCCACGCAAGGCCATCCCGAGCGGCGTCTGGGTGGCGCGCTTCTTGAGGTTGCGAATACGTTCCCACGGACTCTCAACGCCACGGTTGATGGCGCTATAGAAGCAGCCTCCACCGGTCACCTCAAGCACATGAAAACCAGCGCTGTCGAGCATCTCGCAGGCTTCGAATTGCAGCGAGGCGGGTACGCGACCAGCGATCGGTTCCTGCGCGAGAAGACGCAGCGTGGTGTCGACGAGACGAGCCATCAGTACAAGAGGGTAGCGATCCGACAGGCGGAATGGCTACGCGCGCGACACATAACGACCCTCACGGGTATCAACTTTGATCGTGTCACCCTCGTTGACGAAGAGCGGAACCTGCACGGTGGCGCCGGTTTCGAGCGTCGCGGCCTTCATCACGTTCGAGACGGTATCACCCTTGACACCTGGCTCTGTGGCTGTCACAACCAGCTCGACCGAGGCCGGCAGTTGCAACGAGGCGGGGTTGTCATCGACCGACAACAGTTGCACCGTGTCGCCCTCTTTCAACCACTGCAGATCGTCGGCGCAGACTGCGCGCGACAACGAAACCTGCTCGAACGTCTCCGTATCCATCATCACGACCTCGGTGCCGTCGTCGTAAAGAAACTGCATATCAGCAACGGAGGTGAGGATGCGCGGAAACTTCTCGCCGGCCCGGAAGGTGCGGTCGACAACGGCTCCCGTGCTGAACATCTTCAGCTTGGTGCGCACAAACGCGCCGCCCTTGCCGGGCTTGACGTGCTGAAACTCGACGATCCGATAGATCGTGCCCTCGACATCGATGTGCATGCCGTTCTTAAATTGGTTCGTTGAAACGTGTTCGGCCATGCGTGGCAGGGTAGCGGTCCAACTTTGCTTTGGGGTCAGACCCCGCAGCAACGTCGGTTGAGGCACTACCCCGCAGTCTCGACGAGGTCCTTGGTAAAGCCGGTCAGGATCTCGTGTCCGGCGGCAGTCACAACCACCTGATCTTCAATGCGAATCCCCCACTTGCCTGGGCGATAAAGCCCCGGCTCGACCGTAACGAGATTGCCCGGTGCCAGCACGTCCTCCGATTCCTTACGGAGCGTCGGTCCTTCGTGCACCTCGAGTCCCGTGCCATGCCCAAGGCCGTGACCAAAGAGGTCGCCAGCGCCTGCGGCCATGATCACCTCGCGTGCCGTCGCATCGACCATGCCGCCAACTGCGCCTGGGCGGACGGCACCGAGTCCGGCCAATTGGGCAGACAAGACGAGTGCGTAGTCCTCGGCAGCAGCGGGGTCCGGCGCACCGCCAGCGGCGAAGGTACGTGTGCAGTCTGAGCAGTAGCCACTCTCGCCCTGTGCACCGATGTCGACGACCACGAGCGTGCCTCGCTCGATTGCGACGTCACGCGGCTCGGCGTGCGGCAGTGCGCCATGTCCACCACTCGCCACGATCGGCTCGAACGAGAGTGCCGGAAAGCCAGCCTCGCGGATCGTGCGCTCGATCTCCCACGCCACCGCGGCCTCTGTGCGACCGACCAGTTGGCCCTGCCCGATATTCGTGTAGACAACCTCGAGAATGTTGGCGGCGTGCCGCGTCGCCGCAATCTCGGCTTCGCTTTTGACGAGGCGGAGCGTTTCGATCAGACCATCGGTAGCAACAAACTGGGAGTCGCTCGGTAACAGCGCGCGCAGACGTTCAACGAGTGCGTACGGCATCGATCCCTCAAAGCCAATCATTGAGCAGCCTGGTGCGAATTCCGCCAACTGCTCGATCGTGCGACCCGCTATATCGCGATCGAGAATCTCCACGTCGAGCACGGCGCGCAACGGCTCGACGTCATCCTGATAGCGGAAGTCGGTCACCAGAACGGCCCGCTCGGCCGACAACACGACGATGCCGTTCGAGCCGGTATAGCCGGTCAGGTAGCGCACGTTGCCGAGGTTCGTCACGATCAGCGCATCCGTATTAGTCAGCGCCGCGACGGCCCGAGCGAGGCGCTGTCCGTGCTCAGACATCTGCCGCCGCCTGCACGAGCCAGGTGATCGCCTCGTGATACCCCTCCGCCCCTTTGCCACTGATGCGATGCGAAACGACGTCGGCAATGACCGATTGTCGCCGCCACTCTTCGCGGGCGTTGATGTCCGATAGGTGGACCTCGACGATCGCGACAGTGACGATCTCCAGGGCGTCGCGCAACGCGTAGGAATAGTGCGTCCAGGCACCGGGGTTGATGATCACCCCACTCGCCCAACCACGGCACTCGTGAATGTGGTCGATCAACGCGCCCTCATGGTTGGTCTGAAAGCACCGCGCTGTCGTGCTGGCTTCGCGCGACCACTCGTAGATTTTGCTCTCGAGCTCGCCCAAGGTCAGCGTCCCGTACTGCGCCGGGTCGCGCTGACCGAGCATGTTGAGATTGACTCCGTTGAAGACCGCGATCATGCGTGCAGTCTACGCGGCTCGCACCTCGCCATTCCCGACTAGTTGTGACAGGCCGCGGCAACGGCGGCCGCGACGACCGCATCGTCGAGATCGACGCCCCAAACTGCGCGACCCGGAGCCTCGAGGAGCACGAACTTCGTACGCCCAGCACTGCGCTTCTTGTCGGACCGCATCGCACCAATGACCGCCTCAACCGAAACATCCTCGGCGACGGTCGGTAGCCCCTGGCGAGAGAGCACCCCCGTTACCTCGTCGGTCACAGCGGGATCGAGCCCAGCGTGCTCGACCGAAAGTGTGAGTGCCGCGACAAGACCAATCGCGATCGCCTCGCCGTGCAGATAGCGACCCGCCGCTGCGTGCTCAATGCCATGGCCGATCGTGTGCCCAAGGTTGAGGATGGCGCGCTCGCCAGCCTCCTTCGGATCCGCCGCGACGACGCGGTTCTTGAGTGCTGCAGAACGGCGAATCAGCGTCGCTAGCGCCTGATCCTCACCACGGGTCGACGGCCACTTGCGGATCAGTCCCCAGAGCGGATCACCCGCGAGCAACCCCGACTTGAGTGCCTCCGTAAACCCGGCCGCCCACTCGCGCTGTGACAGCGTGTTGAGGAGCGTCGGATCGCTCAGTACAACCAGCGGTGGATGAAGCGCGCCGACGTCGTTCTTCGCAGCGACGTCAATACCTGTCTTGCCACCGATGCCCGCATCGACCTGGCCGACGAGAGTTGTCGGGCACGAGATCCACGGCAGGCCACGACGGAAGGTCGCGGCGGCAAAGCCGGCGACATCGGTGACGGCACCTCCGCCCACCGCAACAATGACGTCTCGACGCTCGAGTTCGGCCGCGGCGAATGCGCGCCAGAGGTGTTCGACAGTCGCGATGCTCTTGACCTGCTCGCCGCCGGGCAGCACAATGCGCTCGCCAAGGTCGGGAACGCGGTCAGCGACGGGTTGATCGACGACGAGGAATGCGCGGCGGTCGCCGACCAGTTCGGCGAGACGGTCGAGTGCTCCGGCCCGGACGATCCCCGAATCGCGACAGGCAATCGCTGCGATCGTGGGCGGTGCGGCCGCATCAATAATCGCGTCGGCCGCTGTGGCGTAGAGCCCCTCGCGCTGGTGCTGGAGATCGGAGAAACGGTGGTGATTGACAGCGAGTGGTCGACTCTCGGCGCCACCGTCGGCCTCGACGCGCGCCCACAACACCTCAGAGGGCGCATCGAGCCAGAGCACCCGGGCGTGCTCAGCAAGCAGCCGCCGCGTACCTGGTCGGGTCAGTGCGCCACCACCAGGCGCGATCACACCAGCGGCATTGCTTGTGATCAACTCGCTCAGGACAGACTCCTCGAGCTCGCGAAAGCTCTCCTCACCAGCGGCAAAAAGATCGGGAATCGAGCGCGACGTACGCCGTTCGATTTCGCGATCGACGTCGATAAAGTCAACGCCCGTGAGCGCAGCCAATTCGGTACCGACCGTGGTCTTGCCCGCGCCCATGAAGCCGACGAGAACGTCGGGGCGCGCGCTCACGGGGCCGCCGGCGACCAGGGGATGCGCGACAGGTAGTGCTGGTGTGCGGCCACGAGGTCACCGATCGCGTCGCCACCAAACTTCTCCTTGGCGGCACGCGCCAACTCGAAGGCGATAACTGCCTCGGCGACCACAGCCGCCGCCCAAATCGCCGTCGTGTCCGACCGCTCGACCAACGCCTCGGCCGGCTCGTGCGTGTCGAGCGTGGCTGTCTTGAGCGGCTTCATCAGGGTCGGGAGCGGCTTCATCGCGATGCGCACGACGACGGGCTCGCCGTTCGTCATGCCACCCTCAAGCCCACCGGCCCGATTGGTGTCACGACGATAGCCATTGTCGTAGCGCAATTCGTCGTGGACCTTGCTGCCCGGCAACGTCGCGTTCTCCCAACCCTCGCCAATCTCGACGGCTTTCATGGCCTGGATCGAGAGGGCGGCGCCGGCGATGCGAGCGTCGAGCCGTAGTTCTTCGGAGACGTACGAGCCGAGCCCCGGTGGGCAGCCGAAGGCACGCACTTCGATGATGCCCCCGAGCGTGTCCTGATCCTTCTTGGCCTGTTCGATCTCGGCCACCATCTTGGCGTCGGTGTCGGCATCGATGCAGCCGACCTGGCGGTTGCTGAGGACGTCGAAATCCTTGGCGGTCAGTGCCGCGTTGGGTGTAGTCGCAACAGAGCCCACGCGTACGACATGGCCGTGGACGCTGATCCCAATCGCATCAAGCAGGTCCTTACACATCGCACCGACGGCGACGCGCGCAGACGTCTCGCGGGCCGAGGCGCGCTCGAGTACGTCGCGTACGTCGGGTAGTTCGTACTTCATCACGCCCGACAGGTCGGCGTGGCCGGGACGCGGCACGACAACGGTACGCGTGCGGCGCACTGCAACCTCGGCGAGTTCCTCTTCTGTCACAGCCCAGGCGCTCTGGGATGCACCCCAATTGACGTGATCACGGTTCTCAACGATCAGGCTGACTGGCCCACCGATCGTCCGTCCGTGGCGCATGCCACCCAGAATCGTGGCCTCATCCGTTTCGATCGACTGGCGCGGCGAGCGCCCATACCCGGCCTGACGACGAGCAAGATCGCGCTGCAGGCGTTCACGATTGATGTGGATGCCCGCGGGTAGACCACTAAGGATCGCGACGATGCCGGGACCATGCGACTGGCCAGAGGTGACGAAGGAGAGCGTCATGAGTCCTGACAGGGTATCGCGGCAGGCGGGCTTTGGTTCCGCTTGCGGTCGTATGCGAGCCCGTGCGGGGTTGTATTTGACGAATTGATTAGGTTCCCCTAATGTCCCTCCTCGCACCCCCTTAGGGCGCCCTTATAGTCGACCTTTGTAACGAGAAACGGAACGATTACGCCATGACCCGACGACAACTCCCCCTTCTGATCGCACTCGTCGGCCTCGCCGCGCTGATTGCCGGTGCCTGTGGCGGATCGAACGAGAAGAGCAAACTCGTCGTCTACTCTGGCCGTGAGCAGGAACTCGTCGAGCCGCTCTACGCGCAGTTCACCAAGGACACGGGTATCGAACTCGACGTCCGCTGGGGCGAGTCGCCCGAACTGGCCGCCACGATTCGCGAGGAGGGTGACGCCTCTCCGGCCGACATCTTCTACGCCCAAGATGCCGGCTCGATTGGCATCATCGATCCTCAGTTGTCGGCGCTCCCACCAGTCGACCTCGACCTCGTCGACCCACGCTACCGCGACCCCGCCGGTCTCTGGGTCGGCGTGACGGGACGGATCCGCGTGCTGGCCTACAACACCGATCGCGTCCAGGGTGACGCACTGCCGGCATCCGTCATTGACCTCGCCAGCCCCGACTGGAAGCTCGGCGACGTCGGCGTTGCCCCTACCAACGCCTCGTTCGTCGGCTTCGTCAGTGCCCTACGCGAGACGATCGGCGACGAGCAGACGCAGGCGTTCCTCGACGGACTCGCCCAACACGTCAAGACGTTTGAGAAAAACGGTCAGATCGTCGATGCAATCGCCTCCGGCGAAATCGACACCGGCCTCGTCAACCACTACTACCTCTACGAAAAACGTGATAGCGACCCGAACGCTCCGCTCGCCAACCACTACTTCGACCCAACCGATGTGGGTTCGCTCGTCAACGTCTCGGCCGTCGGTATCCTCTCCACGACCAAGCACAAGCAGGACGCCGAGACCTTTGTCCACTGGCTACTGACCGAGGGGCAGGTCTTTTTCGCCAACGACGCGGAGGAGCGTGAGTACCCGCTCAACGCCGCCCAGCCGGGCCTCGAGCGTGCCGCCGATCTGCCGCCGCTCGCCGAGCACCTCGGCCCCGACGTCGATCTCGCCAAACTCGGTGAAAACCTCGAGAGTACGATCGCGATGATCCGGCAGGCCGGGCTCGTCAGCTGAGCCAATCGCCCACAGCTGCACCACGCCGGAGGCTGCTACTCGTTGCAGCACTGCCGGCGCTGATTATTGCGATCGCTCCGATCGTCTATCTCGTCGCACGTGCGACAGCAGGCGGCGGCCTGCAATCGCTTGATGCCGGCACGATTGGCCCAGCTACGATCCGCACCTTCGTGCTTGCGATCCTCGTCGCCGTCGGCGCCGTTGGCATCGGTGTGCCACTGGCGGTGCTGACAATCCGTACGGATCTGCCGCTACGCCGCATCGCCCTCGTATTGGGTGCCCTCCCGCTGGTAATTCCGAGCTACGTCGGCGCGCTCGCGCTCCTCGGTGCGCTGGGACCACGCGGACTGCTCGCCCAAGCCCTCGAACCACTCGGCGTGTTTCGCTTCCCCACCGTCGACGGCCTGCTCGGGTCGACGATCGTGCTCGTGCTGTTTACCTATCCCTACGTCCTGCTCCTGACAGCATCGGCACTTCGGCGCATTGATCCGGCACTCGAACAGGCCGCCCGCGGCATGGGTCGCGGGTCACTCGAGACGTTCGTCCGCGTGACACTCCCCCAGATCCGTTCGGCCGTGATTGCCGGCGCGTTACTCGCCGCGCTCTACGCCATGAGCGACTTCGGCGTTGTCAGTCTGCTGCGCTGCACCACCCTCACCCGCGAGGCCTTCCTGCGCTACGACGCACTCTACGACCCAGCCGGTGCCGCCGCCGTCGGACTCGTACTGGCGGCCCTCGCCCTCCTGATGGTCGGCGCCGAGCAGTGGACCCTCCGCGGCTCGACAATCGCTGCCCGCCGCCGCGTGCGCGCCCGCGAGGCGACCACCCCACTCGAGCTCGGACGGACTGCCCGGGTGGGTGCGATCGCCTTCGTCGTAACGATCGTCAGCCTCGCTTTGATTCTCCCGCTAGCGATTCTTGGCTGGTGGGGGCTAACCTTGATCGGCGACGCAAGCCTGCTCTCCCAACTAGTAGAAGCACTGCCCGCTGCCGCCAACGCGATTGGTGTCTCGAGCGCTGCAGCGATCGTCTGCGTCGTAATGGCACTGCCGGTGGCGGCGCTGGTCGCCCGTTCACAGGGCCGCCTGCCACGCTGGATCGAGAGCGTCTCCTACGTTGGGTACGCGCTGCCAGGCATCGTGGTCGGCCTCGGCCTCGTCTTCTTTGCGATCCGCACGGCACCGTTTCTCTATCAGACAGTCGCACTGGTAGTGCTGGCCTACGTCGTGCGTCTACTGCCACAGGCGATCAGTGGTGCGCGGAGTGGCTGGGAGCGCGTCGACCCTCGCTTCGAACAGGCAGCGCGTGGGATGGGCCGTTCAGCACTCGGGACGCTGGTGCGGGTGACGCTGCCGCTCGCGGCCCCCGGAGTCTTGACGGGCGCGGCGCTCGTGGTGCTGACCGCGATCAAGGAGTTGCCAGCCACGCTCCTGCTGCGCCCCAACGGGTTCGAGACACCCGCGACGATCATCTGGCAGAAGACCAACGTTGCCGAGTACGCTTCGGCGGCGGTACCGGCGCTGCTGCTGATCGCGATCTCGGCGATCCCTGTCTATTTCCTGCTGATTCGCCCTGAGGCGCGGCCACACCCCTAGCCGGGAGGCGTGCCCCAAGCAACGGGGACGAGCGCGGCATGGCCGGGCTGAGGATCGATCCGAACACGATCACCAACGTCCACCATGTCGATGCTTGGACGATGCGCCCAGGCGAGCGAACCATCCGGCAACCGTAATCCGTAGACGACATCGTGGCCTCGAAAGTCGCGCGATTCGACCATCACCGAACCGGTCTCGTCTCGCGCCACCCCGACCAGTTCGGGGCGAATGAAGACACGAACGGGACCCGTCACACTACCGAGCAGTGCGAACGCGCCGAGTGCGGTGTCGACACGATCGCCTTGACCAATCCCCTCGAGCACGTTGGCGCGACCCATAAAATCGGCCACCTCACTGCAGAAAGGCTTGCGGTAGAGAACCTCGGGCTCGTCGACCTGCAGGATCTGTCCCGCGTGCATGACAGCGACACGATCGGAGATCGACAGCGCCTCCTCTTGGTCATGCGTGACGAAGATGCAGGTCAGGCCCGTCTCGCGCAGTCGTCCGATGATCTCGGTACGCACCTCATCACGCGTCGTCTGATCGAGGCTGGCGAACGGCTCGTCGAGCAACACGAGTTCGGGCTCTTGGGCGAGGGCGCGGGCGAGGGCGACCCGCTGCTGCTGCCCGCCCGAAAGTTCGGTTGGTCGGCGCTCGGCGAGTTCCTCCACGTCGAGCACGGCGAGCAACTCGCGACCGCGCGCAGCAGCATGTTTGCGCTGTGCTTTCGGCAAGGCAAAGCAGACGTTCTCAACTGCCGTCAGGTGGGGAAAGAGCGCGTAGTCCTGAAAGACCATCGCGACGCGACGATCCTGCGGGGCGACCCACGTACCGCCACTGGCGACAACGCGCCCCGCGATCGTGACGGTGCCAGCATCGGGGCGAATATGGCCGGCGATCAGGTTGAGCAGCGTCGTCTTGCCACAGCCCGAGGGGCCGAGAATACCGAGGATCTCGCCGCTGTAGACCTCGAGCGTGACCCCGTCGAGCGCCAGCAGGGAGCCAAACCGGCGCGTCACAGATTCGAGCTGGAGACTGATCGCTCTAGGCACATGACGAAGGGTACCCTAAGTGCGCCTCTGTGGGCTCCGTCTGCGGCATGCTGTGCCCTATGAGCGCCTGGCAGAACGACGGTGACACCGAGTTTACAGCCCGCCTCGTAATCGTCGTCGGCCTGATCGCCCTCCTCGCGATCGTGCTTGGTTTTGCTGGCGGCATGTTCCTCGGACGATCATCCTCACCTGATCTAGCGCTGCTAGCGGCCCAGGCGAGGGCGAACGCCAAGGCGGTGAGCGCCGAACTTGCCCCCGCCAAACCACTCTACGACGGGGCCGTGCCGACCGGCACGATCGAAGATGCGACTGCCTATGCCGATGCGCAGGCGCGCATTGTCTCTGCTCGCGCACGTCTCGCCGCTGCGGATACCTCACTGCTGGCGCTGGCGCCCGGTATCTACGCGCGTGCCGTTGCCGCCCTCGATGCGCTGGCGCAAGCTGCGAGCACACCCGTACCGGCAGACACCTTCGACGGTCTGTTTGACAAGGCGCTCGAGGAGCTCGCGATCCTCAGCGGCGCCTGAAGGCGCCGCGGTGATCCACGGGGGTTAGAAGAGACGGTTCTGCTCGGTGCCTGCCTGCGCAGTAGTGCCACCGTTTCGCCCCGCCCAGATCATCGCGGCAAAGGTTCGGAGCGCCGCGCTGTCGTCGCCAGCCGTGACTGCGTCGCCGCGCAACTGTGCGACGACTGTGCGGAGGATTCGATCGACGGCCTCGTCACCCGCGACGGCTCGCGCCCGCGTGACTGTGGCCCGCTTACCCGCGACACGCCAGGCGGCGTGTTGCGACGCAGCATCAACCTCAAACTCAACGTTGCCACCCGGGGCGACCTGACGAATCGGAGCCATAGCGAGATCGTACGGCTCCCCAAACCTCTGAGCGCCGCGCCCGCAAGGGGCACGACGCTCGAGGTGGGAGGATCCGCCTTGCGACGGTTGAGACCAGACGGCCTTGGTGGCGCGTCGGGCAACGAGTCTGAGGGAGGGACCGTTGCTTGTCTTCAAGAGTACGCGCTTAATGTGGTGATCTTTTAAATAGAAGATCACGGTTTGATTACAGTCTCCCCTCCCGCTCAGAGCACGAAGTACCCGGCCAGTTGACCCGTCACGGCCACCAACGCACCAACGGCTAAGAATGGAACCAGTGGCACGGTGGCACGACGCCCCCGCAGTAGCAATACCGGAAGCGCAACAAGCACGGCAACGCCAAAGCCAATCACAATCGCCAGGGGGAGTGAGGGCCCAATCGCAATGCCAAACATCGCCACCAACTTGACGTCGCCCAACCCAAAGCCGCCGCGCGAAACCAGCGCCACGCCGAGCGCCAAACCACCCGCAATCGCTGCCGCTAGAAGGTGGTCGACCAACGCCTCTGGACGGCCAAGCGCGAGCACCACGAGGGCACCAACAACACCCGTCACCACCAGCGTATCGGGCACAATACGCCAAGCGATATCGATCGCGACGGCCGGCAGCAGCACCGCCACGAGCACCAGTCCGAGCGCCAAGTCCACCCCACTCGGCACAAGCAGACCAAGCACCAGTCCAAGCGCAGTCCCAAGAGCCACCAGCAGCGCCGGTCGCGTCGCCTGCCGCGTCCAGGGCGGCTGCTCGAGTCGCTCATCGATCCCCTGCGGCAACCAGACCACCAGGCGAACGGCGATCACGCCGAGCAACGCGCCGACTACTGCCGCGAGGCCGACCATGATCTCAGTCGCCGCGGGCTGCTGCCAGCATCACCTCTAGTGGTGCCGATTCGCCCGTCCAGATCTCCAGCGCTTTGGCACCCTGACGCGCCAACACCTCCAGACCATCGACAACCGCGCAGCCCGTCTCGGAAGCGGCGGTAATCAATGGCGTTGTCGTGGCATCGGCGCGGTAGGCGAGGTCGACGACAACGCGGACGTCGAGCAGCCGAGAGGCCGGCAGCGGCATGCCTTCTGGGTCCACCAGCGCCCCGACCGGCGTGCAGTTAACGACGACACCAGCAACCGGGTCCGGCAGGGCGGCAAGGGCCACGACGTTGCCACAGCCGGCAAGGTCGCGGGCGAGCGCCTCAGCGGCCTCGAAGCGGCGGGCATAGAGCTGAACGGCACAGCCATCTTGAGCAAGCGCTGCCGCAGCCGCGCGGGCAGAGCCACCAGCGCCAAGTACGAGCACGCTGCCCGTATAGGTCTCCTCGATTTCGGAGGCGATCGCCGCAGCAATGGCAGGCCCGTCCGTTGAGTCGCCAACGAGACGCCCATCCTCGGCGAAGATCACGGTGTTGACCGAGCCGCTGGCCTGCGCCGTTGGCCGCAACTCGTCGACGAGTTGCGCCACGGCCTCCTTGTGCGGCACCGTCACGTTGACGCCGACGAAACCGACAGCCTGCAGCCCACGCAGCACGCGCTCGAGATCGGCGGCCTTGACAGGCAGCGGCACGTACGCCCAGTTGAGCCTGAGCGCCTGCAACGCAGCGTTCTGCATCCGGGGCGAGCGTGAGTGCGCGACCGGATCACCGATCACGCCGAGCAGTCGGGTGGTGCCGCTAATCACGGGTAAGGATGCTCCTTCTGATACTTCAGAAAATCGTCGTAGTTGTTAGTGAAATAGTGGCGCCCTTTGGCGTCACCCTTGATCGCGTACATGTAGAGATAGTCGACCTTGGCCGGGTTCGCTGCTGCCTTGAGCGAGGCGAGG
Source organism: Thermoleophilia bacterium (assembly GCA_009694475.1). Classification (GTDB taxonomy): domain Bacteria; phylum Actinomycetota; class Thermoleophilia; order Gaiellales; family F1-60-MAGs149; genus F1-60-MAGs149. Next base: position 22,191 of record SHUX01000015.1, read on the forward strand.
CCGGGATTACAGATCGGCGTTGGTGGCAACCCTCGCCGGACCCAGAGATTGTAGGGCGACTCGAGCTCGAGGTCGCTGGCGGTGAGGATGCCCCAGGCGCCCGTTGCGTATTGGATGCCGGACTCCATCCCAGTCGGCATGTCGGCCCTGAGACGGTTATAGATGATCGCGCTGACCTTTCGCCGATCCTCGGGTGCCCGTGCTTCGCGCTCGATCAGCGAAGCGATTTTGAGGACGTCGTAGCGTGTCAGATTGCGCGACTCTGCGTAGGCGAAGTCGACGCTCGCGATGTTGGCCGCGAAGGCACCGAGCTGATCCTTGACGAGCTGGTTGGCGTTGGTCGGGAGACCCACATCGTAGGTCGCGGGAAAGAGGAATCCTTCGAGTGTGGTGGCCTCCTCGCCCGCCTCGAGAAAGTCCCCGGGGGGCTGGTGACCTGCGAGCGCCTGCTGATACTGCTTGGGCGTGATGCCGACCTCTGCCACCGCGGCCTCGATATCCCAGATCGCATATCCCTCGGGGATCACGAGCTGGCTTGCCGACGTGTCGGCTGGTCCTGCGTTGAGCTGGTCGACGATCCGTCGGTAAACCTCATTCGTTCGAAAGCTATAGGTGCCGGGACGAAAGCCACCGCCAAGGCCATCGGCGACGACCTGCTCAACGAACCCACCAACGTCGCGGATTACGCCTGCCTCGGCCAAGAGTTCGGCGATCTGCGTCGCGCTCGACCCCTGGGGAATCGTGACCGAGACCGGCGCTCCGGGCGGTGGCGCAGGATCACTGACGAGGCGCGTAATACCAATCCAGGCCAAAGCCAGCACGGCGATCACCGCTACGGCGATCACCGCGAAGCGGCGGCGGCTTACTGGTCGGTGCGGGTGTCTAGCCATCCCTGTAGGAGCACGGCAGCGGCACGATCATCGAGGCTGCTGGCTCCTCCTTTCGTCTCTGCAATTCGACTCGTGAAGCGCTCGTCCTCAAACTCGATTGGCACAGCGCAGACCGCCCGCAGGCGACCGACAAATGCGAGCGTGGCGTTGGCCTGCGCTCCCCGCGTACCATCGGCCAGCACGGGTAGACCGACGAGCAACAACTCTGGCTCCTCCTCCGCAATGACAGCGAGCAGTTGCTCGATGCCAGCCGGCGTACCAATGCGTTCGACGAACGTGAGCGGACGCGCCAATGCACCCGAGGCATCGCTAATTGCGAGCCCGGTTCGCGCCGAGCCGTAGTCGAGAGCCAGGACCTTCACAGGCGCACCCTAGCCGCCCGCGTCGCACGCAGCACGCGTGAATGCTCCCCCAACGTGCGCGGGCTAGACCGGAAGTTGCTCGGCAAGCACGCCACGCGCGGCCTCGAGTGCCGCGTCGATACCACCGCTGTCCTTGCCGCCGGCGCGCGCAAGGTTCGGCTTACCGCCTCCGCCACCGCCAACGTGCGGAGCCGCGACCTTCAAGACGGCACCCGCATCGGCACCCGCTGCCACGGCTTCTGGGGTAGCGGCACAGACCAACTGCAGCTTGCCCCCACTCTCGCCAATCAGCATCACGATGCTCGAACCGAGTTTACCCCGCAAAAGATCTGCCAACTCCAGCAGGGCATCCGCACCAATCTCGCCCACACTCGCAACAACAACGTTGACGTCGCCGTGCGCGACCGCACCCGCAGCCAGTGCAGCGACCTGCGCATCGGCGGCCGCACCGCCACCGCCAGCCTTCAGTTGCTTCTCGAGCTCACGCACCTTGGCCTGTAGATCGCGTACTGCCGTGGGCAACTGCTCGGGCGAGACCTTGAGGGCGCGGGCTGCCTCGTCGGCCGCCCGTTCGCTGGCTCGCAACTGCTCGATTGCGACTCCGCTCGTAATCGCCTCGATGCGCCGCACGCCTTGGCCAACACTCGACTCGGACGTCACGCGCATCGGGCCAATCTCCGCTGTCGTCGAGACGTGCGTGCCACCACACAACTCGCGCGAAAAGCCCTCAATCTCGACGACGCGCACCACGTCGCCGTACTTCTCGCCGAACAGCATCATCGCGCCGAGCGCACGCGCCTCATCCTGCGAGGTCTCGAACGTAAAGACTCGATGCCCCTCAACGACGACACGGTTGATGATGTCCTCGACCCGCGCCAACTCCTCGGCGGTGACAGCACTATCGTGCGAAAAATCGAAACGTAGCTTGTCGGGCCGAACGGAGGAGCCCTTCTGGCGCACGTGGTCGCCAAGCACCTCCTGCAACGCCCGATGCAGCACGTGCGTGCCCGTGTGGTTCGCGGCTGTTGGGCGGCGGCGGTTCGGGTCGACCAGCGCGCGCACCTCCTGCCCATCCGTCAACGTGCCGCGTTCGACCGCCACGATCAACGTCTGATCACCGTCGAAGCGAATCACCTCGACGATTGCTGCACGGCCAGTGTCGGATTCGATCGAACCGGCATCCGAGACCTGTCCACCACCCTCAGGGTAGAACGGCGACTCGCGCAGCTTGACTGCCAAGCGCCCCTCGCCGAGGTCGTCGAGCGCGCCGATGCGTGTTCGGATATCAAGTTCGTCGTAGCCCAAAAAGGTTGTCACAAAGCCGGCTGCGCGTGCGAATGTCGCCACGCGATCAAGGTCGACACCGCCACCCTTGCCGGCAGCACTACGGGCGCGGTGCCGCTGGCTCTCCATCAATTCGGCAAAGCCAGCCTCATCGACGGAGAGATCTTGCTCGGCCGCTAGCTCTTGCGTCAGCTCGAATGGAAAACCAAAAGTGTCGTGTAACTGGAAGGCCTCGGCGGCCGGGATCGCGACGCCACCCTCGCTGCGGACGCGCTCAATACAATCGTCGAGCAGCGCCGTGCCGGTTTCGAGCGTGCGTAGGAAGCGTTCTTCCTCACCGCTGAGGATGCGAAAGATGTCGTCGCGATTTTGCACGAGCTCGGGATAGATATCGCCGAGCTGCGCGATCACGAGCTCGGCCAAGCGCGTTAGGAACGTGCCCTGAATACCGAGGCGATGACCATGCGAAACGGCACGACGGATCACGCGCCGCAGGATGTAGCCGCGCGACTCGTTGGCGGGCAGGACACCGTCGGCGGCGAGGAACGTCATCGCGCGACCATGGTCGGCGAGTACGCGTAGCGCCTTCGTCTGGATGCCACCGGCCTCGTACGACGTGCCGGTCCACTCCTCAATCGCCGAAATCATCGACCGAAAACCATCGGTCTCATAGACCGAGTGCACGTTCTGCAGCAAGGCCGCAACGCGCTCGACGCCGGCTCCCGTGTCGACGCACTGGTTTGGCAGTGGCGTCAGTGAGCCATCCTCGGCCTGGTCGTACTGCATAAAGACGAGGTTCCAAAACTCGAGGAAGCGATCGCAGTTGCAACCTGGCGCGCAGCCGTCGGCGCCAACGGGGCGTCCACAGCCGTGCTCGGCACCACGGTCGTAATAGAGCTCGCTACATGGTCCACACGGCCCCGTCGGACCAGCCTGCCAAAAGTTATCCTTGCGGCCGAGACCAATGATGCGATCTGGGTCGACGCCCTGCGCGACCCACAGACCGCGCGCCTCGTCGTCGGCGGGCACCTGCTCGTCGCCAGCAAAGATGGTAATCCAGACTTTGGCGGGGTCGATCCCCCAGGCACCCGTCACGAGACCCCAGGCAAATTCGATCGCTCCAGCCTTAAAGTAGTCCCCAATCGAGAAGTTGCCCATCATCTCGAAAAACGTCAGGTGCCGAGCGGTCTTGCCGACCTCATCAATATCGGTCGTTCGGAAGCACTTCTGCACACTCGTCAGACGCTGCTGTGGCGGCTGCTCAACGCCGAGAAAATATGGCTTAAAGGGCTGCATGCCCGCGGTGGTCAGCAGGACGGACGGATCGAGCGAGGCGGGCACGAGACTCGCCGACGGCACGACGAGATGGTCGTGCGCGGCAAAGTAGTCGCGGTAGGCAGCGCGGATTTCTCGAGCCAACATCGTCTGTGAACGGTACGCGATCCGGTTCGCGCAGCCCGTCAGCCAGCGACGATGCCCGCGGCGACGATGCGTTCGCCGTCGTAGAGCGCAGCAACCTGGCCCGGGGCGATCTGGTGGGCGTCGGCGTCGAGATACACGGTACCGGTGCCATCGAGGCCGCGTTCGAGGCGGCCTGCCACCGGTGTGGCTCGCATGCGGAAGCAGGCGTCGATGCGTGGAACATCCGCGCGTACCTGGACGTCGCGAAGCGCAACCTCACGGCGGCGGAGCCTCCCAACGGTCCCGACGACGACGGTATTCGACGGTGCGTCGATGCGCAGCACGTGGAGTGCCTCGGTGCCGCGCGAGACGCCTAGACCGCGCCGCTGGCCGGGCGTGTAGGCGAGTGCACCGGCGTGCGTGCCGAGCTCAACGCCGTCCTCATCAACAATCGGACCTGGTGTCATCGTCACGCCCTGCCGTTCCAGAAAGGGCGCCAGCGCGCCACCACCAAGAAAGCAGACCTCTTGACTCTCGAGTGCCTTGGCCGCTGCCAAGCCCTGCTCTGCCGCCTCGTGCTGCACGTCGACCTTGTGGCGTGCGCCGAGTGGAAACTGCACCCGCGTGAGAATCTCTGGGTCGACAAGGGCCAGCATGTACGACTGATCCTTCGTCGCGTCGACGCCACGCGCCACCAGTGGCGTGCCCGCTTGATCAACGAGCTGCACGTAATGCCCGGTCCGCCACGCTGCTGCGCCGAGTCGCTGCACAACGCGGTCAATTGCATCGAAGCGGAAGGCGCCATTGCAGGTCGTGCACGGGTTGGGCGTCTCACCGGCCGCGTAGCCCGCCACGAATGGATCGACGACTGCGGCACGGAAGTCGTCGCGAAGATCGAGTGCGATGTGTGGCATGCCGTTCTGGTGGCAGAGATCCCGAGCAGCGCGGACGGCCGACGGCGCGCAGCAGGCGCGCTCGGGCGACGGCGCCTCGGGGTCGATCCAGAGCCGCAGCGTCACGCCGACGGCCTCGTGCCCTTCGGCAACGGTCTGCGTCAGCACCATCGCGGAGTCCACACCACCGCTCATCGCAACGACAACGCGGTTGGGATCGGCTGGTACGACGGCACCGCGCGCCACGGCATCGCCAATCGCAGCGTGAAAGGCATCAACCGCCGTTAGTGCGCACTCCGCACCAGTCGGTTCGATCGTCGCACCTGCGAGCACCTCGGCTAATCCGAGCCGAGCGCCATCGAGCAAACTCCCTCCTTCAGCACGCGCTGCGAGCCACGCCGCAGCCGCGGTCGTAGCGGCGCAGGCATCGGTGCCAAAGCGCACCTGCTCGAGACGGTCACCGACGAGCCCGAGCGTAA